>DFXC01000041.1:0-1186 GCA_002383105.1 Hyphomicrobiaceae bacterium UBA4118
TAATCTCGGCCTCATTCGGCTTTCAACTCGGGGTTCAATCTCAATCCGTCATCATCATGTTTATGACCGAAGAAGCGTTAGCTCAATTCCAGAACGCATACGGCTGGAAGGTCGGCATCGACGGATCAATCGTGATCCTCACAACTGGCGCTGCTGGATCCATCGATACCGACAGCCTTACCAGCCCCATCATCGGCTTCATTCTTGATCAGCAGGGGCTGATGTATAGTTTGAGTCTTGAGGGCTCCAAGATCACCCGCATCACGCGATGAACCGCGTCTCCGCGTAGCCAGGTCCCTATTCCAGACCGGGGGCCAAAACCTGCTGCGCACCCATGTCTGCAATTGGCACGAAGCGGACCAACTCGATGGACCGCGCTGACGTCAGCAACCGACCCAAAGCTGATATCCGCCTGCTGAGGTCATGTGATAGCCTCGGTGCGTGGCACTCCTCATCGCCCTCCATGTCCTTGCCGTCGTGGTGTGGGTGGGCGGCATGTTCTTCGCATATATGGTGTTGCGCCAGTCGGCGGGGCCGCTTGAGCCCGAGGTGCGGCTTGGGCTCTGGCACCGCGTCTTCCGCCGTTTCTTCCCATGGGTGTGGTCGAGCGTCGTTCTGCTGCTCGCCAGCGGCTATGGCATGGTGTTCCTCTATTTCGGAGGTTTCGCGGGCGCCGGGCTGTACATCCAAGTCATGCAGGGCATCGGCATCGTGATGATGCTGCTGTTCCTGTATCTGTTTTTCATGCCCTGGCGCCGTTTTAGCGATGCCGTGGAGAGGAGGCATTTCCCCGCAGCCGCCAAGCAGCTGGATCAGATTCGTCGCATCGTCGCGGCCAACCTGGTGCTCGGCCTCCTAACGATCATCGTGGGCGCGAGCGGTCGCTTTTGGTAAAGGAGCTCATGACCTACGGCGGGGGCGACGTCCGGTCGACGATGTCGCGAATGGGCGCAACCCAAAGTGTGTTGCCGGTCTTGAGGTCGACCCCCCTGATCTGCGCCGGCTCTTCGACCACGCCGGTGTCCGTGCTCCGCTCGAAGGGGCCGATTTGGTAGACGAGCTCGGTGCCGGTCACGAAGAACGGCGCGTAGTGCACATGGGTCTTGAACTGACCGATGCGCTCGCCTGTGCTCCGATCGTAGAGGGTCCAAACATATTGCTCCAACGCCGAGCCGTTCGGCGCGCG
>DFXC01000041.1:1407-4800 GCA_002383105.1 Hyphomicrobiaceae bacterium UBA4118
GCGAGCGCAGCGCCGGCGGCAAGCCGCACCGCGCGTCCGGTCAGCGGCGCAGCGAGAGCGGCGCGATCGGGCCTTTGCGGTGTGACGGCGCCGGATTGGAGATTGAGGCGAAAGGCGCCGTCCATCACCTTGGGCGCGGTGCTTTCCCCGCCGTGCTCTCTCTCTTCCCGGAGCGCCCCTGGAGGAAGCTCGCTCTCGGTTGGGCCAGCCTCGCCTGGCAGCACTTCGTGACCGGCGCGCATGCCTTGCGCGATCCCCTCTTTATATTGCCAGGACACCGCCGCCTCGCCGGCAGCGACGTGCGCCTCGGCATTGAAGGACTGCGTCACGGATCGAGTGACGGACGTCTTCACCGCAGGTGGCAAGGGGATGGTCTTCTCGAAGATCTGCCGTCCTTCCTCGGAAGTGCTAAGGGACACGATCTTAAGCTCATTCCCGCGCCCCTCGGGCTCTGCCTGGCTGACGAGGATGTCGCCAGCAAGGGTGAGCGGCTTCGCCGCCGCCACGGAGCTCCAAACCTCAGCGCCGTGAGAAAGGTCTAGAGCGAGGACGCCGCCTTCGGGGCGCATCACGTAAGCCTGGTTCTTGTCAAGATCGACGACTATGCCCGGGGTCAACTGGAAGCTGCTCGCGGTTCCTTGGCTCCAGGCGAAGAGCGGGGCCGCCACCAAGGCGACGGCAATGACGATTACCACGATCGGGAGCTTAGCCGGCGGAGGGCAATTCAAGCGCGCGGTCAAGTACCAACGGCCGGAGGACCGCGTCAGCGCGGAGGCCTCGATATTGGCGATCTTTGAGCTTCGGACTTGCATCACTAGGGCTCTTACTTGAGGCGCAGGGTCCAGGCGCCGCGCCCAAGCGTTCCGGCGGCGAGGATCTCATCGGCGGCATTGTACTCCATTCGGAAGACCGGCGCGTTTGGAAGTCCCGATCCAAGCTTGCTCCAGTTGGAAAAGTCCGGCGCCGCAGCGACGAAGACGCCAGCATTCGTGCCGACAAACAAGGAGCCGCCGTTGACATCGGTGGCATAGGCGATCGAGCCAAGCACGACCGGATCGAACGTCATCAGATTGCCGGTGATCTTGGTCCAGGTCGCGCCCGCGTCCTTGGTGAGAAAGACATTGCTTGCGTCGATGACAAAGGCGGTTTGCGGGTTTACGGGATCGATGGCAATTCCCACCACATAGCTCGAGCCGGGATAAGACTCCGCCGCGACGAGAGGGGCAGGGGCCGCCTCTTTGCGCACATACACCTTCCGGCCCGATCCGACATAGAGCATGTCCGGATTGCCGGTGCCGAACCCATTGACTTCGATGCCGGGTCCTATCTCCTCGATCGTGTCTCCTTGGTCGAGCGATTCATAAACGGAGTTGGCAGCGCCGATGATGAGGCGCGTGGCATCGACCTCGTTGAGCTTGATGGGGGTGTAGAACTGGGGTTTGAGCGCAGCGCCGTTGCCGATCGCAAACAGGCCTACCGGCACATTGACCTTCCGCTTGGTGACGGTGTCGAAGAATTGCCGGCGAAAGTCGCCGAGATCGTAATAGCTCGAATAGCGGTAGGAAACCCCGGGCGTGCTCGTGTCATCGACGGCGACGACCCCGCCATCGCTGAGACGCTTTCCCACTCCCGTTCCGATCCTTCGAACTGCTCAGGCGTGCCGGTATCCTGCGCGCCGCCGATCATGCGATGAAAATTGGCGTCCCAGGCTATGGAATGAAACTCGGTGACTTGGATGTCGCCATCCATCGCAAACCAATCACCGTCATTGGCTTGCGGCCGTGTGCGGCGGTAGATACCGCCATCGTCGACTTCGAGGAGATCGCCATTGGCGTCAATCGCCATATTGCGCGAATCGGCATGCGGCGCCATCCCGGAGGCCGTGTGCGAGTGGGTGATGTGCGTGGCTTGGCTTCCTGGCGGCAGCGAGGCGTCGACGCGGAACAGCCGCCCCGAATAGGTGCAGGCGCCGATGGAGTTGGGCCAACTGCTTGATCGGACTCCGCACCCGCTCCGCGGCGGAGTGTGCGGCCGGATCAGCGGCATGCGATATTTCGCCGCTTCTGGCAGGGAGGGCGCGACCAGAAAGGCGGCGCCGGTCTCGGATTGGACATTGCCGCTCGCACCGTGATCGCCCATGGCGGGGTCATTTCGGTGGACGATGCGCCCGAGGGTGGGGCCATTTTCACCATGCAGTTCGAGACGATTCCGGCCGGGACGCTGGAGACCCCTCTGCCCTTCCGCGAGCAGCCCGCCAGGCCGGAATCCTTGCTCCGATTGTGATCTTTTGGCGGCTGTAAGGCGTCTGTAAGCGGCTCCCCAGACCGTGTTCCTCACAAAAATAAGGGGAGTTCGGGATGCGGGTAACAATAATTCCGCGTAACGACGACTTGCGACTAAGAGCAGAGAAACTGATAGCGGAAGTCTATGCGCGTCACTATGCGGCGCGCATCACAACCTTTCCTGACACACTGGTGTCCCGCATCGGCGCCGATAACGCGATCGATTGCGCGGCCGGACTGCGCTTTGCGGCCGACGGTTTTTTTTCGGAGGTTTATCTGGATGCGCCGGTGGATGTGCTGCTGTCGGCGTTGCGCCGTCATCCAGTCCGCCGCGGGAAGATCTTCGAGGTCACCTCTCTTGCCAGCCGCGCGCCGCAGCTCGTCGGCTCGTTCCTTCGCAAGATCATCGCCTGCGGAGAGGCTGCCGGCTTTGAGTGGGCCGTCTTCACCGCCACCGCACCACTCAAGGCGCTCCTTGAGCGGCTGAATTTGCCGCTAGCGCCACTTGCCAAAGCCGACCGCTCGCGGGTCGCCAACCCCGAAGCCTGGGGAAGCTACTACACGCTGGCGCCGCGCGTTTATGCCGTTCACCGCGACGGGATCGGTGCTTGCATGGGCAGGCAGGCAAGGGCCTCTGCCCATGGCTGAGATCCTGCAAGTCATGGCTAACGCGTCGAGCTTTCGTCTCGGCGCCACGGCAATGTCAGATGACAACTCCGTCCTTACGCGCGGAGACCTGGTCAGCCGTGTCGCTGGCTTGGCGAAGGAGCCCGGGTCCCGTTTGCTCGAGAATAAAGCGGCAAAGCCCATGCATCGGTGCATAATCGTTGAGCCGATGATAAAGTCTATTCACGCAATCACTTGGGTAACACTGCTCTAGGGTGATTGTGCCGTCGAGCGCACGGCGCGCGCGATCGAGCTCGATCCTCACCTTCTCTTGACGAAGTGCTTGTCGCCTCACGCAATGCAGCGTCCAGAGTAAGATGCGGTTATCCTCGAGGTCCGAAGTTTGCTCCTCGTACCAGCATGGGATGCGTGGAATCGCCAATAAATCAATAACTTAGGCCGAACCTTTTATCCCTCGATAAATATCCAGCAAGCACATAGTAAG
>DFXC01000009.1:0-321 GCA_002383105.1 Hyphomicrobiaceae bacterium UBA4118
GACAGAGGGGGCCCCTTTTTGGGGATTCTGGAAATGGCGTTGCGCGGCTTCTCCGCGCACCCAAAAGCCTATTTGGATGGTCAACGATCCTCGCGAGTAGTCGTCAACCCCTCAAAGCTGATGACTGATAGGATCGACGATGAATCGTGGGATGGGCGTCTTGGAGCCAGTTCTCCTGGCCATAGCGATCATCGCAGCCTTCGTGGGGCTGTTCTAGCGAATATGCACTGATAGCCGGCCTCTCCGTCGGCGAGGCTAGCCGCTGTGGGCTTGCTCGGAGCGAGCGCCCTTTTTTTCGCGCGCGGGCGGTGGCAGACTCTC
>DFXC01000009.1:617-6016 GCA_002383105.1 Hyphomicrobiaceae bacterium UBA4118
CGATCGCCAAGGCGCACGCGATCTACACGCCCTTGATGCTCTCCATTTACGACGTCCTGGTTCATGGCCTCTCCAACCGTTTCGCCTGGCGTTGCCCGACGCGGCGGCTGGTTTCGCTTTACTGCACTGGCCTCTCGGCCAATCACCTCGAGGCTGGCGTGGGCACCGGCTTCTTTCTCGACCGGGCGGGCGGAGCCGAGCTCAACCGTCTCGTCCTGCTCGACATCAATCGCCACTGTCTCGAGCGCGCCGGGCGAAGGCTCGCACGCTTCAGGCCGTCCCTCTACCAAGTGAACCTGCTCGCTCCGATCAAGCTCGACTTGGCGCCGTTCTCATCCGTCGGGCTCACTTACGTGCTGCATTGCCTCCCCGGTACAATGGGCGAGAAGCTGAAGGTGGTCGATCACTTGCGGCCGCTGATGGGTAAGCGTGCGGCGCTGTTCGGTGCGACGATACTCGGGCGCGGGATGGCGCCGAACCGCGCGGCGAGAGCGTTGCTCGATCTCTATAACGCCAAGGGCGTGTTCAATAATCGCGAGGACGACATCGCCTCCCTGTCGGAGGGCTTGAAACAGCGTTTCGACGAGGTCGAAATCAGGAGGGAAGGCTGCGTTGCACTATTCCGCGCCGCCTGACCTATCACGCGCAGGCAAGCACCCGTGCACTCACGGGCAAGCGGCGCTTTTCGCCAAGCCAATCCACGTTCCGCCTTGCGATGGTCATTAACCTGCCGCTTACCATGCGAAGTTTCGCCCCGGTTCATTGTTAACCCTCGGTAAGGGTAGGGCACTACCCTGGGGCCGTGAGCGCTTGGTCCAGTGCACCTTTCGTGCTGAGCGCGGCGACGGACCGAGCCTCCAATTCGTGAGGGAAGTCTGTTATGCGTACGCGATTGAACCAGGCCTTGGCTCTTGCTGCCGTGTTGACGGCCGGCGCCACGGCCTCAAGCCCTACGCTGAGTGCCGACCTGCCGCCTGAGGCTTTGCCCCCTGTCTATGGCGAGCCGCTGCCTCCGCAAAATGTCTTCGAAGGTTGGTGGCTCGGAGGCACCATCGGCGGCGCCACGGTCAATTACGATTTCGCGCCCGCCAGCGGACAGATCGATTCGAACGGAATTCTCGGCGGCGTCGTCGGCGGCTGGAGCTGGCAGAACGGCCCGGTCGTGGTCGGCGTCGAAGGGGACTTTCTGGGCGCCGATATCAGCGGCAGCCGCCACTTCAATAACGGTGCGAACGAGGCAAACCCGAGCATCGACACCATGGCGGACCTGCGCCTGCGCGCGGGCGTCACCGTCACGCCGCGGGTGCTCCTCTTCGCCACCTTCGGCGGCGCTTGGGCCAATGCCGATCTGCCGGTCACCGGCTTCGGCGGTGGCTCGGGAAGTGCGGACTTCTTCGGCTGGAGCGTCGGCGGCGGCGCCGAGGTCGCGCTCAATCCACATTGGAGCGCCCGCTTCGACTACCAGTTCACCGACTTCAGTTCCGAGACGGTGAATTATCCGGGCGGCTCCGTGACCTACGATCCCGACGCCAACAGCTTTCGCGGCTCGGCCATCTATCGCTTCTAGTGTCGGTCCGCCGTTACTGTCGCGCTGTCGCTGCTTCACTGCGTGACCGGGGGCACCTCGATCTTGCTCGCCCGGCAGAGCCGCGTCTGGTCCTCGTCGACGCCGCAGCTACGCGGGAAGAGATCGCGGCCGAAACAGACCCTGACGTCGAGCAGGTCGGCGCCACGGCAGCTCACCGAGAACATCTCGGGCTTGAGCCAGGGATTAGCGGCAGCAAACTCGCGCTCGATCTCCTCGGCCGACAAGACAAGCTCCGCTCCGGGGGCGAGAAAGTGCTCCGGCACGCTCGTTCCGGCAATAGGACCGCGCCCAGCCGAGCACGAGCACGTAGTAGTCGAACGCGCCGGGCTTGTCGCGCCAGCCGGCAGGTGCAGCGCTTGCAGTGAGCAGAGCCGACAGCGCGATGAGGAAGGGGAGGGCGAGCCTAGGTCGCACTGACATCGATCGCACCAAGCTCGGCCAGGATGCGCGCCCAGCTCCGGGCGCCTTTCTTGAAGCTCCGCAGATTGTACTTCTCATTCGGCGAGTGGATGCGGTCGTCATCAAGGGCAAAGCCGACAAGGAGCGCGTCCATATCGAGCCGCGAGCGGAAGGATTCGACGATGGGGATGGAGGCGCCGCAGCCGACGATGATGGGGGGCTTGCCCCATTCCGCTTCGAGGGCGCGCGAGGCGGCCCGAAAGGCCGGCGCCTGCGTGTCGAAGCCGACCGCCGGCGACCCGCCGTCACCCTTGAAGGACGCGCTTGCATCGGCCGGCAAGAGGTTCTCGACGAAGCGATGCAGGCCATCGAGAATCCTGCGCGGGCTCTGGCCCGGAACGAGGCGGAAGGAGAGCTTGGCGGTGGCGTGCGCCGGGATCACCGTCTTGGTCCCCGGTCCGCCATAGCCTCCCACGATGCCGTTGATCTCGGCCGTCGGGCGCGACCAGAGCTGCTCCAAGACACTGAAGCCCGTCTCGCCGGCCGGCTCGCTCAGGCCAATTCCGCCGAGAAAGCCTGCTTCGTCGAAACCGAGGGCGCGCCAGGCGGCAAGCTCGCTGGGCAACGGTTGGCGAACGTCGTCGTAAAAGCCGGGAATGGCGATGCGGCCCTGATCGTCGTGCAGCGCGGCGAGGATCTCGGCGAGCACGCGCAGCGGATTGCATGCCGGCCCGCCATAGAGGCCCGAATGCAAATCTCTCGATGGACCGGTGATGGTGACCTCGGAGAACGCCAGTCCGCGCAGGAAGGCGGTAATGGCGGGCGTGTCGGCATCCCACTGTCCGGTATCGCAAACGAGAGCGATGTCGGCCTTGAGCTCCTCACCATGGGCGGCGAGGAAGGGGGCGAGGCTCGGGCTTCCCGATTCTTCCTCGCCCTCGATGAGCACGCTGACGTCGACGGGGAGTTCGCCATGCTCGTTGAGCCAGGCGCGGCAGGCCTCGATGAAGGTCATCAGCTGGCCCTTGTCATCGGAGGCGCCGCGGGCGACGATGATGGTGCCGTAGCGAGGGTCCTCTGCGAGACGCGGGTCGAAGGGCGGCGCGCTCCATTCCTCCAGTGGGTCGGGCGGCTGCACGTCGTAATGGCCGTAAAACAGCACGCGCAACGGGGCTCGCTCGCGAACCTTCGCCCGCCAATGCCCGACCACCATCGGCTTGCCCAAGGTCGGTTCGACGCGCGCGTCAAATCCGATCTCGCTCAAGGCCTCCGCACAGCATTCCGCCGCTTCGATGCAAGCTTCGTGATGAGCGGGGTCGGTCGAGACGCTCGGGATGGCGAGCAGCCGGAACAGCCGCTCGAGCGCCGCCGCCTCGTCGTGGGCAAGCTGGTCGAGCACGCGCCCAAGCGCGGGGGCAGGGATTTGCGATCCGTTCATCGCCATGGCTCGCGGGCAAAGCCCGCTCGCCCTTTCGTCCGGGCGCGCCGACGATGGATCCCGCCGCCGCTAGCCGCGCTCAATACGCCGCAAGCGGAGCGGATGGGTTCAAAGTTCGAATGTGGGGGAGAGCTATTCGCCGAGCTGCACGTTGGTTGCTTGCGGACCTTTACCACGGCGGTCTGGCTCGGTTTCGAAGGATACCCGCGCACCCTCGTCGACCGCCGGAAGACCCGACTTCTGCAATGCTGAGATATGCAGGAAGACATCCTTGCCGCCATCGTCCGGCGTGATGAAGCCGAACCCTCGCGAATGATTGAAGAACTTGACCGTCCCGGTCTGACGCATGGGAAACTCCTTTCCCCCTTCCAGATGGTCCGCCCGCTAGCGGCGTGCGGATAATCAGGCAAGTCTGGAAAACGGGATAAGAAACCGCGTTGCTTCCCAAGGAGCGTATGCGGAAAATCTCCACCCGGGTTCGCAATCTGCCCGCAAAACGCCTCACTCTAGGGGCGCGAGCCCGCTAAGTGCAAGACCCATCTAGGCTTCGCGGCCGGCGAGGTTTGTGTGACGCCGGGTGATTAATTTGGATAGGGATCGTGCAAGGGCGCGCCGTTCAGCGGCTCGGGCGGGAAGTCGAAATGCGGCCCGAAATCCTTTGGCGCCGGAGGCATCTTGGCCGGACCCCAAATGTCGCTGAGCCTCAGCGAATAGCCGCCGATGCCGTTTCCACGGCCGCCTTGCATAGAATAAGTGCCGGGACCTTGCTCGGCAGCCTCGCCTTTGTAGCGCTGCTGCGCTTGCGCGTTTTGCATGGCGAACAGCACGAAAGCGGCGCCCATCAGGGACGCCATCAGAGGAAGAAACTTGCGAAGGGCGGGAAGCCTGGACATGTGACCTGCTAACTCGGCTGGAGGCGGAAAGGTTTCGAATCGCCCTGAATTTTGAGCGGCATGGGTTACCATCGCGTCACCGCACCTTCGCAAGCGTTGGATCGGATTGGAGGCTAGCCGCAGACCTTGGCTGAGCTCGTGCAAACCGTGAGGGCACCCTTCTTCGAACAAACGGTCGAGGCGTGTCCTTCCTTCACCAGCTTGAGCTTGTTCTTCTTCGCCCAGTGGTTGACTTTGTGCTTCAGGTTCTTCAGCGACCTTGCGGAAACTTTGGATTCATTGAGGCCGCGCGCCTTGGCTGAGACAACCGCGCAGCTTCCGGCCTGAACCGGCTGCGACACGGTGGTGAAGGCGGCGACGGCGGCCAGCGCAATGCCAGCTACCAGCAATTTACGGATCATAGGGCTCCCCCATGTTTGATGCCCGGCGGAGTCTTCCCGCCTCGCCGGAATATGCTATCTTTAGGTCACTCTGCCTAGCGCTTCCTTGCAACGCGCGAATTCTTCCTGGGAAGTCACGTTTACGTGTTCTGCCACGTTTCCGCGGGTTTGCCCTTGTTGCACCGCTACACGCGATGTTGTGACGCAAGCTCGCCGGGGCGCCGTGGCGGCGATGCCGTTCCGCTAAAGGAGGACCAGAGAATGCCTAACGGTGCGGGGATTCTTGGCGGTGGTGACGGTTGCGGCAGGGGCCCTTGCCGCCTGGGCTGCGCCGATGGGTTCTTTCGCTTTGTTGCCGCATGCTGTCGGAGTTGCTTCGGCAGTTACCCCAGTAAGCGGTGGTTACTGGAACTGCTGGTGAAAATACGGCTGCAAATACTGCCAGTGGTGCTGGTATAGCTACGGCGTGCAATATTGTGGCGACGTTCTCAAGAAGTACTGCAAGAAGAAAAGCTACTACTACTACTACTACTACTACTACCAGTAACAACAATCTTATCCTACCCCTCTCTCCTAATGCTAATAATAGTAACAATAATCATCAGAATTCTCCATCGACGATAATTCCGATCCCGCACATTCGCATTCCATCAATTAAAGTACCGTTTCACTTACCTTTTCAATAGAAACCTGCAAACAGT
>DFXC01000055.1:0-9947 GCA_002383105.1 Hyphomicrobiaceae bacterium UBA4118
AACCGTGCCAATGCCGGTATGCCAACTCAGATGGGCCCACTTTGGTTCCAGCCGGGGATAGTCGCCGAGGACAAGGGCTCCGTCCTCACCCCGGCGCGGGGGTCTTGGGCGTGAACAGGCAGGTGTCGGCGATGAGGCAGCGCCAGCATTCGGGCTTGCGCGCCTTGCACACATAGCGCCCATGCAGGATCAGCCAGTGATGGCTGTCGTGCTTGTAGCGCTCGGGCACGACCTTATCGAGCGTGAGCTCCACCTCGAGCGGCGTCTTGCCGGGCGCGAGCCCCGTGCGGTTGGCGACCCTGAAGATATGGGTGTCGACGGCGATGGTCGGCCGCCCGAAGGCGACATTGAGCACGACATTGGCGGTTTTGCGCCCGACCCCGGGGAGCGTCTCCAGCGCCTCGCGATTATCGGGCACCTTGCTGTCATGCTCCTCGACAAGCTTGCGCGAGGCTGCGATCAGGTTCTTCGCCTTGCTGCGGTAAAGACCGATGGTCTTGATCTTCTCGGTGAGCCTCGCCTCGCCGAGCTTGATGAGCTTCTCCGGCGTGCCGGCGATGCGGAAGAGATCGGGCGTAGCGCGGTTGACGGAGGCGTCGGTCGCCTGCGCCGACAGCACGACGGCCACCAGCAGGGTAAACGGGTCGCGGTAGTGAAGCTCGGTCTTGGGGTGCGGGCAGGCCTCGTGAAAGCGGCGGAAGACCTCGTCGATCTGGCTTTGCGTCAGCCGCGATCCCGGAGCTTTCTTGGCTCTAGGCTGCTTGCCGCTTTTCTTTTGAACCGCCACGGGCCCCTGTCTACCACCGAATCGAGCTTTGGAGCGCTCGCGGCCTGCAATTGAATCGCGCGGCGCGACTGACTATTTTGTTTGAGCATGATCGTCTCGCGCCGCCACTCACTCCGGATCATGCTCTAGATCTTGGCTTGCCATGACAGAGCCTCGCCATCCACGACACGACGCCGCGCGCTTCAGCGCCGTGCTCATGCCGCACAGGTCCTTGGGGCCTAAGGGCTTCATGGTGCTGATGGGGGCGGTGTGCCTCGTCAACTTCGGCACCGGGCTCCTGTTCTACATGATCGGCGCCTGGCCGGTGGTGGGCTTCATGGGGCTCGACGTCGCGCTGCTCTATGCCGCCTTCAGGCTCAACTTCCGGGCGCTCCGCCTCTACGAGACGGTGGACCTGCAACAGGATGAGCTCACGATCACGCGCGTCGCGCCATCTGGGGATTCGCAAGTTTGGAGCTTCAACCCCTATTGGGTGCGGCTCAGCCTCGAGCAGAGGATCGGCCGGCCGACGCAGCTGTCGCTTGCCTCGCATGGCAACCGGCTGGTGTTCGCGAGCTTCTTGACCGACCCAGAGCGCGAGGACTTTGCGCTGGCGCTATCAGCCGCGCTCTCTTCCGCCAAGAGCCCCGCGGTCTAGGCCGCGATGTCGCGCTTCTCGGCCACGGTACCGTCGGCATTGAGCCGATAGATCAGCGGCCGGCCGGTGCCGAGCTCGACCGCCATCACCTCTTCAGGGGTCAGCCGATCGAGCTGCATGATCAGCGCGCGCAGTGAATTGCCGTGGGCGACGACGAGCACGTTCTTGCCCGCCCGCAACTCGGGCGCGATGCGTTTCTCGAAGAAGGGCAGCACCCGTGCCGCGGTGTCCTTGAGGCTCTCGCCTCCGGGTGGCGCGATATCGTAGGAGCGCTGCCACAGATTCACCTGGTGGTCGCCCCAGCGCTTGCGCGCATCCTCTTTGTTGATCCCCATCAGCTCGCCATAGTCACGCTCGTTCAAGGCGGCGTCGGTGACGATGGGAAGCTCCTCCTGCTCGATCTCGCCGAGAATGATGTGTAAGGTGTGGCGCGCCCGCTTCAGCGTGCTGGTATAGGCGCTTTCGAAGCGGCAGCCTTCCTCCTCGAGCATGGCGCCGGCGCGATGCGCCTCGAAAATCCCTTCCTCGGTGAGGTCGACGTCCTTCCATCCGGTAAAGCGGTTCAAGCGGTTCCATTCGCTCTCGCCGTGGCGCACGAGGACGAGCACGTTGCCGAGCTTAGCTGGCTCTTCGTCTTGAGAGGGCCCTGTCATCGCCTTCTGCTGCCTAGCCCCGCCGAAGCGGTTCCTTAAGCTTCGCCCTCAGCATAAGCGAGGAACGTTAAAGTCGATCTCACATCGCCTCCGTTTCGGGCCCATTTCCGGCGAAGGGGAGCCGCGTTTTAGGCAACCACGCGGCATTCTGCCAGACGAGAGAAGAGGTAGGTCTGATCCTGCCGGCATTACAAGCCCAGAACGTCCTTCATCGAATAGAGGCCAGAGCCCTTTCCCCTCGCCCACAAGGCTGCTTTGACGGCGCCTCGGGCAAAAATGCCGCGGTCGGTGGCGATATGGGCAAGCTCGATCCTCTCGCCGGGCCCGGCAAAGATTACCCGGTGCTCTCCTACGACATCGCCGCCACGCAGTGCGGCAAAGCCGATATCGCCCTCGCGCCTCGGCCCGGTCTCGCCGTCGCGGGTGCGCACCCCTCGGTCATCCAGCGAAATGCCGCGGGCCTTGGCGGCAGCCTCTCCGAGTAGAAGTGAGGTGCCCGAGGGAGCATCGCGCTTATGGCGGTGGTGCATCTCCAGGATCTCGATGTCGAACTCAGGTCCGAGGGCTTCGGCAACGCGAGCGGTCAGCACGGCGAGGAGGTTGACGCCCTGGCTCATATTGCCGGCTTTGACGATGGTGGCGTGACGGGCGGCAGCCTCGATCTTGGCCTCATCGGCCTCGGAGAGACCGGTGGTGCCGATGACATGAACGATGCGCGCCTGGGCTGAGAGCGCCGCAAACGCGGTGGTCGAGGCGGGCGTGGTGAAATCGAGCACGCCGTCGACGGCGGCAAACACCGGCAAAGGATCGTCGGTGATGGCGATGCCGAGCGGCTCGAGCCCGGCCATCTCGCCGAGGTCACGGCCGACGGCAGGGGAGCCCTTGGCCTCGATCCCGCCGGCGACGACGCAGCCTGCCGTTGCGGCAACGGTGCGGGTAAGCGCCTGGCCCATGCGTCCGGCGGCCCCGAGCACTGCGATCTTCATCTCTGCCATGACGGGCGTGACCACGCTGGAAAGTTCAGGTCAGAGCCTTCTATGATGCGGCTCGTGGCCTCGCAAGGCTGCTCGCATCGAAACCACGATCTGGCGAGACGACATGGACCGGCGATCGCCGATAGAAACGCGCGGGGCTTCGACCGCAAGGGGAGCATTCCGAAACACTACGGCGCCGACGGCAGCATCCTCAAGGACTGAGCCCCATCTGGCGGGTTTGTGGCGAATTGAAGCCACTCCTCCACACAAAGAATTGAGGATGTGCGCCAATAGGGCCCCTGGCCTGCCGCCATGCCTGAGGCCCATAGTGGCCCACAGCAGGCGACGGTGATGTGGGAGCCGGATGCTCAAGACCGCCACCAGGACTAAGCAGGCGCGCCAAAGGACACCGGCTTTCGACGTCGAGATCGCCAGCGTGGCGACGGCCGTGCCGCCGCACAAAGTCTCCCAAGACGACATCGCCGAACGCGCCAAGCATGTGTTCCCGCATCTTGCCCGTCTCGGCGCCCTTTATACCAATACCGGCATCAGCAACCGCTACTTCTGTCAGCCGAAGGAATGGTATTACGAGCGCCACGGCTGGGAAGCGCGCACCGAGGTCTTCCAACGTCACGCGCTTCAACTGCTCGAGGAGGTGACGCTGGCGGCAATCGCTGCCGCCGGCATTGGTCTCAAGGACGTTCGCGCTCTCGTGGTGAACACGATCACGGGTCTCGCCATCCCGAGCCTTGACGCCAAGCTGATGAACCGGCTGAAACTGCCGCCTTCGGTGGAGCGGATACCGATCTTCGGACTTGGTTGTGGGGGCGGCGTTGCCGGGCTCGGCAGGTCTGCGCGTTACGCCCAATCCATGCCCGGCGCCCATGTATTGTTTCTGACTGTGGACCTTTGCAGCCTTTGCCTTCGCATTGCCGATCCGAGCATGGCGATGTTCGTTTCGGCCGCACTGTTCGGCGATGGTGCCGCCGGCGTCGTCTTGCGCAATGTGGGAGGGTCGGAGGCAGGAGCTTCGGGGCGTGGCCGCATCCTCGCCGTGGGCGATCATTTCTGGCCCGACACCGAGCGCATCATGGGCTGGGACATCAAGGAGGACGGCTTCGGCGTGGTGCTGAGCCCCGAGCTTCCGGGGCTCATGAGGAAGCGTCTGGCGCCGGCGGTGCGGGATTTCCTCGATGCGAACGGCATGTCACTCGGAGAGTTCACGGGCTTCCTGCTGCATCCAGGCGGCGCCAAGATCCTGGAGACCGCGCGGATGGTGCTCGGGCTTACGCCTGACGATCTTGCGCTCTCGGCCGGCATCTTGCGCGATTTCGGCAATATGTCCTCGCCCACGGCGCTCTTTGCGCTCGATCGCGCGGTCAAAGGCGGCGCTCGCGGGCCGCATCTCTTGATCGCCTTTGGACCCGGCTTCTCGGCCTATTTCGTCGCCGTCGATCTGTGACTCTTGCTTAAGCATGATCTTGTCGGAAAACCGGTTCCCACTTTTCCGGATCATGCTCTAACGGCGGGACGCAAGCGCCTCGTCCTCGAGTTTCATCTTGGTGTTGATCACGGTCCACCACAGCGCGGTCATGATGACGGCAAGCGCGATGGCGCCGAAGGCGAGCGGCAAGACGAACGTCTCGACAATGGTCACCGCATAATTGGGATGGGGGAGATAGCGGTAAGGGCCGCTGCGGGCGATCGGCGCATCGGCAAGCGTGATGATGCGGTGCGTCCAGAATCTGCCGAGACTCGCGATCACCCAATAGCGCACGATTTGTAGCGCGAGATAATAGCCGACGAGAGGCCAGACGATGGGCGCCTGCGGCGAGACGAGGAAGAACAGCGAGGCAATCCAGGCGAGGTGCGTGGCCGCCACGACGGGATAGTAGACGCTTCCCACCTCGCGCCCACCTTCGGCGAGCAAGTGGCGCGTGTTGCGCGCGGAGTAGAGCTCCTCCAGCCCGCGCTGCATGAGCACGAGCAGCGCCGCGATCTGCGGCGCGCCGATGAGATCGGATAGGCCCATGGTGCCGATCTAGGGGAGGATCGCGAAAGCGGCAAGCCTCGGGTGCCGATCTCCGTGAGCGCTCTTAAGCAACAAGAGAACGATCAGTTGGGGTCTTGTCAGAGTCGGGCACGTCTGCTGCGGGCTCGCCGTAGTAGAAGCCTTGCACCTGGTCGCAGCCCCATTTCTTCAGCATCGCGGCTTGGCCCTCGGTCTCCACGCCCTCGGCGGTGATGGTCACGTTCAGCGACTGGCCAAGCCCGACAATGCTCGACACGATGGCGCTGGTTTGCGGGCTCGTGCCGAGGGTGTCGATGAAGGAGCGGTCGATCTTGATCTTCTTGACCGGGAAACGCGTGAGATAGCTCAAGCTCGAATAGCCGGTGCCGAAATCGTCCATGGCGATCGACACGCCGAGCTGATCGAGGCGCGTCAGCGTCTCCATGACCGACTCGGTGTTCTGCAGAAGTATGCCTTCGGTGATCTCGAGCTCGAGCCGATGCGCCTCGAGGCCCGTCTCGTTCAACACCCGGCGCACCAGCCCGAGCACATCCTGGGTCTTGAACTGGGCGGGCGAGAGGTTGACGACAAGCGTGGTGTCGAGCGGCCAGGTGGTCGCGTAGGCACAGGCGGTCTTGAGAATCCATTCGCCGAGCGGCACGATCAGGCCGGTCTCCTCGGCGATTGGAAGGAAGGTCGTCGGCGGAATCTCGCCTTCCGAAGGATGCCACCAGCGCACCAGCGCCTCGTAACCGGTCAGCCTGCCGTTCTCCAGGTCGAACTGGGGCTGATAGTCGAGATAAAGCTGATTCTTGCGCAGCGCGTTGCGCAGATCGTTCTCAAGGCGCCGCCGCTTCTGCAGCGCAGCATCCATCGCCGGCTCGAAGAAGCGGTAGGTGTTGCGTCCGTCCTCTTTCGCCCGGTAGAGCGCAAGGTCGGCGTGCTTCAGAAGCGTATCGGGAGGCTCGCGGTCGAGAGGACCGATGGCGATGCCGATGCTTGCCGAGCTGGTCACCTCGTGGCCGTTCACATGATAGGGCTCTCCGAGCGCGGTGCAGATGCGGCGGGCAAGCCGCATGGCATCCTCAGGCGCATCGAGATCCTCGGCCACGATGGCGAATTCGTCGCCACCCAGCCTGCCGACGAGATCGACCTCGCGGGTGCTCTCCTTCAGCCGCGCCGCCACCTCGGCGAGCAGCGCATCGCCGGTAGCGTGACCAAGCGTGTCGTTGACGTCCTTAAAGCGGTCGAGGTCGAGGCCGAACACCGCCATCAGGTGGCCGTGGCGCTTGCCGCGGGCGACCGCGCGGTCGAGATGCTGGTGGAGCTGCAGGCGGTTCGGCAAGCCGGTGAGCGAGTCGTGCATGGCGAGATAACGAATCTGATCCTCGGCGAGCCAGCGCTCGCGGATGCGCCGCGAGGCGATGGCCGCGGGCACCGAGAAGCCCAGGACGATGAGCAGGCTTGTGGTCAGCGTCACCACCGTGAGCGCGACATTGGTCAGGGCGGCGGCGGCGGTCTGGTCGACGGCAAAAGCGTAAACGCGGGCGACCTTGCCGTCGTCCGTCATCGGCACGAAGGCGAGGCGGTTATGGGCGTCGCCAGGGATCGCCACCGTCCCGACGGCGTTGTCGTTGACGGACTGCGCCAGGGCCGCGCCGCCGCCGCTCTCGCCGAGCATGGTCTGTAAGCTCGCCGGCGAAAGGTTGCCGCCGACGGCGAGCGTCGCTCCGTCGGGGGCGAGCACCGCGAAGCCGTCGAGCTTGCTCACAAATTCATTGTGCGTGCGGTAGATGTGGCTCAGGGCCCAACCCATGGTCAGCCGGTCGAGACCCTCGATCAGGCTGAAGCCGTCGGTGTTGAACGTGGAATTGGTCGGCAGGCTCGCGCCCGCGCCCGATGGGCTAGCGACGTCGGCATTGAGCTTCGCTGCGTCGAGCACTTGCAGGTCCTTGTCGAGAAGCCGGGGGGAAGGGAATGCCTGCTCGCCGAGGCGCTTGTCGATCTCGGCCGCCCAGCTCAGCGCCGCCTCGCGCGCGTCTCTGGCCAGAACGTAATTGATGGTGGAGCGCCCCGACAGCACACCGGCAACGACGGTGAGCAAACCGAGGACCACAAGACCGGCCATCACTAACCGATCCCGAGCGTCGACTTCAGCCATTTGACGAGTTCCCCGTTAGCCGCCTGAGGATGAGAGGAGGCTTATACGGGGACGGCGTTAAGGCGCGCCCAACGTTTGCGGTAAACGCGAGGTTAACCCGTCAGGGGAAAGCGAACGCGACCTTGCGCAGCGACACCTCGCCGAAGCTCTCGGCGCCCTCGGCGACGGGCTTGCCGCCAAGGCGAAGATAAAAGGCGCAAGCGGAGTCGTTGTCGGCAAGCGCCCAGACCAGCAAACCTTTGAGCCTGAGCTCGGCGAGCCGCATGCGGGCGCCGTCGAACAGCTTTTCGCCAAGACCGAACCCTTGATAGATCGGATGGAGATAGAGCTCGAAGATCTCACCCTGAAACGGCGAGCGGCCGAGCCGGCAGCGGCCATAAGTCACGTAACCGGCAGCCTCGCCGCCGAACTCGAGCACGAGAAGCGGCGTTCGCTTGCGCAGCGCGCTCTCCCACCAGCGAAGCCCGCGGCGCGCGAGCATGCGCTCAAGCGGGAGATGAGGGATGATGCCCTGATATGCATTTCGCCACGCCTCCTCGTAGGCAGCGGCGAGTGCCGGAGCGTCTTTCAGCCTCGCAGGTCTGATATGGACGACATCGACGGGCATGGCGTTAGCCTAGCGCAAACTCGTGGCGCGGGGCAAAGGGGTCCTCGTTATTATCCCGCGACGTTCAGATATAGGCTGGTTTCAGGCAGCGATGCGCGGGCATGATCGGGGCGGGCCAAGTTCACGACCGCGCCGTAGAGGCGACAAGAGAGTGGTCCTTGAGGAGGGAACGATGCGAGGTCTGTTGGGTGCAGTATTGGCCTTGACGGTGATGTCCGCTCCATTCGGCGCTCAGGCGCAGGGCCAAGCTTCAGCTGCAAACATGCCAAGAAGGCAGCTGAGCGCATGGTCTGCAGCAGCGAGGAGCTGTCAGCTTTCGACCTTGAGCTAGCCGGTCTTTACGGCAGAACCCAGATCGAACTTCCCAAGTGGGACGCGCGCGCGGCGAAGAAAGAGCAGCGCGATTGGCTGCTCGACCGCGATGCTTGGGGTCCTGCCTCGAATGCATCTTGAATTCCTATCACCAGCGCATCCAAGAGCTGCGCAATTGGCTGCACTAGAGCATGGCCCGGACGTGAAGGTTAGGCAACATCCTCTGCCAGGCGCTGGCGTTCGGCCCTTTTGCGCTCGTTGGAATCGAGATGGCGCTTGCGCAGCCGAATGGACTTCGGGGTGACTTCGACCAGCTCGTCGTCCTGGATGTAGGCGAGCGCGCGCTCGAGCACCATGCGGAGCGGGGGCGTAAGGCGGACCGCCTCGTCCTTGGAGGTGGTGCGGATATTGGTGAGCTTCTTGCCCTTGAGCACGTTGACCTCGAGGTCGTTGTCGCGGGTGTGCTCGCCGACGATCATGCCGCGATAAACGCGCGTGCCGGGATCGATCATCATCGGCCCGCGGTCCTCGAGGTTCCATAGCGCGTAGGCCACCGCATCGCCTGCTTCGGTCGAGATCAGGACGCCGTTGCGCCGCCCCTGGATCGGGCCCTTGTGGGGCGCATATTCGTGGAACAGGCGGTTCATGATGCCGGTGCCGCGCGTATCGGTGAGGAGCTCGCCCTGGTAGCCGATCAGCCCCCGCGTCGGCGCGTAGAACACGAGACGCTGGCGGCCGCCGCCCGATGGGCGCATCTCGACAAGCTCGGCTTTGCGCTCTGATAATTTCTGCACCACGATGCCGGCATGCTCCTCGTCGAGGTCGATGACCACCTCCTCGATGGGCTCGAGCAAAACGCCGCTTGAGTCGCGCCGCAAGAGGACCCTGGGGCGCGACACGCTGAGCTCGAAGCCCTCGCGCCGCATGGTCTCGATGAGAATTCCGAGCTGCAATTCGCCGCGGCCGGCCACCTCCATGGAGTCCCGCTCGTCGGACTCGGTGACGCGCAGGGCCACATTGCCTTCACCCTCGCGCAACAGTCGGTCTCGGATCATGCGGCCCGTCACCTTGGTGCCTTCGGTGCCGGCCAGAGGGGAATCGTTGACCCGGAAGGTCATCGACAGGGTGGGCGGGTCGATCGGCTGGGCCGGAAGCGGCTCCATCACCTCGGGCGCGCAAATGGTGTGGGCGACGGTCGCATCGGGGAGCCCTGCCAGCGAGACGATGTCCCCGGCCGTGGCCTCCTCGAGGCCCACCCGCTCCAGTCCACGGAAGGCAAGCACCTTCGACACGCGGCCCTGCTCGACCAGATTGCCGTCATGGTCGAGCGCCTTGACCGCCTGATTGGGCGCGATGGAGCCAGAGGTGATGCGGCCGGTGACGATGCGGCCGAGATAGGGATTGGCCTCCAGGATGGTGCCGAGCAGCCGGAAGGGACCCTCCTCGACCTTGGGCGGCGCCACATGTTCGAGGACGAGAGCGAACAGCGGCTGCATGCCGGCGTCCTTCGGACCTTCCGGGCTCGCCGCCATCCAGCCTTCCTTGGCCGAACCAAAGAGGATGGGAAAATCGAGCTGCTGGTTGCTCGCATCAAGCGCCGCGAACAGGTCGAACACCTCGTTCACGACCTCCTCCGGCCTCGCGTCGGCGCGGTCGACCTTGTTGATGACGACGATCGGCTTGAGCCCCATCTTGAGCGCTTTCGACACCACGAACTTGGTCTGGGGCAGCGGGCCTTCGGCGGCGTCGACCAGCACCAAAGCACCGTCGACCATGCCGAGGATGCGCTCGACCTCGCCGCCGAA
>DFXC01000055.1:10165-14288 GCA_002383105.1 Hyphomicrobiaceae bacterium UBA4118
ATGGTGATGCCGCGCTCGCGCTCGAGGTCGTTGGAATCCATGGCGCGCTCGGCGACCCGCTGGTTCTCGCGGAACGAGCCCGACTGCTGGAGCAGGCGATCGACGAGGGTCGTCTTCCCATGGTCGACATGGGCAATGATGGCAATGTTGCGAAGGTTCATGAGAGGAGAATTTTCGCCAAAGCGCCGCGTCGGCGGCTTGTTGATTTGTGCGGCGCAATATAGCGGTTCGGGCAACGACTACAAGGCGGTGCTTGAGCGCCATATGGTCCAATCTGCGCGATGCGCAAGACTTGGGCAGTTTGGCGCCCTGCAAAGCTTCCTTAGCAACTCAGCGCACACTAAGACCGCATCTTTGCGAGAAACCTTCCCGACCCTCGAAACTTGAGAGATAAAGCAATGCCCGGATTGTCCCGACGCGGTCTCATCGGAGGAGTGGCCATGGGTAGTCTTCTCGCGAGTGCCGCAGCGGCGGGCGACGGAACGATGCAGCCGCCCTTCGGACCTGCGCCCCCACCGCTCGACGGACCGGAGCTCCCTTCCTTCCGCTTCCCGCTCGGCAGCCTGCCGACCAACACCTTCAACGGCGGCACGGCGAAGCAGGCGACAGTGGTCGAGTTCCCGGTGTCGGAGAAGCTCGCCGGCGTCTACATGACACTCGAGCCCGGGGCTTTGCGCGAGCTGCACTGGCACGCCAACGCTGCCGAATGGGCCTATGTGATCGAAGGGCGCTGCCGCGTCACCACCATCGACCCGCAAAACCAGTGCGAGATCGTCGATTTCGGTCCGGGCGACGTCTGGTACTTCCCGCGCGGCCACGGCCATTCCATCCAAGGGATCGGCCCCGGGACGTGCGTGTTCGTGCTGGTGTTCGACAACGGCTATTTCTCGGAGTTCGGCACGTTCAGCATCAGCGATTGGCTCGGCCACACGCCGCCAGAGGTGCTGGCCAAGACCTTCGATTTGCCGCAAGCGACCTTCGCCGACTTTCCCAAGAAGGAGGTCTATATCGCGACGGGCCCGGTGCCGCCGCCGATTGCACAGGAGCCTGCGCCAGGCTCGCTGAACGCGCCGCCCCTCACCCACCGCTACCAGTTGCTCGCTCAGAGCCCCGACGTTTTCGCCGGTGGCACCATGCGCACGGTGTCGCAAGCCGAGTTTCCCATCTCCTCGACCATGACGGGCGCGCTCCTCATCATCAAGCCCGGCGCCTTGCGCGAGCTGCATTGGCACCCGAACGCCGCGGAATGGCAGCTTTATCTCAGAGGCAGCGCGCGGATGGCCGTGTTCGGCAGCCACGGCCGCGCGCGGACCGACGAGTTCGTGGCCGGCGATGTGGGCTATGTGCCGCAGGGCTATGGCCATTACATCGAAAACACCGGAAGCGACGACATGGAGGTCGTGCTCGTGCTCAACAACGCGACCTACGAGTCGGTCTCCATCACCGCCTGGATGGCCGCCAATCCCGATCTCCTGCTCGCCACCAATTTCGGGGTGCCGGAGGCCACGTTCGCCAAATTCCCCAAAAACGCGGTGATCATGCCCGATTAGGGCGCCTCGTGCGACCTTCACCTCCCGCCTGGAGAGGCGTAAGGTAAGCCTAAGCTGAGGGGGGTGAACTTGACGCAGCTTGCCGCGTTCTGTGAGTGCTGCGTCAGCATTCAGAGAGCGATTCGGGGCTGGACGCGCCTTTCGGGCTGCGTCGAAGAGTCGGCACTGCATCGCCATAAAAAGGCGACGCCCAGTAGTTAACCCGCGCCCACTTTTTGCGCGAAGGAGGCGTCGATGTGCGGCTTGGCTGGTGTTCTCGATCTCAAAGGCCGCCGCCGGCCCGATCAGGCCATGCTGGAACGCATGGCGGATGCATTGCGGCACAGGGGACCCGACGATGACGGATTCCTCGTGGCGCCCGGCATAGGCCTTGCCCACCGCCGTCTTAGCATTGTCGGCCTTGGCAATGGGCGGCAGCCCATCTTCAACGAGGATCGCACGGTCGCGGTCATATTCAATGGCGAGCTGTTCGACTACCCCGAGCTCAAGCTAGAGCTGGAAGCGAAGGGCCATGTCTTCGCCACGAGCACCGATACCGAGGTCATCGTCCATCTCTATGAGGAGCACGGCGAGGGGCTGGTCCACCACTTGAAGGGTCAGTTCGCCTTTGCCCTCGTCGACTTCCGCCGCCGCATCGTCCTGCTTGCGCGCGATCGAGTCGGCATTTGTCCGCTGTTCTGGTCGCGGCAGGGCGACTTCCTCTATTTCGGCTCGGAGATCAAGGCGCTGCTCGCCTCCGGCGCCGTCATGCCGAGGGCCGATCGGCGCGGGCTCGACCATCTCTTCACCTTCTTCGCCCTTGGCGGCCGGCGCACCACGTTCGAGGGCGTGCAGGCGATCGCGCCCGGACATTATGTGAAGATCGCTTTCCGCAGCGACGGACGGGCGGCCGAGCCGGTCGAGCGCCAATATTGGGACTTCGATTTTCCCGATTGGGGCGAGGAGGACGATCCTGCCGCTCCTGCGGCCATCGACGCCTTCGAGCAGATCTTCGCCCGCGCTGTCGAGGTGAGACTTAGGGCCGACGTGCCCGTGGTCGGCTATCTGAGCGGCGGGGTGGATTCAGCCTATGTGCTGGCCACTGCCGCGCGCGTGGCAGGCCATGCGCTGCCGAGCTTCACCGTGCGCGTCCCCGATCCCAACCTCGACGAGACGGACGAAGCGAGAGAAACCGCGCGTGCCATCGGCAGCGACCGCCAGACCGTGGTCGAGGCCGGGCCCGATCTTATTGCCGACGTCTATGCCGCGCTCGTCGCCGCGGCGGAATGCCCGGTGCTCGACACCTCTTGCGCCGCGCTGCTGGCGCTGTCTCGGGAAGTGCGCGCCCAAGGTTACAAGGTGGTGCTGACCGGAGAGGGCGCCGACGAGGGCTTCGCCGGCTATTTCTGGTTCAAGATCAGGGAGATCGCGCGCCTGCTCGATAGCGGCGACGGCTTCCGTCCGAGCACGGCGATCAGCCGGGTCGCGCGCAAATATGCCGCGCCCGATCTTGCCTTCGCCGAGCTTGCCCGCATCGATACCATGATCGGCGGTCCCCACGCCCAGTCCCCCATCTACAATCTCGTGGCGAGGTCGCGCGACCGCTATTACAGCGCGGGACTGAAGGAAGAGCTTGGCGCGCACGTGGCCTATGAGGACCTCCACCTCGACATCGAGCGCATGGCGCGTTGGCATCCGCTGAACCGCTCGCTCTATCTCGGCTACAAGGTGCTCCTTCCGGGGTTGCTGATGAGCCAGAAGGGCGACCGCGTGGCCATGGCGAACAGCGTCGAGACGCGCTACCCGTTCCTCGACGAGAACGTGATCGCGCTCGCCGCGGGCTTGCATCCGAGGTGGAAGCTTCGCCGCTTGCTCAAGGACAAGTACTTGCTGCGGCGTGCGGCGGAACGCGTGCTGCCCCACGATGTTGCCTGGCGGCCCAAGGCCATGTTCCGCGCCCCGCTGGCGGAGACCTTCCTAGCCAGCCCGCCCGCTTTCGTGCGCGATCTCATCAGCCCCGAGAGTCTGGCGCGGACCGGCTATTTCGATGCGGGCGCGGTGGCGCGCGACTGCGCGCTCTTGGCAAAGGGCGGGGGAGCCACGCTCGGCACCTTCGCAAGCCTGGGACTTGGCGGCGTGATCGCCACCCAGCTTTGGCATCACCTCTATCTCGGCGGGGGCTTGTGCGACCTGCCGCGTCTCACCTATGAGCCGGCGGTGACCTCAGCGACGACACTCGCCGTGGCGTGAGGTGTCGGTCAGCTCTTCTCGCGGCGGCGCTTGCCCAAGAGGCGCAAGCGCAGC
The DNA here is from genome assembly GCA_002383105.1 of Hyphomicrobiaceae bacterium UBA4118. Lineage (GTDB taxonomy): Bacteria > Pseudomonadota > Alphaproteobacteria > Rhizobiales > Methyloligellaceae > Methyloceanibacter. The sequence continues at coordinate 13,999 of DFXC01000055.1, forward strand.
GCGTTGAGCTTGATGAAGCCTGCCGCGTCCTTCTGGTCGTAGGCGCCAGCGTCGTCCTCGAAGGTAACGATCTTGTCCGAGTAGAGCGACTTCGGGCTCGAGCGGCCGATCACCGTGACATTGCCCTTGTAGAGCTTGAGCCGCACCTCGCCCTCGACATGCTCCTGGCTCTTGTCGACAAGCGCCTGCAGCATCTCCCGCTCGGGCGAGAACCAGAAGCCGTAATAGACGAGCTCGGCGTAGCGCGGCATCAGGCTGTCTTTGAGATGCATCGCCTCGCGGTCGAGGGT
>DFXC01000055.1:14558-14970 GCA_002383105.1 Hyphomicrobiaceae bacterium UBA4118
ACTCTCCCGATGCCGTTGTCGCGGCCAAGCTCGTTAAGCCGCGTGAGCAGGGTGGCCGGGGACATCGCCTTGCCGTCGATGGAGATGGCATCGCCGCGTTTGAATCCGATGGTGACGGTGGTCGCCTTGTCGGGGGCATCCTCAGGGGCAATGGTGCGCTGATAGACGTAAGGCGGCGGCTCTACGCTCGGGTCTTCCAGCACGTTCCCTTCCGACGATGAGTGCAGCAGGTTCGCATCCACCGAGAACGGCGCCTCGCCGCGCTTGTCCTTGGCGACGGGGATCTGGTGCTTCTCGGCAAAGGCGATGAGGTCGGTCCGCGACTTGAACGCCCATTCCCGCCAGGGCGCGATCACCTTGATGTCGGGGTTGAGCGCGTAATAGGTGAGCTCGAAGCGCACCTGGTCGTTGC
>DFXC01000055.1:15153-15712 GCA_002383105.1 Hyphomicrobiaceae bacterium UBA4118
CCTGGTCGTTGCCTTTGCCGGTGGCGCCATGGGCCACCGCGTCGGCGCCGGTCAGCTTCGCGATCTCGATCTGGCGCTTGGCGATGAGCGGCCGCCCGATCGAGGTGCCGAGCAGATAGACGCCTTCATAGAGCGCGTTGGCGCGGAACATGGGGAAGACGAAGTCGCGCACGAACTCCTCGCGCAGATCCTCGACGAAGATCTGCTTCACCCCCATCATCTCAGCCTTCTTGCGCGCCGGGCTCAGTTCATCGCCCTGGCCGAGATCGGCAGTGAAGGTCACGACCTCGCAACCATAGGTCGTTTGCAGCCATTTCAGGATGATTGAGGTGTCGAGCCCGCCGGAATAAGCGAGCACGACCTTCTTGATGTCGGTCGGCATTGGGAAGAGCCTCGCGGGGCCCAGTCGGAGCGGTTAGAACCGGGCGACTATAGGCAGGCGACGCGCTTGTGCAAGTGCTGGCCGGTCTCCTTAATGGGCCGCAACTGTGGCGGCGCGAGATTGGCGGGCGCAACGGTCCAGAAGGCTTGGCTGGCCTCCCCCGAGACGAAGGAGCAG
>DFXC01000055.1:15858-17483 GCA_002383105.1 Hyphomicrobiaceae bacterium UBA4118
CCGCGCTTGGCCGCCACCACGGCTGGAAGGTGGCGGTGCCGGCAAATTGCTGAACGCTGTTGGGCCGCGGCCTGCCCCAATTCTCCTTGAGCAGGAGATTGCTGGTAAGCCCCGGGCCGACGGCGAAGGAGCCAATGAGAAAGAGCACGACCGAGGGCGCCATCGCCATCGGCGCGCTGGGAAATACGAGCTTGCGGAGGACAGCAAAGACGGCGGGGAGCAGGAGAAGAAAGGGAACCCAGTTGGCGGCGCGGCGGACGAGATTCCATTGGTAATTGACGGCGAGCGGGAACTTGGCGCGCTCATGATCGAAGAACCAATCGGCGACCTGCAAATCCCACAGGGGATAGGCGGCGAACAAGGCCCCCAGCGCAAGACCAAGCGCAATGGATGACAGCAACCAGCCGCGCGACACGGCGAACCCCCGAGCCCAACACCCGGGTTCAACGCTAGTGCGCCAAGGCGACAGTTACGTGTGGCTGCGATGAAGGTTCGGTTGCGGATTGACGACGATCCTCTGACGAAACGATGACAGGCTTGATCTCTGTCAGTGCGGCGCGCTTTTGAGGATGTTTCAAGCCCCCGTTCGATCAATCGCTTTCGGCGGAACCGGTCGGGTCTGAACGGCGTTCCAATGATCCAGGCCCGAAGGAGCGAGGTCATGCCGTACCGAACCAACCAAGAGCTGCCTGACAGCGTAAAGGACAATCTCCCGAACCACGCGCAAGCCATCTATCGCGAGGCCTTCGACAGTGCGTGGGACGAGTATGCGGACCCCAGCAAGCGGCGCGGCGCTGAGTCGCGCGAGGAGGTGGCCCACAAGGTCGCGTGGGCCGCGGTGAAGAAAAAATACGAGAAAGTGGGTGAGGAATGGAAACCCAAGGACTAGAGAAGCAGCCGAGTGAATCCCCGAAGCTGGATTGCGGCAAGCTTGCTGAAATACCGAGCGTCGGCTTCGTTACAAGGCGCGCCCGCACGGCCGGTGGCCGTGCCTGGTGGGAGACCGTCACGCAACACGCGCCAGAGCCATGGCCCGCAGCACGCCTTGCCTTGCAAGCCCGGATCGCCGCGCTCGATGACTCGTAGAGGCAGGTATCGTCGAGGCTGGTCTTAGCGGCTCAGGCCCGCGCGCCGGCGAGCAGCCAATAGACAAGGCCGCCGGCAAAGCCCGCGGCGGCGAAGATGGTGATGTATTGGCTGGCAAGGATCGAAGGCAGATCGGCTGAGGCCGGCGCGACCAGCAGCGGAACGGCGGCAAGCGACGCCCCGCCGGCAAGCACGTAATACATCCAGGACCGGATCCGGAAGATTTCGCCCACCACCAGGGCGAGAAGCGCCGGGAGCGCGTTGAGCGCGGGCGCGACAGTGCCGGCGAATATCACAAAGCCGAGAGCGGCCTCCCCGCCATGGCGGACCAGGGGATGGTTGGGAGCGGCGGCACGGATCTCATCCCCTGCCCAGACGGCGCCAAGTGCGAACAGCACCACGACCGCGGCAAGAGCGGCGAGAAAAAACGCCACCACCACCCAGAGCATGCGGAAGAGGGTCCGGACGATCACTGTTCACCCCCCGTTTCTCGCGCTGGCTCACGCGGCGCCAGGCCTTATAACATCTCGCTCGTAGCG
>DFXC01000010.1:0-196 GCA_002383105.1 Hyphomicrobiaceae bacterium UBA4118
ACATCTTGCGGCTCGGCATCGAGGTCGTCGCTGCGCCCCTTGCCTGCGTCAAGCTCCATCCATTCGCCGTCGTCGCCCAGCTCCGCCTCGCCTTCGGCAGGGAGGCTTTCGCCCGAGGCGCTTGTGGCCTCAGGCCGCTCCCCCTCCTCCTTGAAGGCGGTTGCGGCCGGCTCGACGGCGGGCTCGCCGGCGACGG
>DFXC01000010.1:445-10234 GCA_002383105.1 Hyphomicrobiaceae bacterium UBA4118
TGCAGCAGCTTGATCGCCTGCTGCAGCTGCGGCGTCATCACCAAACCGTGGGACTGACGGAGCTCGAGCTTAGTGGTGATCGCCATTATTCGAACTCACTCGCGATCAGCGGCTCAGATCCTGAACTGGTCGCCGAGATAGACGCGCCGCACGTCCTCGTTGTTGATGATCTCGTGGGCGGTGCCGTGGGTCAGCACCATGCCGTCGTGGATAATATAGGCGCGGCTGACCAGGTCGAGCGTCTCGCGCACATTATGATCGGTGATGAGCACGCCGATGCCGCGCTGGGTCAGATGCCGCACGAGCGCGCGGATGTCGTTGACGGCGATGGGGTCGATGCCGGCGAACGGCTCGTCGAGCAGCATGAAAGACGGACGCGTGGCGAGCGAGCGGGCGATCTCGACGCGGCGGCGCTCACCGCCGGAAAGCCGCATGGCCGGCGTGGTCCGGAGGCGCGTGATGCGAAACTCCTCGAGCAGCGCGTCGAGCTGCAGCTTGCGCTCCTGCTTGTTGGGTTCGACCGTCTCGAGCACGGCAAGAATGTTCTCCTCCACGGTGAGCCCCCTGAAGATCGAGGCCTCCTGGGGCAGATAGCCGATGCCAAGCCGCGCCCGGCGGTACATCGGCAGCTTGGTCACGTCGCGGCCGTCGATCTTGATGCTGCCCTCGTCGGCCGGGATCAGCCCCGTGATCATGTAGAACACGGTGGTCTTGCCGGCGCCGTTCGGCCCCAGCAGCCCGACCGCCTCGCCGCGGGAAAGTTCGAGGCTGACGCCGCGCACGACGGTGCGCTTCTTGAAGCTCTTGACGACGGACGTAACGGTCAGCCGGCCAACGCCCGGATCGGACCGAGGGCCTGGCGCATGGCTCGGCGGCGCCGCAGGAACGGCCACCCCCTGTGCGGCGACTGCTTGGCGGCCCGGGAACGACAGCAATTTGCCCACTGACCCCTTCCGCTCGTTCAGTTGAAGCTCCGGCCGGTTAACATTGCATAAAGTCCTTGGAGGGTCTCAGCGGCCGAAACCGGGAACGAGCGGGAAAGGCGCCATATCGTCGTCGGGCTTGCTGGCCTTCGACGTCTCATCCTTTGCGCTCGCGTCCGTATCCTGCCCGTCGGCGGCAGGGCTCTCATTGCCTGACGCCTTGCCCGCAGGTGCCGCCTCGGGCGTCGCCCCAGCAGTGCTGGCATCGCCAGACTTGGCATCGCCAGGTTTGGCGGCAGCGCCTTCCTTCGGCATGAATAGCGCACGGATACGGCCCCCAGTGGCGGCATTGCCGGTGTTCTCAAACCGGCTCTCGTTGGTCTTCAGATCGATGACGAGACGGTCACCCTTTAGCACATTCTTGCCTTGCGTTAACACCACATTGCCGCCCACGGTTACCAGCTGCGACGGCACGTCGTAGATGGCCCAATCGCTGGTGGTCGTCTGGTCCTTGTCGCTGTTGATGACGACGTCGCCCTTGGCCTCGATCTTGGTGATCTGGGTGCCGTCGTCGCTCGCCGCTCCACCCGCAGGCTTGACGTCCGCCACCTTGGTCGCAGGGGCAGCCTGGTCGGCGCCTTCCGTCTTGCCGCCGCCGCCGGCGAGCTTGTCGCCGCCACCGACATAGTGGACATCGAGCTGCTGGGCGCGCAGCGTCGTGGTGCCCTGCACGGCCTTCACATTACCTGAGAAGGTCGCGTATTTCTGCTGGTCGTGCACCACGAGCAGGTCGGATTCGATATCGATCGGGTCCTTGGAGCTCTGCGACAGCCCGCCGAACGTGTTGGTGAGCGTCTGCGCCGACAGAGGCGCGGCAAGCACGAGCGTGAGGCCGACGGCCGCCGCTCCGGCAAGCGCGCGGAACAGCGAAACCGACACTTTGCGCCGGAGCGTGCTCATTGGGGCATCACCGGTATCGACGGCAATGCGTCAGCTTGCGGCTCAGTTGTCACCTCGGCCGCCCCGGTTGCCTCGGGCGCGGCTTGCGCCTCGGGCGCCGAGTCAACAGCTTGCGGCAGCACCCCCTTGGCTTTCGGCTTTTGCGGGAGGCCCTTCCCGTCTTTATCGTCGTCCGGCTTGACGAGGTGGACCATCACCTTGCCGCGGAAGGTGAGAGTGTGCTCCCCGGAATGGAACGTGAGCGCATTGGCCTTCACGTTGCCATTGGTCAATTCGAAGTGGACCGGACGATGCGAGCGGAGCGTCTGGTTTTTCATGTCGAGGCTCGCGTTCTTCAGCTCGCCGCTCACCCCCGAGCTCGTCGCCACGGTGATCTTTTCCTGCATCACGAGCCGTTCGGCCTCGCTGTTGAAGATGCCGCGCACGGCCTCCATCCGCGACCAGCCGCCGTTCGCGCTCGACAGATCGGCCTTGATGGCGTGAAGCTTGATCATCTTCTGGTTCTTCATGTCCTGATCGGCGTATTCGGCGCTCACCACATAGGAGCCGTTCTTCTTGTCGTTGCCTTGGAGCCTGGGATTGGTCATACGCAAATTGCCGTCGGCGATCTGGATGCCGCTGATGCTCGCGGTCAGGTCGCCGACGCTGACGCTGAGCCGCGTGGAGATGAAATAGCAGGCGAGCACCAGGACGGCCAAAACCGGCAGCACCTTGCGCAGGATGCCGACGACACGGCTATGCCGCTTGGCGCTGCGAAAGGCGCGCTCGCGCTCCTCGGCCGTGCGCACGCGGTAGCGCCGGCTGCTGGGAACGAGATTCGCCTCACTCGACATTTTTCCCGCCAAGGATTCGCAAGAAACCGGCACTCCTTGCCGGCAGGGGCTAAGCTAGCCGCAGGACTTTGATGACATTGCGACGGCTAGAAGCCCCTTTGAGCCCCTAATGGGCAAAAGGATCGATCTCGGACCATCCCCTGAGATCGAGCTCGACCCGCGCTGGAAGGAACTCGAAGCAGGCGCGCGCGAGCCCGTCACGCCCTTCACGCTTCAGCATAGCGTCGAGTTTCTCCCTTAGCGCGTGCAGATGCAACACATCGCTGGCGGCGTAATTGAGCTGCTCTGGCGTGAGCTCAGGCGCGCCCCAGTCTGAGGATTGCTGCTGCTTGGAGAGCTCGATGCCCAGGAGCTCCTTGCAGAGGTCCTTCAGGCCGTGGCGGTCGGTGAAGGTGCGGGCGAGCTTGGAGGCCACCTTGGTGCAGTAGACCGGCCGCGGCATCACCCCGAAATAGTGCTTGAGCACGGCCATGTCGAAACGGCCGAAATGGAAGATCTTGAGCACGCTTTCGTCGGCGAGCAGGCGCTTCAGCTCGGGCGCGTCATAGCTCCCGGCGAGCTGAACCAGGGCGGCGCGGCCGTCGCCTTCGGACAGCTGCACGAGGCAAAGACGGTCGCGATAGGGGTTGAGCCCCAACGTCTCGGTGTCGATGGCGATGGAGCGGCCGGCCATGCGGCCTTGCGGCAGATCGCCTCTATAGAGCTCTACGGCTGGGGGCTGGCTCAAACTTTAGGCGCTCCTTGGCGGCCGCATTCTGGACGCGAAGCGCTTAAGAAAGCGGGAATGGTGCCCAGGAGAAGACTCGAACTTCCACGCCCTTTCGGGCACTAGCACCTGAAGCTAGCGCGTCTACCAGTTCCGCCACCTGGGCTTGAGCCCCTGCAGTTACGATTGGCTGTTGTCCTTGTCAATTGCCGGGAGAAGCGACTTCAAGGCTTCGCAGCGCTCGTGTATTGCTTCGGCGATCCAGTCGGGGCGCAACCCTACCCGGCTCGCACCTGATCGGTGCAGGTGCGGGAATTCGAGAGAGGCTTAAGTGGCGGTTACTCTCAACCATAGCGCGCTCATCACCCTTTATGGCGGCTCGGGCTTTATCGGGCGCCATGTGGTGCGCGCTATCGCCATGACTGGTGCGCGCATGCGGGTCGCGGTCAGACGCCCTGAGTTGGCCCTCCACCTCCAGCCACTCGGGGGCGTCGGCCAGATCAACGCCGTGCAAGCCAATGTGCGTTACCCCGATTCGCTTCTCGCCGCGGCGGACGGCGCCGACGCGGTGGTCAACCTGGTCGGCATCCTCTTTCCGGCCGGCAAGCAGACCTTCAAGGCGGTGCAGGATGAGGGCGCGCGGCACGTGGCGGAAGCGGCACGGTCGGCAGGGGTCGGCACGCTCGTTCATATCTCGGCGATCGGTGCGAGCCCCGATGCGCCCTCGGTCTATGCCCGCACCAAGGCGGCCGGAGAGGCGGCGGTCAAAGCAGTCTTTCCCGACGCCGTCATCCTAAGGCCTTCCATCGTGTTCGGGCCGGAGGACGACTTCTTCAATCGCTTCGCGGCGCTGGCACGGATCGCGCCCGCGCTTCCCCTGATCGGCGGCGGCAAGACCCGGTTTCAGCCTGTGTTCGTGGGCGACGTGGCGCGCGCAGTTCTGGCGGGACTTACCGGCAAAGCGGGCGCTGGCGCTCCTTACGAGCTTGGCGGACCCGAGGTCCTGACTTTGAAAGAGGTGATGCAGCGCGTGCTTGCCTACGCCATGCGCAAGCGGCTGCTGGTGCCGGAGCCCTTCTGGCTCGCCAAGCTGCAGGCCGCCTTCCTGCAATGGCTGCCACGGCCCCCGCTCACCATCGATCAGGTGCGCCTGCTTGAGACCGACAATGTGGTGGGCGAAGCCGCAGCGCGGGCCGGGCGCAGCCTTGAGGGGCTCGGCATCGAACCGGTCGCCGTCGCTGCCGTGGTGCCCGGCTATCTCGAGCAATTCCGCCCGCGCGGCCAGTTCTCCATCTACCGCCCTTAATCGCCGAGTTGCCGTCTCAGCTGTAGAGCATGACGAGCAGGAACCCGCCCAGCACCATGCGGTAGAGCACGAAGGGCAGGAAGCTGATGCGCCGGATCAGGTTCATCAGGAAGGCGATGGCCAGAATCCCGGCGACGAAGGTGAGGGCAGCGCAGAGGATCTGGTCCTTGGTGATGGTGCCGCCGCCCTCGAGCGCGTCGCCGATGGTGAAGACGATGGCCCCCGCCGTGGCCGGAATGCCGAGCAGGAATGAGAACCGCGCCGAGTCTGGCCGCGTGAAGCCGAGGAACCTCGCGGCGGTCATGGTCACGCCGGACCGGCTGGTGCCCGGGATCAGCGCCAAGGCCTGGGCCGTCCCGATGATGAGCGCACTGCCGAGAGTCATGTTGGACATGGTCCGCTCCTGCGGCCCGACCATGTCGGCGATCAGCATCAGAATGCCGTAGAGGATCGTGTTCCAGGCTACGATGGCGACGTTCCGCTCGAGGTCGGCATAGCCGAACTTCTTGAGGACAAACCCGAACGCGATGGCGGGAATGGTGGCGAGCACGATATAGATGGCGAGTCGGCCGTCGTCGGTCACCTTGCCCTTGAACAGGGCGAGCGTGCCCAGGATGAGATGCCACACATCGCGCCAGAAATAGATGAGAACGGCAAGCAGCGTGCCGAAATGCGTCATGACATCGGTGAGCTGGCCCTGGTCCGGCCAATGCATCAGTTGCGGGATCAGGATGAGATGCCCTGAGGAGGAGATGGGCAGGAACTCGGTGATGCCCTGCACCAGGGCAAGGACGATGATCTGCTCTATCGACATGGCCCCTCGCGGCCCCGCTTGTTCGACGCGCGCGCAGGTTCTATACCGAGCTTCCAGCGCGCACGATTCATTTTGAACACTTAGCCACCGACAGGTCGATGGCGACTCTCCTGCACTATCCGCTCTGCGCGTTCTCCCGCTCGATCCGCCTCGCGCTCGCCGAGTGCGGCATAGAGTCCACGCTTGTCGAAGAGCGGCCTTGGGAGTGGCGGGCGGAATTCCTCGAGCTGAACCCGGCCGGGACGCTGCCCGTGCTCGTCACCGACGAGCATGGTCCGGTCTCGGGCGCCTACGCCATTTCCGAATATCTGGGTGACATCGTGGGCGAGAGCGAGGGCCGCATGTTTCAGCCCTTCCCGGGCGATCCCGCGGCGAGGGCCGAGGCGCGACGGCTGGTTGATTGGTTTCACCGCAAGTTCCACGACGAGGTCACGAGCTACCTCGTGGAGGAGAAGGTGTTCCGGCGTTTCGGGCCGCAAAGCGCCTCGCCCGACATGGAAGCGATGCGCGCAGGCCACGAGAACTTGCGCTATCATCTCGCCTATATCGGCCATCTGGCCGAGACGCGGAGCTGGCTTGCGGGCGATGCGTTGAGCTATGCGGACCTTGCTGCCGCCGCCCATTTGTCGGCACTCGACTATCTCGGCGAGGTGCCGTGGGAAGACCATGAGGCGGCGAAGAGCTGGTACGCGCTGCTGAAGTCGAGGCCGTCGTTCAGGCCCCTCTTGCAAGACCGCGTCGCGGGCTTCGTCCCGTCAGGGACATATGCCGACCTCGATTTCTGAGGCAAGCGCCCCAAGATGATGGGCATGGCGCAAACGTTGAAAGCGAGGATCGCGGAAGAGGCCAAGGCGCTTGGCTTCGATGCCGTGCGCTTTACCTCCGCCGACGCGGCCGAAGGCGCCGGCGACGCCCTCGATGCGTTTCTTGCCGAGGGCCGGCATGGCGACATGGGTTGGCTGGACGGCACCGCCCCTCGCCGCAAGAGCCCTCGCGCGCTGTGGCCTGAAGCGCGAAGCGTCATCCTGCTCGGGCTGAACTACGGGCGGGCCGGAGACCCGCTCGCCATCCTCGCGGAGCGGACGCGCGGCGCCATCTCGGTTTATGCGCAGGGTGCCGATTACCACGACGTGCTCAAGGCGAAACTGAAGCCGCTCGCGGCGCGGGTGCAGGAGCATGCCGGCGGCGAGGTGAAAATCTTCGTCGATACCGCGCCGGTGATGGAGAAGCCGCTCGCGGCAAAAGCGGGCCTCGGGTGGCAGGGCAAGCACACCAATCTCGTCTCGCGCGAGTTCGGCTCGTGGCTCTTCATCGCCTCGATCTTCACCAGCATCGAGATCGCACCGGATGAGCCGGAGCAGGACCATTGCGGGGCCTGCCGCCGTTGCCTCGACGTATGCCCCACCAAGGCCTTCACGGCGCCCTACCAGATCGATGCGCGGGCCTGCATCTCCTACCTGACCATCGAGCATAAGGGGCACATCGCGCTGCGATTCCGGGCGGCAATCGGCAACCGCATCTTCGGCTGCGACGACTGCCTCGCCGTCTGCCCCTGGAACAAGTTTGCGCAGGTGGCGCACGAGACGAAGCTCAGCGCGCGAGCGACAAGCGACAACCCGCCTCTCGCCGAGCTGCTGGTTCTCGACGATGCCGCGTTCAGGGCGCGCTTCCGCGGCACGCCCATCAAGCGCACCGGGCGCGACCGCTTCCTGCGCAACGTGCTCATCGCCGCCGGCAATTCCGGCGAGGCCAGCCTCGTGCCTCTCGTCGAGGCAAGGCTCATGGACGTTTCCCCGCTCGTGCGCGCCATGGCGGTGTGGGCGCTCTTAAGGCTTGCGCCTGGCCGTTTCCGCGCCTTGCGGGCCGCGTATGCGAGCGATCCCGACCCTGCCGTCAGAGCCGAGTGGATGGAGGAGGCCGCTTGAGCCGGCTCTTCGCTTTCGGCCTCGGCTATTCGGCGGGAGCGCTTGCCGCGCGCCTCAAGGACAAAGGATGGGACATCGCCGGCACGGCGCGCGATCAGGCCAATATCGAGCGGCTCGGCGCTAACGGCTATGGGCTCGCGCGGTTTGCGGGGGAGCCCGGCAATCGCGAGGTCGCACAGCTCCTTCACGGCACGACGCATCTCCTTCACTCGATCCCGCCAGGACCAGGCGGCGATCCCGTGCTTGCGCACTATCGCGAGGAGATTGCTGCGCTCGGCTCGCTCCAATGGATCGGCTATCTCTCGACCGTCGGGGTCTATGGCGACCAGCAGGGACGCTGGGTCGACGAGACGACTCCGCCTGCGCCGAACAGCGAGCGGACGGAAGCCCGGGTCGAAGCGGAGCAAGCGTGGCTCGGCTTCGGCGAGGAGACGGGGCGGCCGGTGCAAATCTTCAGGCTCGCCGGCATCTATGGCCCTGGGCGCAGCGTCTTCGACAAGCTGCGCGCCGGCACGGCGCGGCGCATCAAGAAGGACGGCCAGGTGTTCAGCCGCATCCATGTCGAGGACATCGCATCCGTGCTCGAAGCCTCGATGGCGCGGCCGCGGGCCGGCGCCATCTACAATGTCGCCGACGACGAGCCGGCGGCGCCCGGCGAGGTGGTGGCCTATGCCGCCGAGCTGCTCGGCATTCCCCCGCCGCCCGAAATTGCCTTCGAGGATGCCGATCTCTCACCCATGGCGCGCAGCTTCTATGAGGGGAGAAGGCGCATCGGCAACGCCCGCATCAAGTCCGAGCTCGGCGTTCAGCTCGCGTTTCCCACCTACCGGGAAGGTCTTGCCGCACTTCTGGCGGGGCACACGTGGTGAAGGTGCGCGAGGTCATCCGACTGATCGAGGCCGACGGATGGTGTCTTGTTGCGACAAGAGGCAGCCACCGGCAATACCGTCATCCGGAGAAATCCGGCCGTGTTACGATAGTGGCAAGCCCTCGGACGATCTGGCCCGCGGCACTCTCAATTGCGTCCTGAAGCAGGCGGGCCTGAAGGAGAAAGACTGATGCGTTATGCGGTAGTGATCGAGAAGGGACGGGGGAACTATTCAGCCTATGTGCCGGAACTACCCGGTTGCGTGGCCGCTGGTAAAACCGTCGCGGCGGTTGAAGAGGAAATCCGCGTTGCGATCCGCTTCCATATCGAAGGGCTGAAAGCTGACGGTCTGGAAGTCCCAGCCGCAACCAGCATCGCTGACTACGTCGAGGCGTGAGACGTGGCAGAGAATGGCGGCATGGTTTCGACCTTCTCCACTAGCGCCCCGACGGTGGCTTCGAGGCGGCGCAAGTCCTCGGGCCGGGACTGGCGATGATCGCCGTCCTTTATGAGTGTGAGCTCGACATCGGCGCCGCAGAGAAGATCGACAAGGTCGAGGGCGTGCCCCCAGGGGACGTCGGGATCGCACATGCCTTGCAGGATGCGCACCGGCGCGCGCGGGTCGAGTAAGCCCTCGCCAATGAGATGGGTGCGGCCCTCCTCGATCAGGCGCTTGGTGAGGGGATAAGGCTGCCCGTAAAGGGATGGCTCGTAATAGACGCCCTCGCGCTCGATCGCCTCCTTGGCCGCGGGCGGGAGCCGGTGCCACATCAGGCGCTCGGTCATGTCCCAGGCCGGAGCGATGAGCACGAGACCCGCAAGCCGCTCCGACCCGCCCGCGCGGGCCAAATGGCGGGCGAGCAGAAGCGCGATCCATCCGCCCATGGAGGAGCCTATGACGATGGTGCGCCGCTCCCCGATAAGGCTCAGCATGGCGCGTGCCTCGTTTAGCCAATCGCCGATCGAGGCTTGAAGCATGCTCCCGTCAGAGAGCCCATGGCCCGAATAGTCGAAGCGCAGCATGGGCAGCCCGCGCGCCCGCGCCCATTCCGCCAAAGTCAGCGCCTTGGTGCTCGCCATGTCGGAAAGGAAGCCCGGAATCCACAGAAGCGCTAGGCTGCCCGCCCCTTCTATGTCGGCAAAGCGGTAGGCGATGCGGCGGCGCTCAGGCCCATCCCCCACCTCCAGGAATTGCGGTTCTCGGTCGTCCATCCTAAGAAGCGGTACGCGCCCCCCAAACAGCAGAGCCTTACGTCATGGCAGAGGTGACCATATTGCAGGTCGTGCCGCGCCTCGATACCGGGGGCAGCGAGCAGGCGACCTTGGAGATCGCCGAAGCGCTCACCCGGGCGGGCGCTTCGGCCCTCGTTGCCACCGAAGGGGGCCGGCTGGCAACTGCCATCCGCCAAGCCGGCGGCGAGATCCTGACACTTCCGGTGGCCAGCAAGAATCCG
>DFXC01000018.1 GCA_002383105.1 Hyphomicrobiaceae bacterium UBA4118
AGATGTGTATAAGAGACAGAAGTAGTGCGTTCGCTCGATGCACGGGGTGCCAATCGGGCCGCTCGGCCACAGGTGTAGTGGAACCGATCATGATCTTGCTCCCTGACTCGACCGCGCGCGTGCCCCACGCGCGGTTACGCTCCCCGTTCCCCTGTCACGCGCCCGTGCCCCTGGGCGCGCTCGACTCCAATGAACTAGCCAACCCTCCTTCTGTTCCCTCGTTCCCTCTCGACGCGCGCTAGCGGCCCTTGCCGCGTTGCCATTCGATGAAATGCTTGAACAATGCCTCCTTCTGGTCAGCGCTCAGGCTCAGGCTGTCCGGCAACGCCGGGGCTTGAGCCGTACTTGCGTTGGCCACGACCGGCTTGGGAGCCTCGGCCGGACGCTGCGCAAGCCAAGCCTCGGCGGCGTGGGTTCGTTTGAAGCCGGGCAGGCTCGCTGCGAGATTGACCTCGCGCCATTTGGGATGCCGGTCGGGGCCCTGAAGCTCGGCAAAGCGGGAAAAAAGCGTATCGACGAAGCGGGCGACGCGCTCAGGCGAGCCCGGGTCGCCCTTGGATTTTGCGGCGAGAAGCACCAGGCCGGTCGCCACCGCCGGCAGCTCTTCGCCGGGCTGCACCAGGTTGGGATAGTCCTCAGCTGCGAAATGCGTCGGCAGATAGGCGGCCTCGAGCGGGGCGCCGAAGGGGATCGGCATGAGATGGATGCCGAGATTGGCCGGGATGCCGCTGATGAGAGGGGAGGGCTTCCCGCCCACGATGACGACCGCGGAAATCGCCCCTTGCTTCAGCTGCTCGAGGCCCGCCCCGGCGTCGAGGCGCGAAGGCTCGACCGCGATCCCGAGCGCCTTGAACAGCGCGGCGCCAGTGATCGCCGAGCTTGACCCTGCCGGCCCGAAACTCACTTTTTTGCCGGCGAGGTCGGCAAGGCTGCCGATCTCGGCGCGGGCCAGGACGTGGACCTCTTGCGGGTAAAGCTTGGCGACGAGCTCGAGCCGGTCGGCGAGACCCGCGCCTCCTGCCTCGGCCGCTTCTGCCGCAAGAGCATCGGTCGAGACGAAGGCGATGTCGACGTGAGGGTCGTTGAGCAGAAGCGCGATGTTGTCGGCGCCGGCATCGCCGAGCATGGGAAGGACGCGGGTGCCTGAGTCTTCGGCGAAGAGGCTCGCCATGTCGGCGGCGAGCACGGTCTCCGATCCCGCAGGAGCACCTGCGATCAGACCGAGCCAAACGGTTTCAGCCTTCGCTTGGGGGGCGCTAGCGCCCGCCAAGAGGCCGATCAGACCGAAACCGAGAATAAGGGACCCTGCACGCAAGACACACCCCGCGTCCCCGCTTCCTGTTGCTCACAAGACGCCATGGACCCGGAGCTTCGACGACAAGGATAGGGACGCCATAAGCGAGCCCCCCCTTCATCTCGAAAACCGGGAGCCGAAGCTCCTGTCTCGCGTTCGTGTGTGTGCGTAGCCCAGTGTGGGCAGAAGGCTTTTTGTTGTTGGGAGCGAGCTTAACCCTCGACTGGGGCGCCATGTCGGCCTCAATGCGGCGAAGCCGGGGCTCCAGGCCCAAAGCTTTGGCCGGCCTTGAAAAAAGGCGCGCGTGCCGCTTTGTGACGAGGCTCACAATGGGCGGAGGAGGCGAGCGCCATCTCAGTCTCAGCCGATGGCAATCCTGCCATGGCACACATTTCGTAGGAGACGAGACATGAGACGCAAATTCGTGACGATGAGCGTGGGCCTTGCCGCCTTGGCCTTGGCCTCGCTCGGGCTTGTTCCCGCCAATGCGAAATCCGAGGCCACCAACCATGACGCCGCGATCAAGGCCTGCTCGACGGTCAATCCCTCGCAGCCGGTCAAGGTCGTGAACGCGGTCGAAGACGGCAGCGGCCTCGGCTTCAGCCTGGTCTGGCTCAACGACAAGGACGGCAATCTCTGGATGTGCGACGCCGATGACGGTGGGAAGGTCTATTCCTACGCCATGGTGACGAGCGACCTGCTGGACGGCGACGGCCCCGACATGATCGGCCTTCAGCTTGCTTCTGACGGCACCTATGACGGCATGCCGCAGGATATCGCGGAGAAGGTCTGCGCCGCCTATCTGACCGACGGCGGCAAGGTGCTGGCAAGCGCCTCAGACGGGCTTGAGACAGATCCGGGCTTCATCGTCTTCGTGGGCGACAAGGCCGGCAAGTACTATTTCTGCAACGCCACGGCCGACGCCGCGGTGTGGGCCTTCGCCCCGATCGGCGACCCGCTGACGTTCCCGGAGCAGCAGAGCTAGGGCACTACGCGGGGAATGGCCGGGTTCGACCCCGGCCATCCCCGATCTTGAGTTTGGTTCAGAGCAGCGGGCGCGGGTCACTCTCGCGCCCGCTGGTTTTTTCAGCGTGCTCGGGGGTGAAGTCGCGGGCAAGCTCCTCCAGCATGCGCACATAGAGCCGGTAGGCGAGTGCCTTGAGGCCGAACCTTGCTGCGACCGCACTCGGCAAAATGAAGCGGGCATAGACGGAGCGAAGGCGCGGAGCCCGCGCCGCATCGGGCAGGGCGCGCAGGATCAGCGGCGCAAGCTCGTAATAGAGCGCAATCGCCGCGCGCCCGCCGGGCCGGCTCGCCAGCACGCGGTCGCGGTAGCGGCGCAGAGCGCGAAGCTCGAAGCAATCCTCGTCGAGACCCAACACCTCGCAGCAGGCGGTGGTGATGAAACAGCCGCCTTCGGGCGGAGTGCATTTCTCGTCGGCGAATTGCTGGGCAAGCTCGCCTTGCCGCTGCTCCGCCCAGGTGAGCGCCTTGCGCAAGGTCTCGCAGTCGAGCTTGACGCGGCATTCCTCCTTGTCGCCGAGCTTGACCGCGATCTCGACGGAAGCGCCCTCACGGAACAGGGGCGAAGCGGCAAGCGGGAGCACGATGCTCACCTTGTTGTCGAAAATGTCCGTGCAATTGCCGCACAGCGGCTCGTTCACCGCTTCCTTGCCGTCCTCGGCCCTGACGATCAGCCGGTTGGCCGGATCGATGAGGAATTTCTTCGGCAGTTTGATCTTGTCGCGATCGCCGTAGACCACGAGCTTGCTGTCGAAGCTCGCGGCGACCTGGACGTCGGCGCGAAGGTCGCAAGAGTCGGGGTTCTCGAATTTAACCTGGTTGATGCGCGCGCCGGCCTGGCTGTCGGTGGCTTGCCCTTTCCACGCACCGAAGGCTTTAGAGTCAAAGCAGTCGGTCTTGGCAGCGAAGGCGCGCGGGACCGAGGAAAACACCCGTAGGCCCCCAGCAGCGGCAAGGAGAAGGCCGAGCGCCCGGCGCCGCGTGTTCAACACGATCATTTACCCATGCTGAGAGAGCTGGCCTTGCCTAGCCCATAATCACGGCTTGGCGCAAACGTTCACGGGGCGCGGTTTTTCGTTCGTGGTCAGAAGGGAGCAGCCAGGTGGCGCGAGTCAGCCTGGATCCCCGCTGTCGCAGGGGACCTCTTCTGCTTCGTTCGGCTCACAGAGAAGGCTCAATGGGCTGTGCTGGCAGTCTCGGCTGGTTGAAATTCCCTGATACTAGAGAAGATAGAACGTCGCTTCACTTCATGCCCTGGAGTTTCGGCGCCGATTTCCTTTCAGCCGCGTTGGCGGGCGCTCCCGTGCACTTCTTGACGAAGTCGTCCGCGGCAGTCCCGGCCAGCTTCAGGGTCGCCGCTTGGGTCTTGCAGATCGAGGGCATTTCTGACGGGGTCGCGTTGGCGCCTCCGGCCTGATTGCCCGCAGCCTCAGCCGAGCATACCGCCAGAACCAGGGCTGCGGCTGCGAGCCCTACTGTCAGCATCGTGTATTTCTTGTACATCTTCCTTCTCCTCTGGCATTTGCTTTGGGATCAGTTATCGGTAACATATAAGGGAGCGCCGACCAATCCCAGGCCGCGAAGGCATTACATTAAATTTTCTTCAGGCTGTTGTTCACACGATGTGGACGGAGAAGGGAACTGCTGCACCGGTCGTGGCGATAGGCGCGACAAATTCGTCGATCTTGCGCACGTCCGGGCATTGCAGGTTGTGTTGAGAAAGTCTGGAACCTCGCGAGTTACCCGCCGACGGTAGAATATCGTTCCGCACCACGATGCTTTTTGGAATCAAGATTCGCAATCGGCTGGGTCGTGAAATGGCATTCTCCGTAAGGGAGCCAAAGCGCCCACCCCAAGAGTTTTTCAACAAAATCTGCACTGATCAAATCTCGGGAGAGAAAATGCAAAATATCATCCGATACGCCTTGGCGATCAGTGCCGTGTTGGCGATCGGCGCCTGGGGTGTCCACGCCGCACCGCAAGCCAACAAGCCGATCAAGCACTGCCACTATGTGCCAAATTGCGTCACGAAGTACCGGACCTGTCCGCCGCCTCCGACTGCCAAACCGGGAGGACCACCGCCGGGCGGCCAGCAGCAGAAGCCCTCATGCAAGCCGGGGCTGGCGTACCAGAGTTGAACGGCAAGAAGCTTATTTATAGTGATGACCTATGACCAACCATGGAGGAAAACTATGACAACGTTTGTACGAATATCGACGATGGCATGCGGATTAATCGCGACCACAGCCATTGCAAATGCTCAAACCGTGACCTGCGGTGTGGGCGGAAACACGGATTTCTCAAACATCATCACGCTGAGGAATGCCGGCCCAGGTCCGGTTCCGGCGGGCACTGCGATTCATTGGGCGATCACGGCGCCGCAATTTAAAAACAGTGGTGACCACACCTTCCAGGCAGCCCTCCCGAGCAACGGCACCGTGGATATCAACACTAAATTAACAACGCCGAAGGGTACACCGTGCGCCGTAACAGTTCCAAAAAAAGCGGTGCGCACCCCCGTAAGAAAGCGATAAGCCAAGCCAACAGGCATCGCATGGTCTCAAGAGTGACTTAAGGCTCAAAAGAACAGTTGCTCCACCTTGTTTGTATCATCGACAAGAAGATCGAGCCCGAGTTCGGCGATCTGCCTCTCGCGGCCCTATCGGAAAAAGGTTGCCGCGGAGAATTTAAGGACTGGCGTGATCGCCTTGCCGTTAGATCGCGCCGACAAGCTGATTATGCATGGGTAGTCCTCGCCCGCATTCTCGCCGTCGCTCTTGATCGTGGCTGGGTTGATGCCAATCCGTGCGAGAGGGGAGGGCGGTTATATAGCGGAAACCGTCGAGATAAAATCTGGACCCTCGATGACGAGATCACATTCTTGGAGAGAGCTCCTCAACATCTCCACTTGCCGCTGACGCTCGCGCTGTGGACGGGACAGAGGCAGGGTGACCTGCTTCGCCTCACTTGGTCGGCCTACGACGGCAACAAGATTATTCTCCGCCAATCCAAGACGGGTGCCCGCGTGTCGATACCCGCCGGATCTCCTCTCAAGGCGGCGCTCGATGCCACACCGAAGGAGAGCCCGGTGATCTTGTTGAGCACCGACAACAAGCCCTGGACTGAGGATGGCTTTCGCAGCTCGTGGCGTAAGGCCTGCCAAGCAGTCGGGATCCGAGGCGTGACCTTCAACGACCTTCGCGGGACGGCTGTGACCAGACTCGCCTTTGCGGGTTGCACAGAGGCGGAGATTGTAGCCATCACCGTCCATACCTTGCGGGACGTACGATCGATCCTCGACGCTCATTA
>DFXC01000036.1:0-5643 GCA_002383105.1 Hyphomicrobiaceae bacterium UBA4118
AGATGTGTATAAGAGACAGGTTTTATCCGGTCCCCGGGTGAGCACAAGGCCCCTCGGCGGAAGACGGAGGTTTGGCGGAGATGGCTAAACATAGCGGCGGGTGCCAGCGTCATCAACACCTCAACGCCGGGATCGTAAGTGTTCATCGCGCCCGACGCCGCATCGACGCCGAGGCCGATAATGCCCCCGAACAGGACATTGCCTGCCGTCATTACTTCGGTGTGCGAGGCAAGAGTGCTGACCCCCGGGCTGTAGCATTGCGCTGTGCAGGAGACGGCGACGTTGTGCTTGCTTTTCGGCAGGGTAATATTCGCAGGCGTTTGCACCATGCGCGTTCCGATGCCGGGCGATTGAAGCTGGCACATGGCACCGGGAACGCCGGGCGTGTTGACCGAGACCTGCGGTCAGTGCCTTTGACGATGGTCGAGCAACCGCAAGAAGTATCGAAATCACACCGCCTAAAGCGGCCGTCACGCGCCCCATAGCCAAGCTCCCCGAAGCTTGGCCTCCCTCAATGGTAGTAGCATATATAGATAACAACCAGCAGGCGAGTCAAATGACTCATCGACCTCCAGGGCTTGACCTGGATTTGGTACTTTGATCGCCCTGCTCGGATTCGCAGGCGAGAGTTGAAATGCAATCGGCCAAGAAAAACGGAGCTGGCGCACTTCTGCTCTTCTCGGGTGGGCAGGATTCGACCGTGTGCCTCGGTTGGGCGCTCGACCGTTGCGAGCGCGTCGAGACGATGGGCTTCGACTACGGCCAGCGCCATGGCGTCGAGATGGAGTGCAGGCTGCGCGTGAGGAACGAGATCGCGCGCCGCTTCCCCGCCTGGGCGCCGCGGCTCGGGGCCGACCATGTGCTTGACGTGGCAAGCTTCGGCGCCGTCAGCGACACGGCTCTGACCTCCGATGCCGAGATCGAGATGCTGGCGTCGGGCCTTCCCAGCACCTTCGTGCCCGGCCGCAACCTGGTGTTCTTCACCTATGCCGCAGCGCTCGGCTACCGGCGCGGCTTGCATGTGCTTGTCGGCGGCATGTGCGAGACGGATTATTCCGGCTATCCCGATTGCCGTGACGCGACGCTTCGCGCGCTTGAGCAGGCGATCAGGCTCGGCACCGAGATCCCCTTCAGCATCGAGACGCCGCTGATGTGGCTGACCAAGGCCGAGACCTGGGCGCTGGCTGATGAGCTTGGCGGCGAGGCCTTGGTCGACCTCATCATCGAGGAGACCCACACCTGCTATCGCGGGATGCGCGGGCAGCGCCACGCCTGGGGCTATGGCTGTGGGGAGTGTCCCGCCTGCGATCTGCGCGCCAAAGGCTTCGCCGCGTGGCAGGCCTCGCGCGCCGAAGCCGCCCAGCGGCGCGTTCAAGGGTGACGAATTCTCCGTCGCGAGCAGGCTTGTTTCTCGTCATGGTCGGGCTGGTTCCCGGCCCGGAATTAACCGGCCGTAGGCCCAACCAAAACCCAGTAATGAGTGGTATCATTGCGACCATGAGCAGTGTGCTGAAACGCCCCGAGCCGCGCTCACCTGATGCCTACTCATTCATGGGTGATCCGCGGTCGCCACTTATTGGAGGCCTCCCCCATGCTTGGAACGGACAGCAATCTGACGAAGACGGAAGCCGTTGCGATCTTCCACGATGTTCAGTCTTTTCAGGCCGCCATCGACGACCTACTGTTGGCTGGTTTCGACCACGTCGACATCAACGTGCTCGCCCATGAGGACACGGTCACGTCAAAGCTCGGGCGCGGGTACAAATCGACCGCCGAGTTCGAGGACAATCCCGAAGCGCCGCGGATCGGCTTTGTGCCGGGCGAGACGATCGGCGATGCGGAAGGTGCCGCGATAGGGGTCGGCATTTACTTGCCGGCCATCATTGGCAGCCTTGCGGTTGTGGCGTCGGGTGGCACGATGCTCGGCGCAATCGCGGCGGCAGCCATTGCCGGCAGCGCCGGCGGCCTGATCGGAACGGCGCTGGCGCGGTTCATCGGCTACGAGCATGCCAAGCATCTCGAACAGCATCTCAACCACGGCGGGCTGTTACTGTGGGTCAGAACGCACGACGCCGTGTGCGAGAAGAAGGCGCTCGATATCCTACGCCGTCACTCAGCCCATGACGTGCATCTGCACGAAATGCCGGATCGAGCATGCAAGGAGAGCGACGTGCCGCGCGAGCGCCTGCGGGTCGTTCGTCTTCTCGACTGGAGAATATCTTTCTAACCCCTGTGAGGCGCATGCCCTCGCCTTGCGGGATGCCCGGGCGAAGACCCGGGCATCCAGGGTTAAACAAGCTCTGATCAAGAGGCCCTGGATCGCCCGGTCAAGCCGGGCGATGACAACGTAGTCACTTGCCCCGAGGCGTCTGAAACGCCAAGTTCAATCCATGTATGCGGTCAAGGAGATCTACTACACGCTACAAGGCGAAGGCGCCCAGGCCGGCCGGCCGGCGGTGTTCTGCCGCTTCGCCGGCTGCAATCTCTGGTCTGGCCGCGAAGAAGACCGCGAGGCCGCGACCTGCAATTTCTGCGACACGGACTTCGTCGGCATCGACGGTCCGGGCGGCGGCAAGTTCGGCGAAGCGA
Organism: Hyphomicrobiaceae bacterium UBA4118; assembly: GCA_002383105.1. Lineage (GTDB taxonomy): Bacteria > Pseudomonadota > Alphaproteobacteria > Rhizobiales > Methyloligellaceae > Methyloceanibacter. Next base: position 2,590 of record DFXC01000036.1, read on the forward strand.
CGGAGCTTGCCCGCGCAGCCCGCGCCACTTGGCGGGGCAACTCCGGGACACCGCCCTTCGTGGTGCTGACCGGCGGCGAGCCCATGTTGCAGGTGGACGAGGCCTTGATCGCTGCACTGCACGAGTCAGGCTTCGAGATCGCCATCGAGACCAACGGCACGCTCCCTGTGCCGCGCGCCATCGACTGGATCTGCGTCAGCCCCAAGGCGGGTGCCCCCCTTAACCAACGCTCCGGCGATGAGCTGAAGCTCGTCTATCCGCAATCGGCCCTCGACCCGGAAGAGATCACCGCGCTCGATTTCGCCCACTTTATGTTGCAGCCGATGGACGGAGGCCCGAACAGCGCTGCCAATCTCCGCTCGGCAATTGACTATTGCCTCGCCCATCCCAAATGGCGCTTGAGCCTACAGACCCATAAAATCCTGGGCCTGCGTTAAGCGCCGGACGCTGGTTCGGACCGCCAAAATCCCCTAAACACCCTGCCATGCGTATCTACAAAGAGTTCACGTTCGAGGCCGCTCACTTGCTCCCATCGGCGCCGCCGGGCCACCCGAATGCGCGAGTACACGGACATTCCTTCCGCGTGCGCATCGCCATCGACGGCGAGCCCAACGCGGAGACGGGCGTCGTGGTGCCTTTCGACGACCTCGAAACGGCGCTGGCGGACGCCCGCGACGCGCTCGACCATCGCTTTCTCAACGACGTCGAGGGCCTCTCTCAGCCGACGCTCGAGCGGATCGCCATCTGGATGTGGGACCGGCTGCACAACCGGCTGCCCGGCCTTGCCGAGATCGTGGTCGCGCGCGATTCTTGCCGCGAGGGCTGTATCTATCGGGGTCCGGCCCGGCGCCAACGCCTTGCTGCGGAGTAAAAGATCCATGGCGCGCAAGATCGGCGGACTGAAGCAGCTCGGCGCCAAGACGCCGCTCCCGAAGTCGCCTAGCGAGGCTGAGCTCGAGCGCGTCGCCAATCCGCATCAAGATACGGCCTACGTCACCCGCTTCACCTGCCCTGAGTTCACCTGCCTCTGCCCGGTCACCGGCCAGCCCGACTTCGCCCATCTCGTTATCGATTATGCGCCGCGCGGCTGGCTCGTCGAATCGAAGTCGCTCAAGCTCTATCTCGGAAGCTTCCGCGGTCAGGGCACCTTCCACGAGGACGCGACCATCACCATCGGCAAGCGCATCGTCGCGCTGATTGAGCCCGCCTGGCTCAGGATCGGCGGCTATTGGTATCCGCGGGGCGGCATCCCTATCGACGTGTTTTGGCAGCATGGCACGCTGCCGGATGGCGTGTGGCTGCCGGACCAGGGCGTGGCGCCCTATCGCGGCCGGGGCTAGTTCCGCTTCACCAGCCGGTCGATGGCCATCAGCTCGGTAAGTAGCGGCTCAAGCTCCGCAAGCGGCAGCATGTTCGGCCCATCTGAGGGTGCGCGGTCGGGGTCTTGGTGGGTCTCGATGAAGATGCCGGCAACGCCGACGGCGACCGCGGCGCGGGCGAGCACCGGCACGAAGCGCCGCTCGCCACCGCTCGAAGTCCCCTGCCCTCCCGGCTGTTGCACCGAATGGGTGGCGTCGAAGATCACGGGCGCTCCGGTCTCGGCGAGAATGGGGAGCGCGCGCATGTCGGACACGAGCGCGTTGTAGCCGAAGGAGACGCCGCGCTCGGTGACGAGCACGTTCGGATTGCCGGCGCCAACAAGCTTCGCCACGATGTTCTTCATGTCCCAGGGCGCCAGGAACTGCCCCTTCTTGACGTTGACCGTCCTGCCCGTCCGCGCCGCCGCCACCAGGAGGTCGGTCTGGCGGCAGAGGAAGGCCGGGATCTGAAGGACGTCCACCGCCTCGGCCACCGCAGCGCAATGCCCTGGCTCGTGCACATCAGTGGTGACGGGCAGGCCCACGTGCTCCCTGATCTCGGCGAAGATAGGAAGCGCTTCGGCGAGCCCGAGTCCGCGGGCGCTTGAGGCGCTGGTGCGGTTCGCCTTGTCGAAGGAACTCTTATAGACGAGGCCGATCCCGAGCCTGCCGGCGATCTCCTTCAGCGCTTGCGCCGTCTCAAGCGCATGCGCCCGGCTTTCGAGCACGCAAGGCCCGGCGATCAACGCCAGCGGCAGGCCATTGCCGAAGCGGGCTTGGCTCACGGCAATGACAGGGTTCGGGGCGGGTCGCATGGCTGCCGTCATGGCCGGACCATGGGACGGCAGCCCTCAAGCGTCAACCGGCTGGCGCCGGTGGGCGAGCTGCCCCGCCACGTAGGTTGCGCGGACGGCGCGGTCGTCGCCCAACATCATCAGCACGAAGAGGATCTCTTCGATCGACCGCGAGCGCGCGTTACGGAAGGCAAGCAGCGGCGTGGCGTCAGGATCGAGCACCACGAGGTCCGCCTCGCGGCCCGCTCTGAGCGAGCCGATGCGGTCGTCGAGATCGAGAGCGCGGGCGCCACCGAGCGTGGCGAGGTAGAATCCTTCAAGCGCCCCGATCGGCGCTGCGTTCAGAGCGGCCACCTTGTAGGTCTCGTTCAGAGTTGCGAGCTGGCAGAAGCTCGTGCCGGCGCCGATATCGGTGCCGAGCCCGACATGGATCGGGCGCGTCTTGTCCTTGGCCAATCGCAATTGGAACAGGCCGCTGCCGAGAAACAGGTTCGAGGTCGGGCAATGGGCGATCGAGGCGTCGCGGTCATGCACGCGGCAAAGCTCAGACTCCGAAAGCCAGATGCCGTGGCCGAGCACCCAGGCCGTAATGGTCATAGACGTCGAGGAAATCCTTCCGCTCCGGGAACAGCGAGGCGATGAACTTCACCTCATCGCGGTTCTCGGCGATGTGGGTCTGCACGTGCAGCTCGGGGTGCTCGTTCCATAGCGCACCCGCCGCCTCGAGTTGCGCTTCCGTGCTCGATCCCGCCCAGCGCGGCGTGATGGCATATAGGAGCCGTTCTTTCCCGTGCCATTTCCCGATCAGCGCCTTGGACTCGTCGTAGCCCGTCCTCGCCGTATCGCGCAATTCTTGCGGCACATTGCGGTCCATCATGCATTTGCCGGCGACCATCCGCATG
>DFXC01000036.1:5827-8283 GCA_002383105.1 Hyphomicrobiaceae bacterium UBA4118
GAGTGCTCCGTAGACTGTCATAAGCACCGACGGCCTCGATGATCCCGTTACGGCAGACGACGAGCCCGTCAGTCTCGTGCACAAAGGCGCCAGCCGGATCGACGAGGAACGGATCGTCGGTGAAGGAGACAAGCGTGCCGCGCAGCGCGGTGGGATGAGTTGCAGCCATTTCGCGCCTTTCGCCAGCGTTGATTCGCAAGGGGAGCGTCACTGCCCCGCGCGTCAAGCATCGAGAGGTGCTAACTTAGCTTGACGCGGCGCGGAGTAGCCCCGAATGCTCATGATGATAGGCAGAAGATTGCTGCTCGGCGCGAGCGTCGTGCTTGCCGTTGGGAACGCCCACGCAACACCGATTGACGACTGCAACCAAAGCGCCGATGCCGCCTTACAGATCGAGGGCTGCACGCGGTTGCTCCGGCTAGACCCCTTCGGCCCCAACGCAGCGCTTGCCTATGGGCTCCGCGGCGAGGCCTACAAGGACAAGGGCGACCTCGATCGCGCCATCGTCGACTTCAACAGCGCGATCACGATCGATCCAGAATCGTTCAACATCTATGTGAACCGCGGAATTGCCCATCGAGAGAACGGCGAGCTCGACCTCGCCCTTGCGGATTTCAACAAAGCCATCGAGATCAACGGGCAATTTGCCGAGCCCTTTATCAACCGCTGCGTGGTCTACGAGGACAAAGGCCAATACGACTTGGCCATTGCCGATTGCGCCAGCGCGATCACGCTCAGTCCGAACGAGGCCGTGGCCTACAACGATCGCGGCGTGGCCTACGACAAGAAGGGCGACCTCGACAACGCGCTCGCCGACTACACCGCGGCGATCAAGATCGATCCCAACTCTCGAGACGCCTACGCCAACCGCGCGGTCCTGTACGACCACAAGGGCGACCGGGAGCGGGCCATCGCCGATTATCGTGCGGCGCTCGCTAGGAATCCGAAGCCGGAAGACGCGCACGACATCGAGGACGCGCTCAAGCGCCTCGGGGCAACTCCGTAGTTGCTATACCAGCCGGCTCTGCTCCACGGCGGCGCCGATGAAGGAGGCGAAGAGCGGATGTGGGCTGAAGGGCCGCGATTTCAGCTCGGGGTGGAACTGCACGCCGATAAACCAGGGATGGTCGGGCACTTCGACGATCTCCGGCAGAAGCCCGTCGGGCGATAGGCCCGAGAAGCGTAAGCCCGCCGCCTCGAGCTTGTTGCGGTAGCGCATGTTCACCTCGTAGCGGTGGCGGTGGCGCTCGGAGATGCGGGTGGTGCCATAAATCTCGGCGACCTTGCTGCCCTTGGCGAGCACGGCCTCGTAGGCGCCAAGCCGCATCGACCCGCCGAGATTGCCGTTAGACTGGCGCTGCTGCAGCTCGTTCCCTTTCATCCATTCGGTCATGAGGCCGATCACCGGCTCCTCGGTGGAGCCGAACTCGGTCGAGCTCGCCCCCTCGATGCCCGCCTCGCGCGCGGCTTCGATCACCGCCATCTGCATGCCGAAGCAGATGCCGAAATAGGGCACGCCGCGGGTCCGCGCGTAGCGGGCCGCTTGGATCTTGCCTTCGGAGCCGCGCTCGCCGAAGCCGCCCGGCACGAGGATGCCGTGCACGTCCTCGAGATAGGCGGCGGCGTCCTGGCTCTCGAAGGTCTGCGATTCGATCCATTCCAGGTTAACCTTCACCTTGTTGGCGATGCCGCCATGAACGAGCGCCTCGCTCAGCGACTTGTAAGCGTCCTTCAGCCCCGTGTACTTGCCCACAACGGCGACGGTCACCTCGCCGTCGGGGTTGGCGACGGTCTCAGAGATCTGCCGCCACCGCTCGAGGTCGGGATCAGGCGCGGTGGTGATGCCGAAAGCGGCCAAGACCTCGCGGTCGAGCCCCTCGGCGTGATAGGCGCCCGGCACGTCGTAGATGCTCGCCACGTCGAGGGCTTGGATGACCGCCTCGGGGCGCACATTGCAGAAGAGCGCGATCTTGCGCCGCTCGTCCTTGGGCAGCGGCCGGTCGGTGCGGCAGAGCAGCACGTCGGGCTGGATGCCGATGGATCTGAGCTCCTTCACCGAATGCTGGGTGGGCTTAGTCTTCAGCTCGCCGGCGCTCGGGATGAAGGGCACCAGCGTCAGATGGATGAAGGCGGTATGCCCGCGCGGCAGCTCGTTGCCGAGCTGGCGGATCGCCTCGAAGAAGGGCAGGCCTTCAATGTCGCCTACGGTGCCGCCGATCTCGCACAGCACGAAATCGACGCCCTCATTGCCGGTGGTGATGAAGGCCTTGATGGCGTCGGTGACGTGGGGGATGACCTGCACCGTCGCGCCGAGATAATCGCCGCGCCGTTCCTTGCCGATGATCTCCTGATAGATGCGCCCCGTGGTGATGTTGTCGGCCTGGCTCGCCGGGCGCCCGGTGAACCGTTCATAATGGCCGAGGTCGAGATCGGTTTCGGCGCCGTCGTCGGTGACG
>DFXC01000036.1:8445-24461 GCA_002383105.1 Hyphomicrobiaceae bacterium UBA4118
ACGAACACCTCGCCGTGCTGATAGGGGCTCATGGTCCCTGGATCGACATTGAGATAGGGGTCGAGCTTGCGCAGGCGCACGCTGAACCCGCGCGCCTGGAGCAGCGCTCCGAGCGCTGCCGAGGCGAGCCCCTTGCCGAGTGAGGAAACCACGCCGCCGGTAATGAAAACGTACCGCGCCATGGGCCTCGACCATACACTGAAACGTCGCTGAGTCGTAGCCCCAAACAGCACGACGCACACAAGCGGCTTAAGCTTGTGCCTGTCTTGCGGCTGCTACGGCGACGAAGGGGCTGCGGGAGTTGCCGGCGCCGGCGGACTGGCGGGAGCTGGCGCGGCGGGGACCTGTAGGGGAGCGAGCCCCGGAACTGGTCCGCCCGTTTGGCTGGCCGGGCTCAGGATCGAGGGCGTCCCGCGGTGCTGGCTCGCCAGAATCGAGAGCGCGAGGCTCGACATGAAGAAGCAGGCGGCGAGGATCGCCGTGGTCTTGGTCAAGGCGTTGCCGGCGCTGCGGCCGGTCATGAAACCGCCGCCGCCACCGCCGATTCCGAGCGCGCCCCCTTCGGAGCGCTGCAGCAGGATGACGCCGACAAGCGAAACGGCAATCATGACGTGGATAAGCAGAAGAACAGTGATCATCGTGTGGCCTTCGGATTGGAAGGCGCTGTCTTATCCGAATCTGCAACGGTTTGGCTAGGCTTGGCGTCGTCGGTCGCTGTTGGTGGTGCGGGCTTGCGGTCGGGCAACGGGACCACATCGGCGGTTGTGGTGGTTTCCGGGGCTTTTTTCGCAGGCTTGGCTACGCCGCCGCCACGGCAGCGAAACTCGACTTTTTCCTCGACCAGCAAGAACTGCCGGACCTGCTCGAGCTCCTCGGGGTTCAGGTGGGTCTTCACCCAGTCTGGCCCGCGATCGAGGGCGGCCTGCATCTCGCGGGTGAGGAGCTTGTTGCGCTGGCTTTGCAAGCCCACACAGCTGTCCTTGTCGAGCGGCTCGGCGACGGCGCTAAGCGGCACCGCTGTGAGAAGGGCCACGGCGATGAAGCGCAGAAACAGCATGGCGTCCCGTGGGAAAGATCGTCCCCTGCCGCAAATCAGCCCCGCCAGAATGGCGAAGATTGCCTCGTTTGCCAACCCTGCTCGCAAGGGTTTTGCGCCTGTCAGCCGGCGCCCCTGCCGGCATAGGCCAATAGGATACCATAGAAATCGCTCGCCTTCAGGCTTGCCCCGCCGACCAAGGCCCCGTCCACGTCAGGCACGAAGAGGAGTTCGCTCGCATTGGCGGGCTTGACCGAGCCCCCGTAAAGGATGCGCAAGAGGCTCGCTTCTGTCTGGCCCAGCAGTTGGCCGAGTTCGCCACGGATGAAGCCGTGCACCTCCGCCACGTCGGCGGGAGTCGGCGTAAGTCCGGTGCCGATCGCCCAGACCGGCTCATAGGCGATCACGGTGGTCCTCGCGCGCGCCCCTCGGGGCAGCGATCCTTGCAGCTGACGCCTGACGACCTCCAAGGTCGCACCCTGCCGCCGCTCAAGCTCCGTCTCGCCGACACAGATAATGGCGGCGAGCTTGGCGCGGAAGGCCGCCTTTGCCTTGGCGTTCACGAGCGCGTCGGTCTCGCCGTAATCGGTGCGCCGCTCCGAATGCCCGACGATGATGGCAGTCGCGCCGGCATCGGCCAGCATCTCGGCGGAGATATCCCCGGTATGCGGGCCTGACGGCAAAGGGTGGCAGTCCTGGGCGCCAAGAGCGACCGCGCTCCCGGCCAGAACGTCTCGAGCGCGGGCGAGCAGCGTCGCCGGCGGGCACACTATGGCGTCCGCCTCAGGCACGGGGGCTTCTGCCAGGCGATCCTTCAGCGACCTCAACTCGGCCGAGGACGTGCCAAGGCCATGCATCTTCCAGTTGCCCGCGACCAGCGGCCTGATCCCTCTCACGCCCCCTCCTCTCACTCGCCTCCCCGCCAGCGCCGGTCAGAAGGCGGTTTTTGAACCCTTGCCAAAGGTTTGGCCAAAATACCCTGCCTTGCCGCCCTGAGGCTTGCTACCTATGATGCCGCCGCCGCGCGAGGATGTCCAAGCATCGGACCCCCGCGCGGCTTTGGCAAATGGCGAATGGAAGGCGGAGAAGCGTGGCACTCGACACTTTACGCAAAGGCGCAGGACGACTGTTCGGCATGATCCTCATGGGCATGCTGGTGTTCAGCTTCGGCATCTGGGGCATCGCCGACATTTTCCGGGGCTATGGCAGACAGACCCTGATCCGCGTCGGCGATACCGAAATCAACTCCCAAGACTATATGCGGGCGCAGCAGGACGTGCTCCGTGCCATGAGCTCGCAAGCTGGACGGAGTCTAAGCCTGCAGGAAGCCCGCGCGGCCGGCCTCGACGCCCGGGTGCTGGAGCGGTTGATCGGCGGCGCGGCCGTGGATACCCACGCGAAGCACCTGCATCTCAGCATCAGCGACGCGGCGCTTCTCGACGAGATCATGAAGGATCCCGCCTTCAAGGACGCGGCGGGCAATTTCAGCCCTGCCGCCTTCCAGCAGGGTGTGCGCACCATCGGCATGAGCGAAGAGGGCTATTTGAACTCGCTGCGCGAGCGCAATTTGCGCCGGCAGATTCTCACCACCATCGGCAAGGTGGTGAACAGCTCCGACGTCCTGGTCGGTGCGCTCAACAGCTATAACGGCGAGACGCGCACGCTCCGCTACGTGCTGGTGCCGCAGGCTGCCGCGGGCATGATTGCCGACCCTACCGATGACGAGCTCAAGCGCTATTACGACAATCACCACAGCAAATTCACGCAGCCTGAGTTTCGCAAGCTCGGTGTCCTTGCGGTCACGCCGGAGAGCGTCAAAGACCAGGTGCAGATCCCCGAGAGCGACATCAAGGCCGCCTACGAGGCTGAGAAGGATCAGCTCGGCAAGCCGGAGCGCCGGCACGTGCAGCAGATCCCCTTCCCCGACATGGCGGCGGCCACCGCCGCCTATGAGAAGATTCAGTCCGGCGCCGACTTCGTCGCGGTGGCCAAGGACCAGGGAGTTAGCGAGGCCGACATCGATCTTGGCACGGTGACCCGCAACGACCTTGCCGATCCGGCGATCGCGGAGGCCGCCTTCAAGCTCGAGCAGGGCAAAGTGAGCGAGCCGGTCACCGGCAAGCTCGGAAGCGTCGTGTTGCTGCGCGTCACCGGGATCGAGCCCGGCAAGACGCCGACCTACGACGAGGCCAAGGCCGAGATCGAGAAGAAGCTCCTTAAAGATCGCGCGTCCGGCGCCATCTTCGAGCTGCATGACAAGATCGAAGACTCGCTCGCCTCAGGTGCGACGCTGTCGGAGACCGCCGGTAAGCTCAATCTGACCTATCAGGCCATCGATCAGGTCGACCGCCAGGGGCGCAAGCCCGATGGGTCGACCATCACCTTGCCGGCGCAAAAGGACGTGCTCAACGCGGCCTTCGCCACGGATACCGGGGTCGAGAACGACCCGATCGACGCCAAGGACGAGGGGGTCATCTGGTATGAGGTGCTGGGCGTCACACCAGAGCAGCTCAAGCCTTTCGATCAGGTGAAAGACGAGGTGACCAAGGACTGGCGCACCGATGAGGTGCGCACCCAGGTCGCCAAATATGCGCAAGACCTCGTCACCAGCCTGAACGGCGGCAAGACGCTGGAGGACGTCGCCAAGGACCTCAATGTCGAGATCCTGACCAGCGACCCGTTGAAGCGCGACAGCATTACCGTGAACGTGCTGCCGCCTGCCGTGTCGCAGGCCTTCACCTTACCGGAGAAGGGCTATGGATCGGCTCCTTCGGGGGTCGATGAAGGCCGTATCGTGTTCCAGGTCGACAAGGTCACGCCTCCGCCCCCGCTCGAGGCACCCGAAGTCGCTCGCCTCAAGGAGCAGATCGCGCTTCTCGCCAGCGAGGATGCCATTGCCGAATATTTCGGCGCGCTGGAAAGCCGCTATGGGGTAAGCGTCAACCAGCAGGCTCTCGCCAAGCTCGTCGGCACCAGCGAAGAGCCATGAGATCCGCTCCCGCCTCAGTTACGCCCTTGACCCAGCTAGGCGGCGCTGCCCCCATCGAGCCTGATTTTCCCGCTTTCGCGCGCCGTTACGACGGGGGCGTGGCGCAGGTGGCATGGACGCGCCTCGTGGCCGATCTCGAGACCCCCGTCTCGGCCATGCTGAAGCTTGCCCATGAGCGGCCGAACAGTTTCCTCCTTGAGTCGGTCGAAGGCGGCGCCACGCGCGGCCGCTACTCGATCATCGGCTGCGAGCCCGATCTCATCTGGCGTGCCGATGGGTCCAAGGCCGAGATCAACCGCGCACCTCAATCGGACCTTCACGCGTTCGCGCCTTCGCCGCTGCCGGCGCTCGCGTCGCTGCGCGCGCTCCTTGCCGAATCGGCGATCGCGTTGCCGCCCGAGCTGCCCCCCATGGCCGCGGGCATTTTCGGCTATATGGGCTACGACACGGTACGGCTGATCGAGCATCTGCCCGCCGAGAAGCCCGATCCTCTCGCCCTTCCCGACAGCATCCTGGTGCGGCCGACGCTGATCGTGATCTTCGACAGCGTCAAAGACGAGATGACGGTGGTGACGCCGGTGCGACCGGCGCCGGGCGTCAACGCCAAGGCGGCCTATGCGCGGGCCGCCGACCGGTTGAACCTCGTTCTGGAGCGGCTGGAGCAGCCTCTGCCCCATGCGAGCGAGCTCGACTTGGACGCGGCGCATCCGGAGCCGAAGCCGACCACGCCGCCCGAGGCTTATATGGCGAAGGTCGCGCGCGCCAAGGACTACATCGCCGCCGGCGACATCTTCCAGGTGGTGCTGAGTCAGCGCTTCGAGGCGCCGTTCACGCTGCCCTCCTTCGCGCTCTACCGGGCGCTCAGGCGGGTCAATCCTTCGCCCTTCCTCTATTATCTCAATTTCGGCGGCTTCGCCGTGGTGGGCTCGAGCCCTGAAATCCTGGTCAGGGTCCGCGACGGCAAGGTCACCATCAGGCCGATCGCCGGCACGCGCCCGCGCGGGGCGAGCCCCGAAGAGGACAAGGCGTTGGCGGCAGAGCTTCTCGCCGACGCCAAGGAGCGCGCCGAGCATCTGATGCTTCTCGATCTCGGGCGAAACGACGTGGGGCGCGTGGCGGAGGTGGGCAGCGTGCGCGTCACCGACTCATTCTTCCTCGAATATTACAGCCAGGTCATGCATATCGTGTCGAACGTCGAAGGGAGGCTCGCTTCCAACTTCGATGCGGTCGATGCGCTGATGGCGGGTTTCCCTGCCGGCACCGTGTCGGGGGCCCCCAAGGTGCGCGCCATGGAGATCATCGACGAGCTCGAGGACGCGGCGCGTGGGCCTTATGCGGGCTGTGTCGGATATTTCTCCGCCGACGGCGAGATGGATAGCTGCATCGTGCTCCGGACCTCGGTGGTGAAGGACGGCACCATGTATGTGCAGGCGGGCGCCGGCGTCGTTGCCGATTCGGTGCCCGAGCGCGAGCAGGCCGAGTGCGTGAGCAAGGCACGCGCGCTGTTCAAGGCCGCCGACGAGGCCGTGCGCTTCGCCGCCCGCGCCAAGCGCGGCCAGTAAGCGTGGAGGCGATCCCGAGGCTTACGCTCAGCCTGCTCCGTCACGCAAAATCGAGCTGGGACAATCCCACGCTTCCCGATCAGGACCGGCCGCTTGCCACCCGCGGGGTAACCGACGCGCCGCTGATGGGCAAGGCCATGACGAAGCATGGGATCGATCCCGAGCTCGTGCTCTGCTCCTCGGCGCGGCGTACGCGCGATACCCTCGCGCTCGTCTTGCGTCAGCTCAAGGTCGAGCCGAAGGTCGTCTATGAGGACGCCCTCTATCACGCGAAGCTCGAGACCATGCTCGAGATGATGCGGGCGATCTCGCCTGGGACCACCCGCGTTATGCTGGTCAGCCACAACCCTGAGATTCAAGCCTTCGCGCTCGATCTCGTGGGTTCAGGCCCGAGGTCTTTGCGGGATCGTCTCAGACAGAAATATCCCACGGCGGGGCTTGCGGTGATCAACTTCGCGAGCGGGCCTTGGAGCGGTGTCACGGTCAATAGCGGGACCTTGAACCTCTTTCTCTCGCCAAGGGACGTGCGCGGCTAGGGTTTGCCGAAGGGGACCCCACACCTTGACGGCGTGCAAGGCGCGGGCGTAACACCAGCCTCATGCTGACCCTGATCGATAACTACGACAGCTTCACCTACAACCTCGTTCATTTCCTTGGCGAATTGGGCGCGCCGACGCGCGTCTACCGCAACGACAAGATCACCGTCGATGAGGTCCTGGCCGAGGCGCCTGGGGCGATCGTACTGTCGCCCGGGCCTTGCGACCCCGACCGCGCCGGCATCTGCCTCGAGCTGATCGAGCGCGCCGGGCCCGCGGTGCCGATCCTCGGCGTCTGCCTCGGCCATCAGGCCATCGGCCAAGTCTATGGCGGCCGCGTCGTCCGCGCGCCAACCCTGATGCACGGCAAGCTGTCGAAGGTGCACCATACCGGCAAGGGCGTCTTCGCCGGCATCCCGCAGGACTTCTCCGCCACGCGCTACCATTCGCTCATCGTCGAGCGCGCCACCCTGGCCGATGAGCTCGAGATCACGGCGGAGACGGCTGACGGCGTGATCATGGGCTTGCAGCACAAGCGCTATCCCGTGCACGGGGTCCAGTTTCATCCCGAGAGCATTGCGTCGGAGCACGGCCATCAGCTGCTCGCCAATTTCCTCGACCTCGCCCGCGTCGAGCGGCGCGCGCGCGAGGTCGCGCAAAGAGAAGCGGTCGGTGCCCTCTAGCCCCGCGCTGGCAGGGACTGCGACGCCCGCCGATCTGCGCGCTGCCATCGGCAAGGTGGCGTCCGGCCAAAGCCTCACCCAGGGCGAAGCGACCGAAGCCTTCGAGCTGATCATGTCGGGTGCCGCGACCGATGCGCAGATCGGCGCGCTGCTGATGGGGATGCACGTCCGCGGCGAGACGGTCGAGGAGATCGCCGGCGCCGCCCGCGCGCTTCGGGCAAAAGTCGTTCCCGTGCGCGCGCCCGAAGGCGCCATCGACACGTGCGGAACGGGCGGCGACGCCAAGGGGACCCACAATATCTCGACCTGCGCCGCCTTCGTCGTGGCCGGCGCGGGCGTTCCGGTCGCCAAGCACGGCAACCGGTCGATCTCCTCGCGCTCCGGCTCGGCGGATGTGCTCGCCGCACTCGGGGTCGAAATCGAGTCCGCGCCTGAGACGATCGCGCGCGCAATCGAGACGTGCGGGCTCGGCTTCATGTTCGCGCCGGCCCATCACACCGCCATGCGCCATGTCGCGAACGTGCGCACCGAGCTCGGCACGCGCACCATCTTCAATCTGCTTGGGCCGCTCGCCAATCCGGCCGGCACCAAATATCAGCTGGTCGGCGTGTTCAGCGAGCAATGGGTGGAGCCCATCGCCCGCGTGCTCGGCCTGCTGGGGGCAGAACGCGCCTGGGTTGTGCATGGCGCCGACGGTTTGGACGAGCTCACCACCACGGGCATCAGCCATGTCGCGGTACTGGATCGGGGCGAGATCACGACTTTCAGGATTTCGCCGAGGAATGCCGGACTGCCTGACGCAAGACCCCAGGACTTGATCGGCGGCGATGCGATCGAGAACGCCGCCCATATCCGGGCGGTGCTGCAAGGAAATCAAGGCCCGCTGCGGGATATCGTGCTTTTGAATGCGGCGGCGGCGCTCCTCGTCGCCGGCAAGGCCAAGACTCTCAGGGAGGGCGTGGCGCTTGCCGCGGAGTCGATCGATTGCGGCAAGGCCAAAGGCGTTCTCGATGCGCTCGTCGCGCTTAGCCGTGATAGGGTCTGACCGCCATGGCAGAGGTGCTCGACAGGATCCTTGGCTACAAGCGGAAAGAGATCGAGGCCGCCAAGGAAGCGGTGAGCGGAACGGCCATGCGCGCCCGCGCAGAGGCCGCCGCCCCGCCACGGCCCTTTGCGGCGGCCTTGCGGTCACGCATCGCGGCCGGCGACTTTGCGCTCATCGCCGAGATCAAGAAGGCAAGCCCATCGAAAGGCTTGATCCGGGCTGATTTCGATCCGCTGAGCCTGGCGCGCGCCTACGCGGCAGGGGGCGCCGCCTGTCTCTCGGTGCTCACCGATGCGCCGTCCTTCCAGGGGCGCCCGGAATATTTGACGGCGGCGCGCGAGGCGACAAAGCTTCCGGCGCTGCGCAAGGACTTTATGGTGGACCCCTATCAGGTGCTCGAGGCCAGGGCGTGGGGCGCCGACTGCATCCTCATCATCATGGCGGCGATCGACGACGCGACGGCGCGCGATCTGGCTGGCACCGCGCGCGATCTCGGCATGGGCGTTCTCGCCGAGGTGCATGACGAGGCCGAGCTTGCCCGCGCGCTTGTCCTCGACACGCCGCTCATCGGCATCAACAACCGCGACCTCAAGACCTTCGCTACGAGCCTCACCGTCACCGAGCATCTCGCGCCGCGCGTGCCATCCGATCGTATCGTCATTGCCGAGAGCGGCATCTTCACCCATGACGACCTTACGCGGCTTGCCTCTTGCCGGGTGCGCGCCTTCCTCGTGGGCGAGAGCCTGATGCGACAGGACGACGTGGCGGCAGCGACCCGCGCCCTGCTTTCCGGCTCCAAGGCCAAGACGCGGGCTGAGGTCGCGCCATGACCGCGCGCCTCAGTCACCTCAACGAGAAGGGCGAAGCGCGCATGGTCGATGTCTCGGCCAAGGAGGTCACCTCCCGCACCGCAATCGCCGAGGGCTTCGTGGCCATGGCGCCCACGACGCTCGACCTGATCCTTGCGGGCAAGGCGCCTAAGGGCGACGTGCTCGCCACCGCCAGGATCGCCGGCATCATGGCGGCGAAGCGGACCGCCGAGCTGATCCCGCTCTGCCATTCCCTCCCCTTGACGGGGGTGACTGTCGAGTTCGAGCCTTCCCGCGATCCGTGCGGATTGCGCGTCGAGGCGACCGCCAAGGTGGATGCCAAGACCGGGGTCGAGATGGAGGCATTGACGGCGGTCTCGATCGCCTGCCTCACCCTCTACGACATGGTGAAGGCGGTCGACCGGGCCATGTCCTTCTCCGCCATCCGCCTGGTGGAGAAGACCGGCGGCCGCTCGGGCCATTTCAAGCGCTGATGGCACTTCTTACAGTCGCAGAAGCCCTTGCCCGCGTGACCCACGGCATATCGCCGCTCGACGGCGAGAGGGTGGCGCTCGATGCCGCGAGCGGCCGCGTGCTCGCCGACGACTTGGCCGCGCGTCTTACCCAGCCGCCCTTCGACGCCTCTGCCATGGACGGCTATGCGGTCCGCGCCGAGGACGTGGCAGCGCTCCCGGCGACGCTTAGGCTGATCGGCGGCTCGTTGGCAGGCGCGGGTTTCGGCGGAAGCGTTGGCCGCGGCGAGGCGGTGCGCATCTTCACCGGCGCGCCGGTGCCGCAAGGCGCCGACACCATCGTCATCCAGGAGAACGCCGAGGAGGCCCATGGCGTCGTGACCGTCAGAGAGGCCACGACCGACCGGCATATCCGCCCGCGCGGACAGGACTTCACGGAAGGCGAGAAGCTGCTCATCGCCGGCGCGAGACTTGGGCCCCGGCAGCTGATGCTCGCAGCCGCCATGAACCACGCCGAGTTGCCGGTCCGCCGCAAGCCGAAGGTGGCGATTCTCGCCACCGGCGATGAGGTAATTCCGCCGGGCTCCGAGCTCGGCAAGGACCAGATTGTCTCCTCAGTGCCTTATGGGCTTGCCGCGCTGACCGAGAAGGCGGGCGGCGAGGCCATGAGCCTCGGCATCGCCAAGGACGATCCGGAGAGCCTCGTCACGCTCGCCCGCTCCGGCAGCGCCGCCGATATCCTTCTGACCATTGGCGGGGCCTCCGTGGGCGAGCGCGACCTCGTCGCGAGCGCGCTTAAGTCCGAGGGGCTTGAACTCGACTTCTGGAAGATCGCCATGCGGCCGGGAAAGCCTCTCCTCTTTGGCCGGCTCGGCAGCCAGCGCGTGCTCGGCCTACCGGGGAACCCGGTCTCGGCCCTCGTCTGCGCTCATGTGTTCCTGGTGCCGATGCTGGAGCGCATGCTTGGCGTTGCGGGAGCCGCGCGGCCTTACCCCGAGGCCGTGCTGGGCGAGGCGCTGGAGCCCAACGGCCCGCGCGAGCACTACATGGGAGGGATCTCCGAATGGCGGGAGGACGGTCAGCGGGTGGTGCTTCCCCTGCCCTCCCAGGACTCTTCGCTCGTCGCCGGCCTGGCCCGGGCCGACTGCCTCATCGTGCGCGCTGCTTATGCGCCTCCGCTTGCTCACGGCAAGCGCGTGAGGATCGTCCCCCTCGACGGCGATTAAGGCGCCGGAAACCCGAATCGCGCGAGACGCTGCTTAGGTGTCGATGCCGCTGCATTTTGTGGCGAACCGCTTGCAGAACACAAACGGAACAGATAAACTGTTCATGATTTGTACAAGCGGACGCCCGAATCGTTAAGGCGTCGAACAATCCAAGACCTGACCGCCCAAAGGGGACCAGATGCTCACCACGAAGCAGAAAGAGCTTCTCATGTTCATCCATGAGCGGTTGAAGGAGTCGGGCGTACCGCCCTCCTTCGATGAGATGAAGGAAGCGCTCGACCTCAAGTCGAAGTCCGGTATCCACCGGTTGATCACCGCGCTCGAGGAGCGCGGCTTCGTGCGCCGGCTCCCCCACCGCGCGCGCGCCATGGAGATCGTGAAGCTGCCCGATTCCATGCCGCAGCCGCTCGTCCAGCGGTCCCGCGGCTTCTCGCCGAGCGTAATCGAGGGAAGCTTGGGGCGGGTGCCTCAGGTCGCCGAAGGTGAGAGCCTGCCCCAGACCGTCAGCGTGCCGGTGATGGGCCGCATCGCCGCCGGCGTCCCCGTCGAGGCGATCCAGACCCGCCTCAGCACCATCGAGGTGCCGCCAGAGCTCCTCACCAAGGGCGAGCATTACGCGCTTGAGGTGAAAGGCGATTCCATGATCGAGGCCGGTATCCTCGAAGGCGACACCATCATCGTGCGGAAATGCGAGGACGCCAATAACGGCGATATCGTCGTGGCGCTGGTGGATGAAGAAGAGGCCACGCTGAAGCGCCTGCGCCGGCGCGGCGATTCCATCGCGCTGGAAGCGGCCAATCCGAGCTACGAGACGCGCATCTTCGGCCCGGACCGCGTGCGCGTGCAAGGGCGCCTGGTCGGCCTCATCCGCCGCTACTGAAGGCCCAATCACTCATCGGGGTTGCCGTTGAAGCGCTTGGCTGCGTCGCCGGCATTGTCGTCGGCCTCGTTGCCGTGGGCATCGACGTGGCCTGAGTGCGAAGGCGGTCCTGTTCTCACGATGGTGTGGTCAGGTACCCAGGGGCGCCGCCCGCGCGCGGCAGCGACCGTCTCGGTGCGGATCGAGAGCCCCTCGATATAGAGCGCGGAGGCGCCTTCCGATTTCAGCATGCGCCGGTCGACGATGACCCGCGCGGCGCGGCACTTCTTGCCGATGGTGAAGGGCGCGATGACGATGTCGGCCAGGCGGCAATCCTCCTCGAGCGCGGCGGGATGGCGGATCAGCGCTACTGTCTTGCCTTTGACCGTGCCGATGCAGCCGAGAGAATCGCAGCGGAAGGTGTCCTCGCTACTGGCCGCAGCGGCGTCACGGTCGTCGCCGTCGGCCAGAAGCCATTTGTCGACGCTATAGCTCGCCGCCGTTGCCGGCGGAAAGACGAGGTTGCCGGTCTCGGAACGGAGTGCCGCTGTCGCGCCGTCCCGTTCGATCAGCACGTCCGGCCGTTGGCCGCCCGGCGCAAGCGCAAGACCTAGGGCGGCGATAACCAGACCGAGCGCGCGGGCTCGCGTCCGCCAGAGGCAAATCCATAGGCCCCCAGCACCATAAGCAGAAGCGCCGTCCCTGAGATCGCGGGCAGGACCGAGACCGCGCCCGGCCATGACGCGACCCATTTGCCGGTGGCAACCATCAAGTCGATGCCTAGTCCCTGGGCCTTGAGCGGCCACGCTTCGAGCCCAAACGGCATGGCGATCAAGCTGAGCAACGCCATTGGCATGATCAGCAGGCTGACCAGCGGCGTCACAATCAGATTGGCGGGGAGGCTGTAATAGTTCGTGCGGGGAACCAGCGATCCTGCTCGGTTTCGAGCGCGCGCGCGGCCGCCGCGAGCGCCGCGGAGACTAGCCCGCCTCGGCTCCTCTGAGGCGTGCGATCCTCGCCGCCCCACGCCTCTTCACCCCGGCCCGGCATGCGCGATGCCCAGAACCGGCAAGGGTGCCCCAGCCCCTGCCCTTACCCCGCATCTGCCCTGATGTTACATTACGGCCTACCTCCGCTTGCGTGAAAACGCAGGGTGGTCAGCCTCTACGAAAACCCCTTTCCTTGGCTCAGCGGGAGACGCATATTCCCTGCCCATGACCAAGCTGATGGAAAAAGCTCTAGAGGCCGTGCGGAGGTTACCGCCTGACAGCCAGGACGAAATCGCGCGCGCCATGCTTACTCTTGCCGGTGAGGATGAGCCCGAGCCAATCGATGCCGCCCATTTGTCAGACGTGCTGGAAAGCTTGGCTCAGGCACAACGCCGTCGCTTCGCGACTGATGCCGAGGTGGAAGCCGCTTTTCGCCGCTTCGAGGCATGAGACTGCGCTTTACGCCGCGTGCGGTTGAAAATCTCACAGAGCTTGCCGACTACATCCGCGCTCACAACCCCGACCCTGCGCGGCGGGTTCGGGCCGATATCTATCGAAGCTTGCGAAACCTTGTCCTGTCCCAAAGTCGGCCGGCGACAGATGGCTGAAGGCGTCCGCAAGATGGTAACTCGAAAATATGCGTATCTCATCTACTACACCGTGTACGAGACAGAAGATGAGATCATCATCCTCAACGTGAAGCACAAGGCGCGTGAGCGCGGCCATAGCGACATCTGATCCATGAGCGAAAAGGTCATCACGCGTTTTGCGCCCTCGCCCACGGGCTATCTGCATATCGGCGGCGCCCGGACTGCCCTCTTCAATTGGCTCTACGCACGCGCCAAGGGCGGCAAGGTGCTGCTGCGCATCGAGGACACCGACCAGGCGCGCTCCACGAAAGGAGCGATCCTCGCCATTCTCGACGGCCTGCGCTGGCTCGACCTCGAGTGGGACGGCGAGCCCCTCTATCAGATGACGCGCGCGGAACGCCACCGCGAGGTGGCGGAGCAGCTGCTTGCCGAAGGGAAGGCCTATAGCTGCTACGCGAGCCCTGAGGAGCTCGCCGCCATGCGCGAGCGCGCCCGCGCCGAGGGTCGCGCTCCCGGCTATGACGGCACTTGGCGTGACCGGGATCATCGCGAGGCGCCTCCCGGCATTGCGCCGACGATCCGCTTCAAGGCGCCGCGCGAGGGCGAGACGGTGATCAAAGACCGCGTCCAGGGGCGTGTCGTCTTTGCTAACAAGGATCTCGACGACCTCGTGATCCTGCGCAGCGACGGCACCCCGACTTATAATCTTTCCGTCGTGGTCGACGACCATGACATGGACATCACCCACGTGATCCGCGGCGACGACCATCTCACCAACGCGGCGCGCCAGACGCAGATCTTCAAGGCGCTCGGCTGGCAAACCCCGATCTACGCCCATGTGCCGCTGATCCACGGCCCTGACGGCGCCAAGCTCTCCAAGCGCCACGGCGCGCTCGGCGTCGAGGCCTACCGGGCCATGGGCTATCTGCCCGCGGCGCTCCGCAACTATCTCGTGCGGCTCGGCTGGAGCCACGGCGATGCCGAGATCATGTCGACGGACGAGATGATCCAATGGTTCGATCTCGATGCCATCGGACGCTCGGCCGCGCGGTTCGATTTCGCCAAGCTCGAGAACCTGAACGGCCATTATCTCCGCGTGACGCCCGACATCGAGATCGTGCAACGCTTGAAGGCGCTCGTGCCTGAGCTTCCCGACGGCGTGGCGCTCGGCGAGCGGATCGACGCTGATGGCTGGCAGAAATTAGAGCGCGCCATGCCGGGGCTAAAAGAGCGCGCCAAGACGCTGGTCGAGCTCCTCGACAGCGCGTCCTTCCTCTTCGCCAAACGGCCCCTGACGATGGATGAGCAGGCCGCGAAGCTTCTCGATGCTGCCGGGCGGGAAATGCTCGCCGCTCTCCTGCCGCGGCTCGAAGACGTTTCGCCATGGACGCTAGAAGCGCTCGAGGCTTCCGTGCGCAGCTTCGCCGACGAGACCGGCCGCAAGCTCGGCAAGGCGGCCCAACCGCTGCGCGCCGCCTTGACCGGCAGGTCGGCCTCGCCAGGCATCTTCGAGGTGCTCGAAGTGCTCGGCCGCGACGAATCTCTTGCCCGCATCCGCGACCAGGCGCATGCCGGCAATTCTGCTTAACATTTAAGCATGTCCACTTGTTGCACTGCGACACGAACGGCGCGATTATGTGGCACTGCAAAAACGAGTTCGCTAGGGCCGCAACCGCCGCCAAAGTTCTGCGTATGTTGCCGACCCGTCTTCCATAGGATGGTTAGAGGAGCCTTTAGATGAGCGTCGCAGAAAACCTCCGCCCGTCGGGCGCGGCCGAGGCATCTGTCTTGATCGACGGCGCAACCTACGACCTGCCGATCCGCAAGGGCACGATTGGGCCCGACGTGATCGACATCAACTCGCTCTATCAGGATACCGGCTGCTTCACCTACGACCCGGGCTTCACCTCGACGGCGAGCTGCGAGTCGAAGATCACCTTCATCGACGGCGACGAGGGCATTCTCCTCTATCGCGGCTATCCGATCGACCAGCTCGCCGAGTACGGCAGTTTCGTCGAGACCTGCTACCTCCTGCTGTATGGTGAGCTTCCGACCCGCGAGCAGTACAAGGCGTTCGACAGCCGCATCGTGAAACACACGATGGTGCATGAGCAGATGACCCGGTTCTACACCGGCTTCCGCCGCGACGCGCATCCCATGGCCGTCATGGTCGGCGTGGTCGGCGCGCTGTCGGCCTTCTATCACGACTCGATCGACATCAAGGATCCGGAGCAGCGCGATATCGCTAGCATCCGCATGATCGCGAAGATGCCGACCATCGCCGCCATGGCCTACAAGTATTCCATCGGTCAGCCGTTCGTCTATCCGAGGAACGAACTCACGTACTCGGCGAATTTTCTGCATATGTGCTTCGCCGTGCCGTGCGAGGAATACAAAGTCGATCCCGTGCTCGCGCGCGCTATGGATCGCATCTTCATCCTGCATGCCGACCACGAGCAGAACGCTTCGACCTCCACGGTGCGGCTGGCCGGCTCATCGGGCGCCAACCCGTTTGCCTGCATCTCGGCCGGCATCGCCTGTCTGTGGGGCCCGGCTCATGGCGGCGCCAACGAGGCGGCGCTGATGATGCTGCAGCAGATCGGCTCGGTCGACCGCATCCCCGAGTTCATCAAGCGTGCCAAGGACAAAAGCGACCCGTTCCGGCTCATGGGCTTCGGCCACCGCGTCTACAAGAACTACGATCCCAGAGCGAAAATTATGCAGAAGACCTGCCACGAGGTGCTCGACGCCGTGGGTCTTGGCAACGACCCGATCCTGCAGGTGGCGCTCGAGCTCGAGCGGATCGCGCTCTCCGACGACTACTTCATCCAGAAGAAGCTCTATCCCAATATCGACTTCTATTCCGGGATCACGCTCAAGGCGCTCGGCTTCCCTACCGACATGTTCACCGTGCTGTTCGCCATTGCCCGCACCGTGGGCTGGATCGCCCAGTGGAAGGAGATGATCGAGGACCCGATGCACCGCATCGGCAGGCCGCGTCAGCTCTATACCGGCGCCACCGAGCGCGCCTATGTGGCGACGGAGGCGCGCTGACGGGGCCCTTAGGGCCCCGCCCTGGGTCCGGACTCATAACCAGTCCCAGACCACGATCTCAGGCGGCGGCGCTTGCCTGGGCGGGGTCGTCGCGGACGACGATGGTGGTCATGACCGGGAAAATCTGATCGCCGAGCATGATCTTTTCGGAAAACCGGTTCCCAC
>DFXC01000036.1:24661-35791 GCA_002383105.1 Hyphomicrobiaceae bacterium UBA4118
CCACTTTTCCGGATCATGCCTAGGCGTCGTCAGTCCTGCCGGCGAGAGGCTCGCCCAGCAGAAACAGCCCATGCTCGTTGGCGGCCTCGATGGTCGCGGCGCGCTCTGCGATCAGCACCTGCCCGGCCGCCACGGCAATGCCGGCGAGGCCGGCCGCTGCCGCTTTCCTCACCGTCTCGGGGCCGATTGTCGGCAGGTCGACGCGCTCTTCCTGCCCCGGCTTTGGCGCCTTGACAAGGACGCCTGCGCGGTTGCGCCGTCGCGTCCACCCCAATTCGCGAAGCTCGACACAGCGGAGCAGCATGGCGTCGGTGCCTTCGGCGGCTTCCACGGCAAGGACATGGCCTTTGACCACGACAGCGGCTTGACCGACGTCGAGGCGGCCGAGCGCTCTCACCACCTTGAAGGCCATTTCGATATCGGCCTTGTCCGCGGTGGAAGGCGATTTGTCGCCGAGCGTCCCCTCTCCCGCCAAGAGCTCGGGCGCCACGTCGCCCGCCCCATGCACCCGGTATCCCTTGCCTTCGAAAAAGCGGACGATGCTTGACAGCACGCGGTCGTCGCCGCCGCCGATACTCAGGCTGAGCAGATAGGGCAAATTCCTGATCGCGCCGAGGTCGAACTTGATGTTGGCGAGATCGGGCCGCGTCACCCCGCCGATGATCACCAGATCGCGGCAGTGGGCGGCGTCGAAGGCGGCCAACATCTTCCCGATCTCGCCCCATTTGATCCAGGTGTGCGGGAAGCGCTCGATCTCCTCGCGCGACTCCCCGCGGATGGCGACGATATGGAGCGCGAGGCCGCGCGCGATGGCCGCCTCGGCAACCACGCATGGAAGGGGTCCGCCGCCGGCAAGGATGCCGAGTGGACCCTCGATCGTCCCTACGCCACGCGCCTCCGGCGCGTCGATGTCATCGGCTCGGGGTTGCGGCATTGTTCGGTATGCAGAACGAGCGCTCTGATTGGGTCTTGATGAACTCGATGACCTGCTTGGCGAGCGGATTGGCCGCGAACATGCTCTCCACGTCCTCGAGCCGCTCCATCAGCGTTCCCTCGCTCGAGAACAGCATACGATAGGCCTGACGGAGCTCGTGGATCTGCTCGCGCGGAAAATTCTTGCGCTTCAGTCCGACGATGTTGAGGCCGCACAGGGCGGCGCGGTTGCCGATGGCCATCCCATACGGAATGACATCGGCGGTGATGCCGGACATCCCGCCGATAAAGGCATAGGCGCCGATGCGGACGAACTGGTGCACGGCGGAGAGGCCGCCGATGATGGCGCCATCGCCGATGGAGACATGGCCGCCCAAGGTCGCGCCGTTCACCAGAGTGACATTGTCGCCGAGCTCGCAGTCGTGGGCGACATGGGATCCAATCATCAACAGGCAGTTGGACCCCACTTTCGTCGCCATGTGGCCCCCTTCAGTGCCGGGATTGATGGTGACGTGCTCGCGGATGACGGTCTTGGCGCCGATGGTGAGTGTGCTCGGCTCGCCGTGATATTTCACGTCCTGAGGAGCCTCGCCGAGGGAGGCGAAGGGAAACACCCGGCACTCCGCACCGAGCGTGGTCCGGCCGGTGATGAGGGCGTGCGAGCGCACGACGACGCCATCGCCGAGCTCGACATCGGGTCCGATCACGCAAAAGGGACCGATCTCTACCTTCGTCCCAAGTTTTGCGCTTGGATCGACCACGGCGGTCGCATGGATGTTGGCCATGCTCGCCCTAGCTAAGTCTCAACGATCACGGCGCTGACCTCGGCCTCGGCGACGAGCGTGCCGTCGACATGCGCCTGCGCCCGGAAGCGCCAGACGCGCCCGCGATTGCGCATCTTTTGAACGTGATAGTGGATGGTATCGCCCGGCACCACCGGGCGGCGGAAGCGGGCCTTGTCGATCGCCATGAAATAGACGAGCGGCGGCTGCTTGAACTCCTCGATATGGCGCATGCAGAGAGCGCCGGCGGTTTGCGCCATGCCTTCGATGAGGAGCACGCCGGGCATGACGGGATTGCCGGGGAAGTGTCCCTGAAAATAGGGCTCGTTGGCGGTCACGTTCTTGATGCCGGTGGCGGAACGGTCGCCGTCCATGTCGACGATACGGTCGACCATGAGGAACGGGTAGCGATGTGGCAGAAGCTTCAGGATGTCGGCGATTTCCGCCCTCCCGAGCTTCGATTTCACTCCGCTCTCATTCATCCGGACCGGCTCCCCGTGGCTCGCGGCTAAGAGTGGGCTCCTCGCCCGTGTGGCTTGAGCCTTCGCCTTGATCAAGCGTCAAATCCTTGCGTTCGGCAAGCTTACGCAACAGCGTGAGCTCCCTGAACCACAATCGTAGTGGCTTGGCTGGAGTGCCACCCCAGCGCACGCCCGGCGGCACGTCGCCTCGCACATTACTGCTCGCCGCGATCTGCGCGCCAGCGCCGATTTTGACATGTCCGACAACGCCCACCTGGCCGCCCAGAGCCACGAAATCGCCGAGTTCCGCGCTCCCCGAGATACCGGTTTGCGCCACGATAATGCAATGCCTTCCAATCACCACGTTGTGCCCGATTTGCACGAGATTATCAATTTTCGTGCCTTCCCCGATAACGGTGTCACGCAAGGCGCCCCGGTCGATGGTGGTGTTGGCGCCGATTTCGACGCCGTCTTGGATGATCACGCGGCCGATTTGCGGCACTTTCAGGTGGCCCGCTTTGCCCATGGCGAAGCCGAAACCGTCCTGGCCGATGGCCACACCGGCGTGGATCGTCACATGGTTACCGACCAGGGTATGGGTGAGCGAGGCGTTCGGCCCGATATAGCAGTCTCTGCCGATATACACGCGGTAGCCGATCACGCTGCCGGCCGCAATGGTCGTGCCGCGCCCGATCCGCGCCTCAGGTCCGACCACGGCGCCACGCTCCACGGTCGCGCCCGGTTCGAGGATGGCTGTCGGATCGACCCGGGACGCCAGGTCGGAGCCCTCCCCTTCAGGCGCAGCCTTGGGCTGCATCGCGTCGGGATAAAACAGCGCGAGCGCTTTGGCGAAGGCCCGATAGGGCTCAGCGGTGACGAGGCAGGCCGTGGCGGTCGGCGCTTTGCTCGCGAACTTGGGGGCGACGAGGCAGGCGCTCGCGCCGGTCGCGGCGAAGAGCGGGAGATATTTCCGATTATCGAGAAAGGAGAGGTCCCCTTGCGCCGCGCTATCGAGCGTGCGCACGTCCCTGATCTTGAAATCGAGATCGGCGCCGTCCGCCGCCTTGGTGCTGGTGGCCTCGGCGATAGCGCCCAAAGAAAAGGGGCCGGCCCGCTCGAAGAAACCCGGATGTTCCATCAAATTCCCAGCGGCAAGCGCTGCGACATGCGTCATGACGCGAAGCCATAAACGGAAAGTGCTTCCCTTAGAAGTTCGTCGATGCGCCGAAGCGGAACAGCTCAGTCTTGTCGAAATTGGCCTTAAGCAGAGCCTCGGCGATATCAGCACGGAGCGGGCCTAAAGGCGACTGCCAGATGATGCTGAAGCCCGTCGACAGGCGAACTTGCGAGTTGTCGAAGATGAAGCTCCCTTCCCCGCATGTTTTCCCAAGATTTTTACTGCTGCATCCCCCTGGGAGCGGCGGCAGAGTCACCGCTTGCGTAGCAAGATTGCTCGGATCCCACAGCGAGCCGGCGTCGACGAACACGGCCCCCTGTATGCCGAGGTTCTCGGGAAGGAACGGAATGGGGAAGCGCACCTCAGCCGTGCTCGCCCAAAAAAGCTGGCCGCCGAGGGAGTCCTTGGAGCAGTTATGCACCGCGTCGTTGTTAATTGGGTCCCGGCAGGCATCGCGCGGACCGTAGCCGGCGCGCTGGAAACCCCGCACCGTCTCACCGCCCTTGAAGAACAGGTCGGTCAGGCGGACGTCCTGACCGCCCCACCCTTCGATGGCGCCGCCCTGCACGCGGCCGACCAGGGTGATCTTGTTGGTGATGGGGTAATAGCCGCGTCCGTCGGCAACCGACCTGATGTAGTTCACATCGCCGCCGACGCCCGCGAGGTCCTGGGAGAACGACGCGAAATAGCCGGTTGTCGGCGCGGCGGGGAGATTGCGGGTGTCGTAGGCGAGCGTGTAGCCCACGCTCGAGACATTGACGGTGCCTTCGGCCTGCTTCACGGCCAATGAAGCTGTTTTGGTGACGCCGAAGATCGTCTCGCGCTCGAACTTGTAGCGAAGGCCGAGCTGGGTGTTGTCGGCGATCGGAAAGCCAAGCCTGAGATCGCCGCCAGCGTCGGTCTGCTTGAACGAGGCCTGCTGAGTCAGATCTACAGTTTTGTAGAAGATGTCGAAACCCGCCGCGAGGTTGCGATCGAGAAAATGCGGTTCGGTAAAGCTGAAATCGACCTGCGCCCGTTGAAGGCTTCCAGAGAAGCCGAGCCTGACATATTGGCCTTTGCCCATCAGGTTGCGCTCGGTGATGCTGATGTCGCCGATCACGCCTTCGCTGGTGGAATAGCCGACGCCGAAGGACAGCTCGCCGGTCGGCTGCTCGACCACTTTGACCACGATGATGACGCGGTCAGGCGCGCTGCCGGGCTCGGTGTCGATGTCCACGGTCTTGAAAAAGCCGATCGCGCGTAGGCGTTTGCGGGCAGACTCGACGAGCAGGCGGTTGAAGGCGTCGCCTTCGGCAAGCCGGAACTCGCGCCGGATCACGTCGTCCTGGGTACGGAAGTTGCCGACGATGTTGATGCGCTCGATATAGATCCGCGGGCCTTCGTCGATGACATAGACGATACCCATGGTGTGGCCGGCCTCGTCGCGCTCGAAGCGCGGCTTGACTTGGCCGAAGGCGTAGCCTTGCTGCGATACCTCGATGGTCAACGCCTCGACCGTCTTCTCGACCTTGTCCGAGTTGTAGACGCGGCCGCTCCTGGTCAGGATCGCCCCGCGCAAGGCGTCGATATTGACCGACGGCAATGCGCTCTCGACGTCGATGGTGCCAAAGCGGTAGCGCTCGCCCTCGTCGATGGTGAAGGTGATAAAGAAGCCGCGCCCGTCGCGGTCGAGGTCGGCCGTGGCCGAGACGATGCGGGCATCGGCATAGCCGTTCTTGAGATAGAACTGGCGTAAGAGCTCCCGGTCGAGATTGAGCCGGTCGGGATCGTAGATGTTGGTGCTCTTGAGGAAGCTCAAGAGATTCGTCTGCGTGGTCGAGATCACGTAGCGGAGCTGGGAATCGCTGAAGGCAGAATTGCCGATGAAGTTGATGGCGCGGACCTTGGTGCTCCCTCCCTCGTTGATCTCGAACACCACGTCGATGCGGTTGTTATCGAGATTGATGATCTTGGGGTCGACCTGGGCGGCGTAGTAACCCTGTCGGCGATAGATGTCGAGAATGCGCTGCACATCGGCCTGCACGCGGGCACGGGTATAGACCGCGCGCGCCTTGAGCTGCACCTCGGAAGCGAGCGCGTCGTCTTCGACCTCGCGGTTCCCCTCGAAAGCAACCCGGGCCACGATCGGGTTCTCGATCACGACGATGACGATGGTCGCCCCTTCGCGCTTGATGCGCACGTCCTGGAACAGGCCGGTGGCAAACAGAGCCTTCAAGGATTCGTCGACCTGGGCCGGATCGTAGGCGTCTCCCGTGGAGAAGGTGAGGTAGGAGCGGACCGTCTCGGGCTCCACCCGCTTGTTGCCTTCGACACGGATGTTCTGGATGACGCCCTGGGCATAGGCGGACGACTCGCCAAGGCATGCGCCGAGGCCCAACGAGAGCGGGACGCTACTCAACACAATGAGGGCCGCAAGCAGCCCTCTAGCCAACGTCCACCGCACCATTATTGGTGTCTTCCCCTCAAAGCCGATCCCCGCCGCCGCTACGGCTTCAGGATCGAAACTGGCCACTGTTTTGTGGCCGATTTTTGATTCCCGCCCCATTGCGCCAGCGGGGGCGTTAAAGCCCCCGCTGAAAGCAATGCCTCAAGGCCTTAGTCTCACAAAAACTTCAAGTGAATCAAGTCATTCCAGGTTGCAAAGATCATTAACATGAGAACGAAGGCGAGGCCAATGCGGAATCCGATTTCCTGGATGTTCTCGCTCAACGGGCGCCCTCTGACGGCCTCGATGCCGTAGAAGAGAAGATGACCGCCGTCGAGCATCGGTATCGGGAACAGATTCAAGAGCCCAATACTGACCGAGATGATGGCGGCAAGATTGAGAAGCGCAACAAAGCCCGCGGTCGCAACCTGACCGGATACTTGCGCGATCCGGATCGGACCGCCGAGCTGGTCTGCGGCCTCTCTGCCCCTCGCCACGTCGTAGAGATAGCCGAGGGACCGGGACACCACGAAGTAGCACTCTTTGAGCGCCATGCCGAAGGCGGTCACGGGGTCATGGCGCTTCAGCGTCCACTCGTCGGGGGAGGCCTTTCGCTGAATGCCCAGAAGCCCCATCCGCATGGTGTTGCCGAAATGGTCGGTGATTCCCTTGAGCTCGGGGGTCGCCGTGATCTCCACGGTCTTGCCGCCCCGGTCGACCACGAAATGGAGCGGCTGATCGGCGCTCATCCCGACGATGCGCTGCATCTCGCTGAAGCTCTCGATGGCCTGGCCGTCGATGCTGATAACGCGGTCGCCGGGCAGGAATCCCGCTTTCTCTGCAACGCTTCCCGGGTTGACGATATCGACCTTGGCGGCCGTGATCTGCTCACCGAAAACCGAGAAAATCGCCGTGAAGATCACGATCGCCAGGATGAAGTTGGCGATCGGACCGGCGGCGACCACCGCCGCGCGGGCCGCCAAAGGCTTTGCCTGGAAGCTGTGCTTGCGCTCCTCGGGCGACAGCTGGTCGAGCGACTTGCGGCCGCCGGCGCTGGCGACATTGTCGTCGTCGATAAATTTCACGTAGCCCCCGAGCGGGATCCAGGAGAGCTTCCAACGAGTGCCATAGCGGTCGTTGAAGCCGGCGATCTCAGGACCAAAGCCGATCGAAAACGCCTTGATGCCGACCCCGCACCAGCGGGCCACGAGGAAATGGCCAAGCTCGTGGACGAACACCACGATGGTAAGGACGAAGAGGAAAGGAAGGAGGTAGCCGAGCAGGGTGTCGCCGAAGCTGGAAAGCTGAATTATCGTGTTCATAAACGAGGTTATCCTGAGAATTTAGACCGTTCTTAGACGGCCCACGGAGGTTATGCAAACCGCCCCAGCAGCGAGCGGGCGCAGACCCTGGCTTCGGCATCGATGGCGAGCACGTCCTCGACGCTTTCTCGGGTGAGCGCCAGCAGGTCCGCGCTTACCGCAAGCGTCGCCTCGACTAAACCGGCAATGCCCAGGAACCCGATTCGCTCGGCAAGGAAGGCCTCGACCGCCACCTCATTGGCGGCGTTGAGAACGGTGCCGGCACTTCCTCCGGCGGTGAGCACCTCCCTGGCGAGGCGAAGCGCGGGGAAACGTTCAGTGTCAGGCGCTTCGAAGGTGAGCGCGCCGAGCGCTGCAAGGTCGAGGCGCTTGGTCGGCGCGTGCATGCGCTCGGGCCAGGCGAGGCTATAGGCGATGGGCGTGCGCATGTCGGGGCAGCTCAACTGCGCCAGCACCGAGCCGTCGCTCAAATGGACGAGGCAGTGCACGATCGATTGGGGGTGGATGAGCACGTCGAGCTTCGTCGGGGCGAGCGCGAAGAGATGGTGGGCCTCAAGCAGCTCGAGCCCCTTGTTCATCAGCGTCGCCGAATCGATCGTCACCTTGGGTCCCATCGACCAATTGGGGTGGTTGAGGGCCTGCTCGGGCCGCGCCTCGCGCATCTGCTCGAAGCTCCAGCAGCGGAAGGGCCCGCCCGAGGCCGTGAGACAGACACGCTCGATGTTCTCCTTGGGCGCGCCGACCATTGCTTGCGACGCTGCGGAGTGCTCGGAATCGACGGGAAGGAGCGTGGTCTTGGCGCGGGCGACCTCGGCCATGAAGATGTCTCCGGCCGAGACGAGGCATTCCTTGTTGGCGAGCGCAGTTGCAGTCCCCTGGCGCACGGCCTGCAGTGTCGGCTTAAGCCCGGCGGCGCCGACGATCGCCGCCATCACCCAGTCGGCCGGCCGGCTTGCCGCCTCCAGCAGAGCCTCCTCCCCTGCCGCCATCTCGATGCCGGTGCCCGCGAGGCCTGCGCGCAGTGTGGCGTAGCATTGAGGGTCGGCGATGACGGCGAGCTCGGCCCGATGCAGGATGGCGAGCTCGGCAAGACGGCCAGCGTTATGCCCGCCGGTGAGCGCCACCACCTGATAGGCTGAGGGGTTGCGGCCGATGAGATCGAGCGTGCTTTCGCCGATCGAGCCGGTCGCGCCGAGAATCGAGATCCGCCGCGGGCGCATCACCGCCCTCGTCTCAATCTCGATGGTGACCGATGTCAGGGACGGAAACACGGGGGAGAGTCCTCGCCTTCACCAGACGAGCAGCGCCCGGCCCGGACTGGCCGGGTCGCGGAGCGCGATGAGGGCCGCGAGGATCGCGGCAAGCAAGAGGCCGTCGATACGGTCGAACAGTCCGCCATGGCCGGGGATGAGATGGCTCATGTCCTTGGCGCCAAAGCGGCGTTTCACCGCGCTCTCAACCAGGTCGCCGAGCTGGCAGGCGAGCGCCAGCGCCACGCTGACAAGGGCAAGCCGCCACGCCGAAGTGCCGCCAAGGGCCGCGGCGAAGGCATAGCCGATCAGGGACGGCGCCAAGGCGCCGACGATGAATCCGCTCCAGGTCTTGCGCGGCGAGATGCGGGGAGCAAGTTTCGGTCCGCCGATGAGGTGCCCGGCGGCGTAAGAGGCCGT
Source organism: Hyphomicrobiaceae bacterium UBA4118 (assembly GCA_002383105.1). Lineage (GTDB taxonomy): Bacteria > Pseudomonadota > Alphaproteobacteria > Rhizobiales > Methyloligellaceae > Methyloceanibacter. The sequence continues at coordinate 33,435 of DFXC01000036.1, forward strand.
GTCGGTGGTCCAGGCGACAGCGAAGAGATAGAGCACGGCCACGGCGCCGAGGCTCTGATCGCTGCGGAGCCACACTAGCGCCCAGGCCGGGAGCGCCGCATAGGCAAGGCCCGCGAGCGACCAGCCCAGAGTATTCGAGGCGATGCTGGCGAAGCCGATAGCCGCGACGGTCGCGGCAAGGGCAATGAGCGCCAGATCGGGCCGGCCGAGCGTCACCAGGACGGCAAGGGCCGCAACCCCGATCGCCTCGATCACGGCGACGCGGTCGAAGCCGCTTCCCCCGACCAGCCGCCCCCATTCCCAGGAAATGATCACGCCCGCCGCCATCACGAGGAGCACAAAGCTCCAGGGGCTGGCGATGGCCGCGCCGAGCGCCACGACCGCGAGCACCAGCGCCGAGGCCACGCGCGCGACCACTTCCGGCTTATGGCTCTCCGCTCCGTTGCGGTCCTTGTCAGGAAGCGTTCGGGTCCGCGTCACGCGGTGGATCTCGCCGAGGTTCCGCCGAAGCGCCGGCTGCGCCGCTGATATTCGGCGATGGCAGCTTCGAGCTGCTCGCGCGAGAAGTCGGGCCAATAGGCGTCGATGAACACGAACTCGCTATAGGCGAGCTGCCAGAGAAGGAAGTTCGAGAGGCGGAGCTCCCCGCTGGTGCGGATGAGGAGGTCGGGATCGGGCAGATCGGCCGTGTCGAGGTAGGTGCCCAAGCGCTCGGGCGTCACCTCGGCTGGCGCGATCACGCCGCTCGCCACGTCCTCGGCGATGCGGCGCGCGGCGCGGGCGATCTCGTCGCGGGCGCCGTAGTTGAAGGCGATGGTGAGGTTGAGCGCCGTGTTGTCCTTGGTGAGCTCGATGGCGTCGTCGATCAGCCGCAAGAGGTCGGCGGCGAGCCCGACGCGGGTGCCGATCACGCGGATCTTCACGCCGTTCTTGTGGAGGTCGGCGAGGTCGCGCCGAACGAAACGCCGCAAGAGACCGAACAGGTCGTTGATCTCCTGCTTGGGGCGCGCCCAGTTCTCTGAGGAGAAGCTGAACAGGGTGAGATGGGTGACGCCGAGCTCTAACGAGGCCTCGACCGTCCGCCTGACGCTCTCCACGCCCTGCCGATGGCCCTCGGCGCGCGGCAGCCCGCGCTCGGCCGCCCAGCGGCCGTTGCCGTCCATGATGATCGCGATATGGCGGGCGGCGGGTCTGTCGCTCGCGGCCCAGGCAAGCTTATCCATCGCAAGCGTCACGTTCGGCTGCTCCAGTTAGGGGGTCAGGCGTGTCCTTTGGCCTTGCCCGGTTAAACTTGCATGATCTCGGCTTCCTTGCTCGCAAGGGCCTCGTCGATCTCTTTAATGATCTTGTCGGTCAAGTCCTGCACCTTGGTCGAGAGCGTGTGGTGCTCGTCCTTGCCCATGTCGCCGTCCTTCTCCGCCCGCTTCAGATGCTCCATGCCGTCGCGGCGGACATTGCGCACGGCGATGCGCGCCTGCTCGGTGTATTTGTGGGCAACCTTGGCGATCTCGTGACGCCGCTCCTCGTTGAGCTCGGGGATCGGGAGGCGCAACAGCGAACCGTCGACGGCGGGGTTGAGCCCGAGATCCGACTCTCTGATGGCGCGCTCCACGGCGCCGACCTGGCTGCGGTCCCAGACCTGCACCGTGATCAAGCGCGATTCGGGGACATTGATGGTGGCGAGCTGATTGAGCGGCATCGGGTTGCCATAGGCCATGACCATGATCGGGTCGAGCAGACTCGCAGAGGCGCGCCCCGTACGCAAGCCGCCGAACTCCTGTTTCAGCACGCCGAGAGCGCCACGCATCCGCCGCTCGATCTCCTTCAGGTCGAAGCCAGACATGTCGCCTTCCCTGCTTCCAGCTTCCCGCGCCACCCTCGAGCGGAATTCGGGCCAAGCTCCGTTCGGCAATCAAGACGCGCTAAAGGCGCTTCCCTGGGGTTCCATCGTCTATGGTGGTCGAGGAGCCCTTCCCTTGCAACACGAGAGCCAAGCCACCTTGGCTCTTGATGGAAAACACAATTATCGGAATCCGATTGTCCCGGGCAAGGGCGATTGCGGCGCCATCCATGATGCGCAAATCTTGCTTAAAGACGTCGTCATAGCTCAGCCGGTCGTAACGACGGGCATTTGGGGTCGTTTTCGGGTCGGCGCTGTAGACGCCGTCGACCTGAGTTCCCTTGAAAAGCGCCTCGCAGCCCATCTCGGCGGCCCTGAGCACCGCGGCCGTATCGGTGGTGAAATAGGGGTTGCCGGTGCCTCCGGCGAAGATCACCACCCGGCCCTTCTCCAGATGGTCGAGCGCCTTGTCGCGGATATAGGCCTCGCAGACCGTGGGCATGGGAATGGCCGAAAG
>DFXC01000036.1:36032-44574 GCA_002383105.1 Hyphomicrobiaceae bacterium UBA4118
CACCGTCGCCAGCATGCCCATATAGTCGGCGCGGGCGCGGTCCATGCCCGCCTCCGCCGCCCTCAGGCCGCGATAGATGTTGCCCCCTCCGACCACGAGGCAAATCTCGGCGCCGGCTGCCACGGCAGCGACAACGTCGCGGGCGATGGGGGCGAGCACGTCGAGATCGATGCCGTACCCTTGGTCGCCGGCGAGCGCCTCGCCCGACAGCTTGAGCAGGATGCGCGGGTAGCGAAGGTTTTGGGCCGCTGCCGTCCGTGCCATCAGCCTTCCTCCCCGCTTGCTATGACGAGCCTCCGGCTCGCCTCAGGTGATTCCCGCCACGATGATCAACGCTGGCCCATCTCACGCCGTATCGTCGCTCGTGCGCTCGATGCCTTCGCCAAGCGCGAAGCGGTAGAAGCCGGTGATCTTGATCGGGGCACCAGCCGATTTCTCGGCTGCGGCCATAGCCTTGCCCACGGCCGTCTCCGGATCGTGCACGAAGGATTGCGCTAGCAGCACGACCTCCTCGTAGAACTTCCGCAAGCGGCCCTCGACCATCTTCTCGATGACAGGTGCGGGCTTGCCGGACTCCTTTGCCTGCTCGGTCAGCACGGCCCGCTCCCGCTCGATGACGGCCTTGTCGAGACTGTCCACGTCGACAGATTGCGGGTTGGCGGCGGCGATATGCATGGCGACCTGGCGGCCGAAGCTCTTGAGCGCCTCGGGATCGCCCGCAGACTCAAGCGCCACGATGACGCCGATCTTGCCGAGCCGCGGCGCCATCATGTTGTGCATGTAGCTTGCGACCGCGCCCTTCTTGACCTCGAGAAAAGCGGTGCGCCGGAGCGTCATATTCTCGCCGATGGTGCCGATCATCTCCTTGACGGTATCGGCAACGGTCGCCTTGCCGCCGGGAAATTTGGCTTTGGCGAGCTTGTCGAGATTGCCTTTCGCTCCGAGCGCTGCCTCGGCAATGCCTGAGGCCATCTTCTGGAAGGTGTCGTTGCGGGCGACGAAGTCGGTCTCCGAATTGACCTCGACGAGGGCCGCCTCCTTTGGCTTTGCCGCGAGCCCGATCAGGCCTTCGGCGGCGACGCGCCCGGCCTTCTTGGCGGCCTTGGCGAGCCCCTTGGTCCTGAGCCAATCGACCGCGGCCTCCATGTCACCGCTGGTCTCGTTCAGCGCCGCCTTGCAATCCATCATGCCTGCGCCGGTCTTCTCGCGCAGGTCCTTCACCATCGTTGCCGTAATCGTCATGACTTGCCTCTGCCGGGGCGCCTTTATGTCAGGCGCACACCTAGCTGTTTTCCTCTTTTAGCTCAGGTTTCGCGACCTCGGGCTCTGATCTGGGCTTCTTACCCGGACCCGAACGAGGGCCCTGGGATCTACCTCTGTTGTCGCGGCCCCGGCCATCGCTTCGTGCCGGTCGCTTGGGACGGCGGTCGGGTTGTGGAGCGGGCCGTTCGGAGCCCTCCTCACCCTCAAGCCCGGGCTCGCCGAGGGGCTCCTCGGCAGCGCCGAGGTCGGCCCCGCCGGCGCCTTGCGCCCGCTCGATCCCGTCGATCGCCGCGCGCGAGATCAGGTCGCAGTAAAGGGTGATGGCGCGGCCCGCGTCGTCATTGCCGGGGATGGGATGGCTAATCCCTTCAGGGTCGCTGTTCGAATCCACCACCGCCACCACCGGCATGTGCAGCTTGCGCGCCTCGGCGATGGCGATCGCTTCCTTGTTGGTGTCGATGACGAACATGAGATCGGGAAGCGCGCCCATGTCCTTGATGCCGCCGAGGGAGCGCTCGAGCTTGTCCTTCTCGCGGGTGAGCTGGAGCAGCTCCTTCTTGGTGAGACCGTGGGTCTCGCCGGCAAGCAGCTCCTCCAAGGACTTGAGGCGCTTGATCGAGTTGGAGATGGTGCGCCAATTGGTCAGCGTGCCGCCAAGCCAGCGGTGGTTGACGAAGTACTGCGCGCATGATCGCGCGGCGTCGGCGACCGGTTCTGACGCCTGGCGTTTGGTGCCGACGAAGAGGACGCGCCCGCCCTTGGCGACGACGTCGGAAACGGTGACCAGCGCCTGATGCAGCAGCGGCACGGTCTGGGTGAGATCGATGATGTGGATGTTGTTGCGGGAGCCGTAGATGAACGGCGCCATCTTCGGGTTCCAACGGTGGGTCTGATGACCGAAATGCACGCCAGCTTCAAGGAGCTGACGCATAGTGACATTAGGCAGTGCCATTGGCCTGCTTCTCCTTTTTCCGGTTCTGCCGCCGCGGGACAAAGAGGACCGGCCGAAGCCAAGCCACCGGAGCGAGCGCTAAGGCCAGAAAGGCCAAAGTGACGCTTGGCATCCCGCGTGTGAGATGGTGCGGTTTATAGGGACGGCACCTTGGCTTGGCAAGGGCATGCTCAAACAAGAGCCGCCTCACAGGGCGCTGATGGCGGCCACGCCCTCGACAAGCTTGAGCGCGCTTCTTTGCTTAGGCGTGGCGTCGATGCCTTGCGGCAGCACGAACTCCACCTCGCGGGAGTCGTCGAGGCGGAGCACGAGGCGGAACTGCCCTTGGCCGCCGCCCGGCCCCACCTGCTTGGCGAGGGGGGCAAGGGCGCGCGTGTCCTCGACATAGACCTTCATGCCGGCGTGGCGCGCTTCGGCCGCGCGGTCGAGCGAGACGATGCTCTGCACGCGCACTTTGATGTTCTCGCCGTCGGTCTCGGCTTCAACGTTGAGCAGCACAGCGGTGCCGGGCTCGAGTAGTGAGCGCGAGGCGGCAAGCAGCTCGGAGAACACCACCGCCTCGAATTGCCCGGTCGCATCGGAGAAGGCGACAAAGGCATAGGCGTTGCCGGTCTTGCCCTGCCGCTCCCTTGCATGGAGCACGGTGCCGGCGAGCGTGCCGACCACGCGGCGCAGCCGCGCTTTGGCCGCGAGCTCGACCCAGGTCTCGGCGCCGAGCGCCTCCAGCACGTCCTTATAGTCGTCGAGAGGATGGCCGGTGAGGAAGAAGCCGACCGCCTCGAACTCGCGTGACAGCCGGTCGGTGGGCACCCAGGGCTTGGCGGCGCGAAGCTCGATGGGGGGCGGGACGTGCTCGGCACCTGAGAAGAGATCGTCCTGGCCCTCGGAGCTGGTCTCGAGGGAGCGGTTGCCGGCAGCGATCATCCGATCGACATTGGCGAAGGCGGTGGCGCGATCGAGCCCGAGCTCATCGAGGGCGCCGGCAGCGGCCAACGTCTCAAGCGCGCGCTTGTTGAGGAGGCGCGGGTTGATGCGCCGGGCGAAGTCGGAAACGTCGCGGAACGGCCCCCTCGCCTCTCGCTCCGCGCAGATATGCTCCACCGCGTGGCGGCCGACATTCTTGAGCGCCGCCAGCGAATAGCGGATGGCGCCGTCGCTTGGGATGAAACCGACCTCCGAGCGGTTGACCGAGGGTGCCTCGATGCGCATGTCGAGGCGGCGAGCTTCTTGGGCGAAGCCGCTGAGCTTGTCGGCGTTGCCCATGTCGAGCGTCATCGACGCCGCCAGGAATTCGGTCGGGTAATTCGCCTTGAGATAAGCGGTCTGATAGGCGATCAGCGCGTAGGCCGCGGCGTGGGATTTATTGAAGCCGTAACCTGCGAACTTCGCCACCAGCTCGAAAATATACTCGGCCCGCGTCCGGTCCACGCCGTTGCCGACGCCGCCCTCGACGAAGCGCGTCTTCTGCGCGGTCATTTCCTTCTTGATCTTCTTGCCCATGGCGCGGCGCAGGAGGTCGGCCTCGCCGAGGGAGAAGCCGGAGAGGACTTGCGCGATCTGCATCACCTGCTCCTGGTAGATGATGATGCCGTAGGTCTCCTTCAGGATCGGCTCGATCATCGGGTGGAGCGTCTCGATCTCCTCGCGGCCGTGCTTGCGGTTCACATAGCTGTCGATGTTGTCCATCGGCCCCGGGCGGTAGAGCGCCACGATGGCGATGATGTCCTCGAAGCGGTCAGGCTTCAGCTTGCGCAGCGCATCCCGCATGCCTTGACCTTCGAGCTGGAACACCCCGATCGTATCGCCGCGCTGGAGCAGCTCGAAAGTTACCGCATCGTCGAGGGAGAGCTTCGCCGGGTCGATCCCGATCCCCTTGCGCGCAATCAGCTCCCGCGCCGTCTCGATCACCGTCAGGGTCTTCAAGCCCAGAAAATCGAACTTCACCAAGCCCGCAGCCTCGGCCCATTTCATGCTGAACTGGGTAGCGGGGAGCTGGGCGCGGGCGTCGCGGTAGAGCGGCACGAGCTCGATCAGGGGCCGATCGGCGATGACGACGCCGGCGGCATGGGTCGAGGCATGGCGGTAAAGCCCCTCGAGGCGCTGGCCGATATCGAGCAGCTTGGCCACGATGGGCTCGTCGTCGCGCGCCTCTTGCAGGCGAGGCTCGGCGGCGATGGCCTGCGGAAGCGTGATGGGATTGGCGGGGTTCAGGGGCACGAGCTTGCACAGGCGGTCGACCTGCCCATAGGGCATCTGCAGCACGCGGCCCACGTCGCGCAGGACGGCGCGCGCCTGCAACTTGCCGAAGGTGATGATGTGGGCGACGCGCTCGGCGCCATAGCGCTCGCGCACATAGGCGATCACCTCGTCGCGGCGGTCTTGGCAGAAGTCGATGTCGAAGTCGGGCATCGACACGCGCTCAGGATTGAGGAAGCGCTCGAACAGGAGTCCGAAGCGGATGGGATCGAGGTCGGTGATGGTGAGCGCGTAGGCCACGAGAGAGCCCGCGCCGGAGCCGCGCCCAGGACCGACCGGAATGCCTTGCGCTTTGGCCCATTGGATGAAGTCGGCGACGATGAGGAAATAGCCCTGGTAGTTCATGCCGGTAATGACGCCGAGCTCGAAGGCGAGCCGCTCGGCATAGGCGTTAGCGTCGTAGCCGGGGGCCGTCCCATGCTGGGCGAGCCGCTCGGTGAGACCTGCTTCGGACTGGCGCCTGAGCTCGGCCGCTTCCGTCTCGGCGAGCGCGCTAGTGGCCACGCCACCGGTCAGGAACGGCGGCAGGATGGGCATGCCCTCTAAGGGTCGATAAGCGCCGCGCCGCGCGATCTCGAGAGTGTTGTCGAGCGCCTCGGGCAGGTCGGCGAAGAGCGCCCGCATCTGGCTTGCCGTCTTGAAATAATGCTCTGGGCTCAGGCGGCGCCGGTCGTCGACCGCGACATAGCTCCCCTCGGCGATCGAGAGCAGCGCGTCATGGGCCTCGAAATCCTCAGGGCTTGCGAAATAGGGCTCGTTGGTGGCGACGATCGGCAGATCCAAGTCGTAGGCAAGCCCGAGAAGAGCGGGCTCGACCGCCCTCTCCTGCGGCAACCCGTGGCGCTGCAGCTCCACATAGAGCCGGTCGCCGAAGATGGCATGGAGCGCCTCGATCCGCGCGCGGGCGAGCTCGGGATTGCCGTCGGCAAGGGCCAGGTCGATGACACCTTCAGGCCCGCCGGTCAGTGCAATGAGGCCTTCGGCCTGGGAGGCAAGATCGGCCATCGCGGTCACCACCTCGCCGCTCTCCGACGCCGCGAAATAAGCGTTGGTCGAAAGCCGCATGAGATTGGCGTAGCCCTGCTGGTTCTTGGCGAGAAGCGCGATGCGCCCGTCGGCGTGGGGCCTGCGTATATCGCCTCCGGGCGCAATCTCGCCCTCGGTGGCGAAAGTGAGAGAAAGGGTCAAGCCGATGATGGGCTGGATGCCGGCTTCAGCAAGGGTCTCAGAGAATTCGAGCGCGCCGAAGAGATTGTTGGAATCGGTGAGCGCCAGCACCGGTGCGCGATCGGCACTGGCCAGCGCCGCGAGCCTGGCGATGGTGAGCGCCCCTTCGAGCAGCGAATAGGCGGAGTGCACCCGCAGATGCACGAAGGGTTCAGTCTTATCCGTCATGCTTACGACCTGCTCCCGCTGACCCCGCCTCACGCCTACACTCACGGATTCGAGCGACAGAAGCGAAGGCCTGAAGCGACATATCCAAGCTATTCACTCTGAGCGGTCAGGGACTATGTTCTTATTTTGTTCTAACATCAAGAACCACCGCGGGGCCACGGCCAGCAAAGGTAGGCGTTAGCTGCGGGCGGATTTCACCACCACGACCTCCTCCTCGACGAGGAGGCCGTCGGCGAGGCGCAAGGTGCGGTCCATGCGGGCGGCAAGATCGAGATTGTGGGTCGCCACGACGGCAGCAACGCCTGACTGGCGCACGAGCTTCAGAAGCTCCTCGAACACCCGCTCGGCCGTGGGGGGGTCGAGATTGCCGGTGGGCTCGTCGGCCAGAAGCAGTTTGGGGCCGTTGGCGACGGCGCGGGCTATGGCCACGCGCTGCTGCTCCCCGCCTGACAGCTCAGCCGGCCTGTGGTCCCAACGTTCCTCAAGGCCGAGGATCTTGAGCAACTCTCTGGCGCGGGTCTCGGCCTGGCTCCTTGTCAGGCCCAGAATGAGCTGGGGCAGCACGACGTTCTCCAGCGCCGAGAACTCCGGCAGAAGATGGTGGAACTGATAGACGAAACCGATCTCCATGCGGCGCACCCGGGTTTGCTCCTTGTCGGAGAGCTTGCCGCAATCGACGCCGTTGATGAGCACGGCGCCACGGTCGGGCCGCTCTAGGAGACCGGAGATCTGGAGCAGTGTCGACTTGCCGGCGCCGGAAGGCCCGAGCAGTGCCACCGTCTCGCCAGGGAAGAACGCTGCGGAGGCCCCTTTCAACACATCGATGCGGCGGTTGCCTTGGGTATAGCCGCGCTCGAGCCGCTCAAGGCGGAGCACCGGTGCAGGTTTGGGGTTATCCACCAGCGGCCTATTCGTAACGCAAGGCTTCGACCGGATCGAGACGCGAGGCCCTCCAGGAGGGGTAGAGCGTGGCGAGAATCGCAAGGACGAGCGCCATGACTACGACCGAGGCGGTCTCGCCGGTGTCCATCTCGGCCGGCAGCTGCGAGAGATAATAAAGCTCCGGCGCGAAGAGGTCGGTGTCGGTGATCCAGCCGATAAGCTCGCGCAGCCTCTCGATGTTGACGCAGACCAGCACGCCGAGCGCGAAGCCGGCGAGCGTGCCGACGATGCCGATGCTCGCTCCGGTGATGAAGAAGATGCGCATGATGGCGCCGCGCGTGGCGCCCATGGTGCGCAGGATGGCAATGTCGTGGCCCTTGTCCTTCACCAGCATGATCAGGCCGGAGATGATGTTGAGTGCGGCGACCAGCACGATCAGGGCGAGGATGAGGAACATGACGTTGCGCTCGACCTGGAGCGCGGTGAAGAAGGTCGCGTTCCGCTGACGCCAATCGCTGATATAGATGCTCGAGCCGCCGGCAGTGATGATCTGCGGCGACAGCTTGCCGACCTCGTCGGGGGAATCGAGCACCACTTCGAGCACGGTGACGCTGTCGGGTTGGTTGAAATAGCGCTGCGCCTCGTTGAGCGGCATGAACAGGATGCTCGCGTCGTATTCCGACATGCCGATCTCGAAGATCGCCACCACCGGATAGCGCTTCACCCGGGGCGCCGTGCCGAGCGCGGTGGAGGCGCCACGCGGGGTGAGCAGCGAGACCTGGTCGCCGACCCTCACATTGAGCTCGTTGGCAAGCCGGCTCCCGAGCGCCACCCCCGGGTCCTTGTCGAAGCCGTCAAGGGTGCCGAAGCGGACATTGTCGGAGATGGCCTTGAGTTCTTTGAGGTCGGTCTCGCGCAAGCCGCGCACCAGCGCGCCGCTCGAGGTCGAAGGCGTCGAGATCATCACCTGGCCCTCGACCAAGGGAAGCGCATATTTGACCCCCTGAACCGCGCGGATGCGCGTGGCCACGGCGTCGTAGTCGGTGAAGTTGGCGAGGCTGTGCACCACGACGTGGCCGTTCAGCCCGAGCATCTTGTCGAACAGCTCCTGGCGGAAGCCGTTCATCACCGCCATGACGATGATCAGCGTGGCGACCCCGAGCGAGATGCCGATGAAGGAGAAGCCGGCGATCACCGAGATGAAGCCTTCTTTGCGGCGCGCGCGCAGATAACGGAGCGCCACCATCCATTCGAAGGGCGCGAACGCCCGTGTGCTCGACTGTGAGCTCATGCCGCTTCTCTCCTCGCCTCGGTCGCCGACGTGACCAGGCGATTCAATGCGGATTCGAAGGTGAGACTATGGCGGGCGCCGGTCGCGCGCTCCTTCAGCTCGACCTCGCCGGAGGCGAGGCTCTTCGGCCCGACGATGATCTGCCAGGGAAGCCCGATCAGGTCCATGGCGGCAAATTTGGCCCCTGCCCTGTCGTCGCGGTCGTCGTAAAGGACGCTCAAGCCCGCCGCCCCAAGCTTTGCATAGATGTCCTCGCAGGCCGCGTCGGTGCCGGCGTCGCCGACCTTGACGTTGATAAGGCCGACATCGAAGGGCGCCACAGATTTCGGCCAGATGATGCCGGCATCGTCATGGGACGCCTCGATGATGGCGCCGACGAGCCGCGACACGCCGATCCCATAGGAGCCCATCTGCACCGTCACGAGCTCGCCGTCGGGGCCTTGCACGCGTGCTCCCATGGGCTCGGAATATTTTGTGCCGAAGAAGAAGATGTGGCCGACCTC
>DFXC01000096.1:0-3095 GCA_002383105.1 Hyphomicrobiaceae bacterium UBA4118
CGTCCGCCGCGTCCTGCGGGCCATCCGCCACCGCGCTTTCAGGGGCGTCGGCTGGCTCGGCGAGCACCTGCCCTTCAGGCACGGTTTCTCGAGCCTCACCCGCCGCATCGTCGTGCTCAACCTGATCGGGCTGGCGATCCTCGTCTCCGGCATCCTCTATCTCAACCAGTTCCGCGCCGGGCTGATCGACGCCAAGGTGCAGAGTCTTGCGACCCAGGGCGAGATCATCGCCCGCGCGCTTGCCGCTTCCGCGGGCATCGACACCAACGCGGTACAGCTCGATCCGGAAAAGCTGCTCGAGACCGAGCAGGGCCAGGCCGGCGCCGACGACGATGCCCTTTCCAACTCGCTCGACTTCACCATCGATCCCGAGCGCGCGGCCCCCATCCTGCGTCCGTTGGTGAAGCCCACCGGCAGCCGCGCCCGCATCTATAACCGGGACGGCGGCCTCATCCTCGATTCCGACACCTTCTACTCGCGCGGCGAGGTGCTGCGTTACGACCTGCCGCCGCCCGACGCCGAGAAGACCGATGCGCTGACCCGGTTCTGGCAAGCAGTGAAGACGCGGATGCGGCAATACGACCTGCCGCTCTATACCGAGATCGGCGGCGCCAACGGTAAGGCCTATCCGGAAGTGGCCACCGCCTTGACCGGGACCTCGGTGCCGATCGTCAGGATCAACGACAAGGGCGAGCTGGTGGTGTCGGTGGCGGTGCCGATCCAACGCATGCGCGCCGTGCTCGGCGTGCTTCTCCTGTCTACGCGGGGCGGCGACATCGACAATATCGTGGCGGCAGAGCGCTGGGGCATCGTGCGGGTGTCGCTGTTCGCCGCAGCGGTCACCATCGTGCTCTCGGTGATCCTCGCCAACACCATTGCCGGCCCGATGCAAAGGCTCTCGGCCGCGGCCGAGAGCGTGCGCCACAGCGTCAGGGCCCGCGCCGAGATCCCCGACTTCACCGACCGCTCCGACGAGATCGGCCATCTCTCAGGCGCGCTCCGCGACATGACGAAGGCGCTCTACCGGCGGATCGACGCCATCGAAAGCTTCGCCGCCGACGTGGCGCACGAGCTCAAGAACCCGCTCACCTCTTTGCGCAGCGCGACCGAGACCCTGCCGCTCGCCAAGACCGATGAATCCAAAGAGCGGCTCATGGACATCATCAAGCACGACGTGAGGCGGCTCGACCGGCTGATCAGCGACATTTCCGACGCCTCCCGCCTCGACGCCGAGCTGGCCCGCGAGGACGCCAACCCGGTGGACATGGCGGAGCTGTTGCGCACCACGGTGACGCTGTTCAACGACATCCACCGCGACGACACGCTCGAGGTCGTGCTCGACATCGCCTACGCGCCGGGCGCCCGCCCCTACCGGGTCATCGGCCACGACAGCCGCCTGAGCCAGGTCATCGTCAACCTGCTCGACAATGCGATCTCGTTCTCGCCGCCAGGCGGGCGCGTCGCCGTCATCACACGGAGAATCGGGCCCGAGATCCAGATCGCCATCGAGGACGAAGGGCCGGGCATTCCCGAGGAAAATCTCGAGCGCATCTTCGAGCGCTTCTACACCGACCGCCCGCAAGAGAATTTCGGCCAGAATTCCGGGCTTGGCCTCAACATCTCACGCCAGATCGCGGTCGCTCACGGCGGCCGCCTATGGGCCGAGAACCGGCCGGCGGCCGGAATGGGACGCGGCAAAGGGGACGGTGGGGACCGCACTAGCGGCGGCGCGCGGTTCGTCATCCGGCTGCCCGCAGCCTGAACTCCCCGGACATGAGAGGTAGGCTTGAGAGAGGCGCGCGAGCTCGTCCATGGCACCTGCGTGGCACTTGGGCGACGGGCGGCTCTGTTGCGCGGAAGCTCTGGCGCCGGAAAGTCCGACCTTGCGCTCAGATTCATGGCGCTCGCAGGCGAGGGCGCGCTTCGTCCGCTTCTCGTCGCCGACGATCAGGTGTGGATCGAGGCCCGCTCGGATGGGTCGCTCATGGCTTCGGCACCGGAGACGCTCGCCGGCAAGATCGAGGTCAGGGGACTGGGAATCATGGAGGTGCCGTTTCTTGCCGAAGCACCGCTCAAGCTCGTTTGCGACCTCGTGGGCGCCGATGACATGCCCCGGACGCCGCCTGAGCCATGGGAACGGACAGTGATCACGGGCATTCCCGTGCCGGTGCTGAGGCTTGCTGCAGCTGAGCTTTCGGCGCCCTTGAAACTCAAAATTGCGCTTTTATTGGCAGCGCCGGATCAGCCTATTTGAGGTGCTAGAGCTTCGGACTTGCGCATGGCACCTCTCCTGACAAAGATAGCGGCCTTTGGCCGGGTGGACATTACCCAAGGGGCAACATGATCGGCGTCGTCATCGTCACTCATGGCAGGCTCGCGCACGAGTTCCGTGCCGCGCTCGAGCACGTGGTCGGACCGCAGGAGCAGATCGAGACGATCTCGATCGGACCTGACGACGATCTCGACGTGCGGCGGAGCGACATGCTGACGGCGCTCGCCCGTGTCGATACCGGCAACGGCGTCGTCGTGCTCACCGACATGTTCGGCGGCACGCCGTCGAACCTCGCCATCTCGGCCATGGAGCGTTCGAATGTCGAGGTGATCGCGGGCGTCAATCTGCCGATGCTGGTGAAGCTTGCCAGCGTGCGCGGCGAATGCGGGCTGGAAGAAGCGATCACCCAGGCGCAGGACGCCGGACGCAAATATATCAGCGTCGCAAGTCAGATCCTCGCCGCGAACTAGCCCACTTCGTGGGTTTTCTGTTTTGATGTGGACGCTATGATCGGGCGATGGACCAGGTGAGCCGGCGGGGCGAGAGCGGACAGGAGCCGGCGAGCGGCCTCTTCTTCGCCGAGGTGGTGATCCCCAACAAGAAGGGCCTGCACGCGCGGGCCTCGGCACAGTTCGTGCGCTGCGCTTCGAGCTTCACCGCCACCGTGCGCGTGACGCGCGAAGGTCACACGGTCGGCGGCACCTCGATCATGGGCCTGATGATGCTCGCCGCCGGCCAGGGCCACACCATCCTCATCGAGACGGAAGGCAAAGAGGCAAACCCCGCGCTCGAGGCCCTCATCAAGCTCGTCGAGTCGGGCTTC
>DFXC01000096.1:3316-3979 GCA_002383105.1 Hyphomicrobiaceae bacterium UBA4118
GCGAAGAGGGCTAGGGAGGCGGTCCAGCTAGCGAACTACATCGTCGCTTTGAAATTGGAGTGACGCGTCGGGTCGGTATCACTCCATTGATCCAGGCAAGCTCACGATGACAGCTCCATTCCCCGAGGTTTGTGCCGAACGCATAGTACCGACATAGGGCGGCCGGCTTTTGCCCGGCGAGGTGTTTTGGCATGCCTTTCCGTTGGCAATGGCCTCCAAAATTGTATAAGGACTTCTTTATATCCTTATAGTCTGAGGCCAGGAGTAGAAAGACCAGCATGAATTACCACGTCAGAGACATCGGCTTGGCCTCCTGGGGCCGCAAAGAGATCGCCATCGCCGAGACCGAGATGCCGGGGCTGATGGCGGTGCGCGAGGAATATGCGGCGAAGCAGCCGCTTAAGGGCGCGCGCATCGCAGGCTCGCTGCACATGACCATCCAGACCGCGGTCTTGATCGAGACGCTCAAGGCGCTCGGCGCCGATATCCGCTGGGCCTCCTGCAACATCTATTCGACGCAAGACCATGCCGCCGCCGCGGTCGCGGCCGAGGGCATCCCCGTGTTCGCCTTTAAGGGCGAGAGCCTCGAGGAATATTGGGACTACACCCACCGCATCTTCGAATGGGCCGACGGCGGCGTGCCCAACATGATCCTCGACGACG
>DFXC01000096.1:4205-4382 GCA_002383105.1 Hyphomicrobiaceae bacterium UBA4118
AACATGATCCTCGACGACGGCGGCGACGCCACGCTGCTGGTGCATCTCGGCGCCCGCGCCGAGAAGGGCGACACCGCCTTCCTCGATCACGCCACCAACGAGGAGGAAGAGGTCGTCTTCGCCGCCATCAAGCGGCGCATCAAGGAGAAGCCAGGCTGGTATTCGCAGATCGCCAAG
>DFXC01000087.1 GCA_002383105.1 Hyphomicrobiaceae bacterium UBA4118
TTCGAGGGCATCGGGAAAGGTGAGCTTCACCTTCTGCCCGGGGCACTCCCCTTCCTGATTGAGCGGCTGATCGCAGACTTCGAGCCCCCAATCCGAGGCCTTGTCGTAATAAGCGAGCATCAAGTCCCAGGCCGGCTTGCTCTCGCCGAGCAGGATCTTCTCGCCCACATAGCCGGCGAGAAAGCCGTTCGCGTCCTCGTCGGGCAGCTTACCGATCATGGCCTTGAGCCAGGCTTCATGGGCCGGCTTAAAGCGCGCCTCGCTCGTCACGTTGTTGACGGCGCCGTTCTCGATGGCGATCACTTGGAGCGGCGCCTCCGAGCAGGCATAGCAGCCGAACGTGTAAAGGAAAGCATTGTCGCGGGTCTCGAACTCGTAGCGCCCATCGCCGTCGATATCGCTCGCAAGCAACGGCCCGCCATCAAACTCGCCGACATCGACGGTGGTCCAGGTCGCCCCCTCTGCGCTGCTCGTGACCACGCTCGTGTCCGAGCAGCAATGGGCGCCTCCCGTGTAGAACGACACCACGACCTCGGGGTTGGCGTTACCGGGATCGATCTCGGCGATCTGTACGCTCACCGGAGGATCGTCGGACCCACCGCTGTCCCCTTCGAGCTTGGCGACTTCCTTGCCGCCGGCGAAGATGGTGACCACCGGCGTGCGCGTGACGTCGCCTTCCGCGCTTCGATCTTCAACATAGCTGAGCGCCGCCTTCACCGCTCCTTGCGAGATCTCCTGCGCGGTCGGCGTTGCGTTCTCCTCCCCGCCGCCGGCCTCGATCTTGGGTGTCGCGTCGGCAGGCGTGACGTCGGGCACGTCGAGATATTTGGCGTCAGCCTGGTTGATAGCTTCGGCGAGGCTTGGTACCGCAGTTGCAGCACCTGAATGAAGCGCGAGACAGAGTGACAGCAGGAACGAAAGCCACAAGGAACGTGTGAGGACCATGATCGAGGCTCTCTGCAACAAGCCGAAACGCTTGCGCGGCTGAAGGCGCGCAGCCCATTCTAACTCGACGGCGCCCAGCCTTCCCAGACCCTTGCTCCCCGGAAATTCGGCACCAGATGCCTCTAGGAGGACGCGCATGCGCCCTGTCGGAGGGTGTGCTAGAGCATGGCCGGGGCGGACATTGCGTGGCGTACAGTCTGGATCGACGATGAACGAGATCGACAAAAAGATCGAGCCATTCGCTCCCGCCGTCGTCATAACCGGGGCGACCCAAGGGATCGGGCGGGCGCTCGCTGAGGAGTTCGCCCGCTTCGGCCATACGCTTCTCCTCGTTGCCCGTGACGAGGCAAAGCTCGCCGAGACGGCGCGCGAGCTGTCGGCGGCCCATGGCGTCGAGGTGAGGTTCGCCGCTTGCGACCTGAGCACGGCCGAAGGCTGTGCCGGTGTCGAAGCGGCTCTGCGGCGCTTCGGCCTCTACGCCGACATTCTCGTCAACAACGCGGCGATAATGACGGCCGGCTTCTTCCAGGACCAAGACGTGGCGAAGACCAGGCGGCTGATCGATCTCGATATCGGCGCGGTCGTCGACCTCACGCTGCGCTTTTTGCCGGGAATGGTGGCGCGTGGCCGCGGCGGGGTGCTCAACGTCGCCTCGATGGAAGGCTTCATGCCGGTGCCCTACCAAGCGGCTTACGCTGCCGCCAAAGCCTCTGTGCTGTCGCTGAGCCGCGCGCTTTCCTACGAGACCATGTACACCGGCGTGCGCGTCTCGGTGCTCGCGCCGGGCACTACCGCCACCGGGCTGCACGCCAAGGCCGGCGCGGAGAACTCGCGTTACCTCGTGCTCCTACCGGCGATGACGAGCGAGGAGCTCGCGCGCATCGCCTACCGGAAATTCAAGCGCGGCAAGAGGGTGATCGTACCGGGTTTTTTCAACCGCCTCGGCGTCATCGCCATGCGCTTCGTGCCTGATCTCTTGCTCGTTCCTTTTGTCGGCTGGCTCTTCAGGGTGCGTGACGCCGAAGGCAATTTGCAATGGCCGCGGCCACTGAAAAACCCAGGGTCCACGAGCCGGCGCGAATCCTCGCCAGCCTCGGCGGAGCGTGGTTCGGGCCTGCGGCGTTGAGGGTGGCCTTTTTCAGCGAGGGCTGCGCGCAAAGGCGATCGACGCGATGTAACGCTTGGCTGCTCGGCGGCACTACCAAGCGCTGCTCCAACGGGGCTCGACCAGCTACCACAGAATCGTTTTCTTTCCGTCGTCTTGCTTGCAAACGCAGTGGCAGGTGCGCTGGCTCAGGTCCGGTTCCTTTGTGCACTTCCTGTAGCAATTGCTTACCGGGCACCTCGGCGCCTAATCTGTTGATGTCGGTTTGGTTCCATCCGTGATCTTGCGCCCTTTCAACAGGAGCGAAGTCCTCTCGATTGGACGCCGCTCGCATTTCCGGCCGATCTGAGCGGACAATCCACGATTAGTATGCTCGCCAAAAGAGATCATGGATCATCGCTCGGCCTATCGCTGTGACATTTGCCACACGGCAGCCACAACCGATTCGGTATGGTTTTTGGATTGCGGCCCAACCATAGTCGATTAAAGCCGACTAAACCGTACCGCCTCCTTTGGGCTAAAGTCGGCCACGATCAGGAAGCGCACAGCATGGATTCGCTTGTTGTCTCTGTCCGGTTCGCCGCCATCGCCTTGGGCCTCAGTCTCGTGTGCCAAGATTCGGCCCGCGCCGAGGAAGCAAAGCCTGCGCCCTGCAACCAGGACGTCATGATCGTGTTCGATGCCTCCGGCTCAATGTCAGGGGTCGTGGGTGCCGG
>DFXC01000179.1:0-655 GCA_002383105.1 Hyphomicrobiaceae bacterium UBA4118
ATCGTCTGCAATATCGGGCACTTTGATTCCGAGATTCAGGTGGCGGGCTTGCGCAACTTCAAATGGCTCAACGTCAAGCCGCAGGTGGACGAGATCGAGTTCCCCAGCGGGAGGCGCATCATTCTTCTGTCGGAGGGCAGGCTGGTCAATCTCGGCAACGCCATGGGCCATCCGAGCTTCGTCATGAGCGCGTCCTTCACCAACCAGACGCTCGCCCAGATCGAGCTGTGGACCAATCCAGGCGCTTACGAGAAGAAGGTCTACACGCTGCCGAAGCAGCTCGATGAGAAGGTGGCGCGCTTACATCTGGCGAAGGTGGGGGCCAAGCTCACCAAGCTCAGGCCCGACCAGGCGGACTATATCGGCGTGCCGGCAGAGGGCCCTTACAAGCCCAACTACTACCGCTACTGACCCACGCGGTACGACGCTGCACTCCCCCTGATCCGAGATGCTAGGTTCTGCTGGCTTGCAGGGAGGGGACGGAAATGTTGCGTCGTCTTGTCTTGGCCCTCGTCTTGCTTGTCGTCGCGCCGGTTCCAGGGGCCAAGGCGCAATGCAGCCGCATCGGCGAGCAGGTTTGCCAGGGCGGCTTCCTTTATACCTGCCAGGCCTGCGGCAGCGAAAAATGCCTGATCTTCTCGAGCGAGCCGTGTCA
>DFXC01000179.1:874-16674 GCA_002383105.1 Hyphomicrobiaceae bacterium UBA4118
TGGTCATGCACATCACGCAGGGCGGAGCAACAATCGACTACCCGTCGCTCAGCTGCGGCGGCTCGCTGACGCTGCTTTCCAATAGCGGCACCTCGGCTCAGTTTCACGAGCATATTACCTATGGCAACTGCGTGGATGGCGGCGCGATCGCGTCGACCTCGTCAACGGTAAGCTTGCCTGGACGTGGACTGGGTCGAACGTGAGCGTCATCGCCGTGCTCGATCGCACGGGCGGGTAGCGGCACCAAGCCTCACTCGATTAACCAATGTGCTGAGCGCAGTGGGCAACGCCCGCCGATGCAGCTAATCTAACGCCTGATTCGCCTTGAGGCTCGCAGGGTCTGTCGACCCGCGTTCAGTCTGTGGCAGCGTTCAAGCGGCGCGGAGCGCAAGGCCATGGGCGGCGGCGTGGAGCGAGGGGACCATGCGGACCAGCGGGGGCAAGGTTGCACCTTCATCAAGGTGGCCAGTGCTGCTCCGCGTCGTCATCCTCCTCGTCTCTCCCCTCATGCTCCCCATCGGGGCGGCCATAGCGGCCACGGACGGCACCGTGCTTGACGCCCGCACGCTGCTCACCCTCGGCATTAATCTCGGCGTCATCGCCTTCGCCGTAGGCTCGGCCATCGCCTGCCTTCGCGCCACTGAGCGCGCGCGCAAGGCCGAGGCTACCGCCGCCAACGAAGCGGAGCGCTACCGCTTAAGCGAAAGCACGCTCGACACGGTGCTGATAGTCGAGCCGCAAGTGCTGCTGACCGTGGCGGAAACCGGCGAGCCGGAGGTGCTGGTGGCGAGCTTGCCGCCGGCGCTCGGCGTGCCCCGCGACGCAACGCGGCTTCTCCACTTTGCCGCCTGGCTCGATGCGCCATCCGCGGCAGAGCTCGATGCCGCGATCGAGGCGCTGGCCGACCGGGGCGAGGCCTTCAACCTGATGCTCTCGACCTTGCGGGACCGCTATGTCGAGGTCGATGGCCGCGCCGCCGGCCGGACCATCGTGCTCAAGGTGCGCGACCTTGTCGGCCAAAGGCTCGAGCTTGCCGACCTCGCCGCCAAGCATCGGCAGCTCGAGGACCAGGTCGCCTCGCTGCGCGGGCTGCTCGAGGCCCAAGCCGGCGCGGGCGAGCGCGCCCGCACCGAGAGCAGGCCTGCTCTCGACGCACGCTTCAGAAGCTTCGACCGGCTGGCCACCGCCTTTGCCGTGTTCGACGCCAGCCAGCGGCTCACCCATTTCAATCAGGCCTATGTCGAGCTCTGGCAGCTCGATCCGGAGTGGCTCGCCACGCTTCCCCGCGACGGCGAGATCCTCGACCGGCTTCGCCAGGCGCGCCGGCTGCCGGAGAAGGCCGACTACCGGCAATGGAAGAAGGACTGGCTCTCCTCCTATGGCTCCAACGCCCAGATCGAGGACCAGTGGCACCTGCCCGACGGCCGCACCCTGCATGTGGTCGCCGACAGCGAGGGCGAGGACGGCGTGACCTATCTCTACGAGAACGTCACCGAGCGGCTCGCGCTGGAAAGCCGCTACAACGCGCTCATCCAGGTTCAGCGGGAGACGCTCGATACTTTGCGCGAGGGCGTCGCCGTGTTTGCGTCGAACGGACGCCTCAGGCTTTACAACCAAGCCTTCGCCGACATCTGGCGGTTGAGCCCGCGCCAACTCGACGGCGAGCCGCATATCGAGGAAATCATCGGCTGGTGCCGTGCGCTGCACGACGCGCCCGAGGAATGGGAGCGCACCAAGGCCGCGGTGACCGGCATCGTCGCCGAGCGGCGCCCCTATGAGAGCCAGTTCGACCGGGCCGACGGCAGCGTGCTGGCCTGCGCCGCGCTGCCGCTGCCTGACGGCGGCACGCTTCTCACTTACGTCGACGTCTCCGACACCAAGCGCGTCGAGCGCGCGCTGATCGAGCGCACCGAGGCCCTGGAAGCCGCCGACCGCCTCAAGACCGCCTTCATCTCGCACGTCTCCTATGAGCTCAGGACGCCGCTCACCAACATCATCGGCTTCAGCGAGCTGCTGGCGAGCCCCATCGTTGGCCCACTCACCGAGAAGCAGCGCGACTATCTCAGCGACATCCAGCTCTCGGGACGGACGCTGCTCGCCATCATCGACGACATCCTCGATCTCGCCACCATCGACGCCGGCACGCTGGAGCTCAAGCTGTCTCCCGTGAAGGTGCGCGAGGTGATCGATCAGGCGGTGCAGGGCGTGGCGGAGCGGCTGAAGCAGGACAATGTGGCGCTCGATATCGGCATCGAGCCCGGGATCGATGAATTCGTCGCCGACGGCAGGCGCGTCACCCAGATGCTCTACAATCTTTTCTCCAATGCCATCGGCTTCTCCGAGGCGGGCGGCACCATCAAGCTCACCTGCGGGCGCGAAAATTCCATGCTCGCCTTCGCCGTCGAGGATCAGGGGGTCGGCATCCCCGAGGACTACCAGCAGGCGGTGTTCGATCGTTTCGAGAGCCGCTCCCATGGCTCGCGGCATCGCGGCGCGGGGCTCGGCCTTTCCATCGTCAAGAGCCTCGCCGAGCTGCATGGGGGCACCGTGTCGCTCGAATCGGCGCCTGGGCGGGGAACGCGGGTCAAAGTGCTCCTGCCGCTCACCCAGGCGCCGGCAGCAGAGACGACTGAGACCGACGAGCCCCTCTACAAGTCAAGCCGCGCCGGATGACCTCGAGTTGGAGTCTCGACGATGTCGACCTCGTCCGGCTCGACCGTCTCGCAAGCCGCATCGCCCTTGCCTTGAAGACGGGCGACGTGATCGCGCTGAGCGGTCCGCTCGGCGCCGGCAAGACCACTTTCGCGCGGGCCTTGGTCACGCGGCTCGGCGGCGAAGGCGAGGTGCCGAGCCCAACCTTCGCGCTGATGCAGCGCTACGAGACGAAGCGGCTCACCATCACCCATTGCGACTTCTATCGGCTTGAGCCCTCGGAGCTCGATCAGCTCGGCCTCGACGATGCGCTGGCCGAGGGTGTGGTTCTCATCGAGTGGCCAGAGCGCGCTCTAAGTTGGCTGCCGCCGGACCGCCTCGACATCGCCATGGACGAGACGGCGACGCCGGATTTGCGCCGCATCGTGCTGACCGGCCACGGCGCCTGGGAGGCGCGGCTCGAACGCTTGCAGGCGCTCTCCGCCTTCCTCGACAAAACGCCTTACGCCGAGGCCCCGGCCCGCTATCTCTTGGGCGATGCCTCGACCCGCTCCTATGCGCGGCTGGTGCTGCCTCACCGCACCGCCATCCTGATGAATGCGCCGCGGCAGCCTGACGGTCCGCCGATCCGCGACGGCAAGCCCTATAGCGCGCTCGTGCATCTTGCCGAGGACGTGAAGCCGTTCGTGGCGGTCGCGGGTGCACTCAGGGAACGTGGTCTGTCGCCACCCGCCATCTATGCGTTCGATCTCGACCAGGGTTTCCTCGTGCTCGAGGACCTCGGCGACAGAGTGTTCGGGAGCGAGGTGGCACGCGGTCGCCCCCTTGCCAAGCTTTATGGGCCTGCCGTCGATGCCCTCGTGGCGCTTGCCCGCAAGGGGCCGCCCGAGCTTCTTCCCATCGAAGGCCACGCCCCCTATCGGCTGCCCTCTTACGACGCCGACGCGCTCCTCACCGAAGTCTCCCTTCTCATCGACTGGTTCTGGCCGGCGCTGCACGGGAGGCCGGCGCCCGAGGCCTTGCGGGACGAGTATTTCGGCCTGTGGCAGCCACTTCTGGCGGAGGCGGCTAACGCCGATCCGGGCTGGGTCTTGCGCGATTACCACTCGCCGAACCTGATGTGGCTGCCTCAGCGGGAGGGCATCAAGCGGGTCGGTATCCTCGACTTCCAGGATGCGCTTGCCGGCCCGCTCGCTTACGATCTCGTGTCGCTGTTGCAGGATGCGCGCCTTGACGTGCCGGAAGCGCTTGAACGGGACGAACTCGCTCGCTACTGTGCCGCCCGAAACGCGCAAAGCCCGCACTTTTCGAGCGATCAATTCGTTGCGCTCTACGCGACGCTCGGCGCCCAACGCAACTCTAAGATCCTCGGCATTTTTGCGCGATTGGCGAAACGTGACGGCAAGCGCGGCTATCTCGCCCACATCCCGCGGGTCGCGCGCTATCTTGAGCGCGACCTCGCCCACCCGGCCCTTGCCGGGCTTCGCCGCTTCTACATGCGCGAGCTTCCGGCTGCAGGCGACCTGCCGCCCTTGGTGCTGTGAAGGGACGCGGGCATGACGGAAGCTAAGACGGCGATCGTGCTTGCTGCGGGCCTTGGCGAGCGCATGCGGCCGCTCACTCTGCGCATGCCAAAGCCGCTCGTGCCGCTCGCCGGCAAGCCTCTCATCGACCACGTGCTCAATCGGCTGGCCGGCGCCGGCGTCAAGACGGCGATCATCAATGTGCATTATCTCCCCGATCAGCTCGAAACCCATCTTGGCCAACGCCAGGGCAAGCCGCCGCAGATCCTCATCTCCGACGAGCGCGGCGTCCTGCTCGATACCGGCGGCGGCGCCAGGAAGGCCCTGCCGCTGCTCGGACGCGGCCCCTTCTTCATCCACAACGCGGACTCGGTGTGGAGCGAGGGCGCGGCGCCGGCTCTGACGCGCATGTTGCGGCTATGGAATCCCACCGCCATGGAATGCCTCCTGCTGCTCGCTCCAGTCGCCACCAGCATCGGCTATGCGGCCAAAGGCGACTTTGCCATGCGCCCTGACGGGCGGCTTACGCGGCGCGGAGAGGGCGAGGTCGTGCCGTTCGCCTTTGCCGGCGTGTCGCTCTGCGACGAGCGGCTGTTCAACGACTCACCCGAAGGCCGCTTCTCGCTGAACCTGTTGTGGGATCGAGCGCTCGCCAAGGGCAGGCTCTACGGGGTCAGGCTCGACGGCCGCTGGATGCATGTGGGCACGCCGGAAGCCCTAGCCGAGGCCGAGACCTCGTTCGAGCGCGAAGGTGCCTGAGCCCTTACCAGCGGGCCCGAGGCTCTACACCATCCCGCCTTCGGCGCCGTTCCTCACCATCCTTGCCAGGGCCGTGCTTGCCGGCGACCTGCCTCTGCCCGGAGGCGCCAAGCCAGACCCACTCACGCTTCCGCTCACCACCATCTACCTCCCCACCCGCCGCGCGGCGCGGGCCCTGCGCGAGGCCTTCCTCGCGGAAGCAGAAGGCGCGGCGCTGCTTCTGCCGCGCATCCGGGCGCTCGGCGATCCCGACGAGGAAGCGGCCCTCATCTTCGGGGCTGAGGACGGCGCGAGCGAGGATGGCGCGACCGGCGCGCAGGCCATCGGCGCACTGCCCCGGCGGCTTGCCCTCATGCGGCTCGTGCTTGCCTTCGGACGCCTCCTCCGGGCCGAGGCGGCAGCCGAGCGTTCCGTGCAGGCCTCGCCGCTCATCGAGGTGACGCCGTCCCAGGCCTCCCATCTTGCCGCCGACCTCGCCAGGCTCATGGACTTCATCGAAAGCGAGGAAGTCGATCTTTCCGCCCTCGATGAGATCGTGCCGGAGGATTTTGCCGCCCATTGGCAGATCACGACCGATTTCCTCAAGATCGCGACCGAGCATTGGCCCGGCTACCTCGCCGAGAACGGACTCGTCTCACCGGTCGCCCGGCGCAACAAGCTGATGGCGCTCGAAGCTGAGCGCCTCGTCAAGGGCTCGCCCTACCCGGTGATCGCCGCGGGATCGACGGGAACGGTGCCGGCGACGGCGCGACTGCTCAAGACCATCGCCTCTCTGCCGAACGGCGCCGTGGTGCTGCCGGGCCTCGATCTCGCCCTCGACGACGACAGCTGGTCGAGCCTTGCAGAGCATCCCGAGCATCCGCAGGCCGGCATGGCAGAGCTTCTGCGCAAGCTCGGCGTCGATCGCGAGCTCGTGCGCTACGTGCCGGGAAGCGAGCCCAACGCCGCCGCCCGCGCGCGGCTGCATCTTGTGAGCGAGGCGCTGCGCCCGGCCGAGAGCATCGAGCTGTGGCAGCGGTTCCTCGAGGCCGACGGGCTTCTGCCGGACGGTCGCGCAAGCTTTGCCAATGCGCTCACCGGCCTCCGCGTCGTCGTCGCCCCCACCGCCCATGACGAAGCCGAGGCCATCGCGCTGATCCTCAAATCGTGCATCGAGACCCCCGGCAAGACCGCGGCGCTGGTCACGCCGGACCGGGTGCTGGCGCGGCGCGTGGCGGCGCGGCTCAAGCGCCACGATCTTGCCATCGACGATTCGGCGGGCGTGCCGGTATCGCGCACCGTTCCCGGCGCCTTCCTCGATCTCGTGCTCGGCGCGGCCGAGACGAATTTCGCGCCGCCGGAGCTCATGGCCCTGCTCAAGCATCCGCTTACGCTCATCGGACGGCGCCCGGCTGAGGCCAGGGCTGCGGCGCGGGCGCTCGAGCGGGGCGCCTTCCGCGACATCTATGTGGGACAAGGGCTCGCCGGTGCGCTGGCAGCACTCGAGGCCGCACGCGGAGACGGTAAGCGCCGCCGCTCAACGATTAGCGAGCATGAGCAGGCCACCGCGCTCAAGCTCGTCGCGGACCTCGAAGCCGCCTTCGCGCCGCTGGCGGCCCTGTTCGCGGACGACTCCGAGCACAAAGCGGCACGCCTCGCCGACGCCCATGCGCAGACCGCCGAAGCTTTGGCGTGCGATCGAGACAGCTCCTCGTCCAGCCTGTGGCAAGGCGATGCCGGGGAAGCCTTGTCGGTGCTGCTCGCCGAGCTGATCGACGCAGGCCGCAACCTCACCATGGAAGCTGCCGACTACCCTCCCTTCTATCGAACCCTCCTTGCCGGCGGGGTCGTGCGGCCAGCTGCCTCGCTCCATCCGCGGCTCTTCATCTGGGGCCCGCTCGAGGCACGGCTCCAGCAGCCCGATGTCATGATCCTCGGCAGCCTCAACGAAGGTGTGTGGCCACGGCCGCAAGAGGCCGGCCCCTGGCTCAGCCGTCCCATGCGCGAGAAGCTCGGACTGTCCCCGCCTGAGCGGCGCAATGGGCTTGCCGCTCACGACTTCGCCCAAGCACTTGGCGCCGGCACGGTCTATCTCACCCGCGCGCTCAAAGTGGACGGCGTGCCGACCGTCGCCTCGCGCTGGCTGCAGCGGCTGCTCGCGCTCGTCGAGGCGGCCAAGCTCGAGCACCGCATCGCGCCCGAGCTGCCTTGGGTCGAATGGGCGCGGGAGCGCGACCGCGCGCCCACATTCGAGCCGGCCAAGCCGCCGCGTCCCTGCCCTCCGGTCGATGCCCGGCCGCGCAGTCTGAGCGTGACGCGCATCGAGAAATGGATCGCCAATCCCTACGAGATCTTCGCGCGCAACATTCTCAAGCTCGAGAGGCTGAAGCCGCTCGGCACTGAGCCAGACCCGGCCTTGCGCGGCCAGATCGTGCATAAGTCGCTGCACGATTTCGCGCGCGAGCATCCGAACACACTGCCGGCCGACATCTATGGGGAGCTGATGGCGCGGGCCGATCGGCATTTCGCCGAGCTTGGCGGGTCGCCAATGGTCGAGGCCTTCTGGCGGCCGAGCTTCCAGCGTTTCGCGCGCTGGTTCGCCGCGACTGAGCCAGTGCGCCGCTTCTGCGGCATCACCACCTATACCGAGGTCGAGGGCGCGCTCGACATTGTCGAGGGCTTTCGCCTCACCGCGCGTGCCGACCGGATCGATGCGAGCGAGGACGGGAGCGTCGCGATCTACGACTACAAGACCGGAAGCACCCTGCCTGCCCCTAAGCATGTCGATGAGTTGTCAGCCCCGCAGCTTCCGCTCGAAGCGGTGATCGCCGAAGGCGGCGGCTTTGCCGCGCTTGGGTCCCGCGCGGTCAGCGCCCTCACCTATATCGGCGCATCGGGACGGTCCGAGGGCGGCAGCGAGTGCCAAGCCGGAAATAAGCCGGCGCCGGATCTCGCCGCCGAGGCGCGCGCGAAGCTGGTCACGCTCATCGCGCACTACGGCGATCGGGCCATGCCCTACGAGGTGAAGCGGCGGCGGGGCGGGGCGTTCACGCGCGCCTACGACTATGACGATTACGCCCAGCTCGCCCGCATCCAGGAATGGCTCACGCAAGAGCTCGACGAGGACATCCGATGAGCGCCCGCCCATCGCTTCCCGAGGAAACCGACAAGAATCAGGCCCGCGCTTCTGATCCTGGAGCTTCGGCCTGGGTGTCCGCGAGCGCCGGCACAGGCAAGACCGAGGTGCTGGTCAAGCGCGTGCTAAGACTCCTGCTCGCGTGCTTCAGACCCGAATCGATTCTCTGCCTGACCTACACCAAGACGGCGGCGGCGGAGATGCAGAACCGCCTGCTCCATGATCTTGCCGAGTGGGCTACGATGTCCCAGGAGGCGTTGCGCGAAGAGCTTGTCTTGCTGCTCAGGCGCGCGCCGGAAGAAGACGACTTGCGCAACGCGCGACGCCTGTTCGCCAGGGCGCTCGAAGCCAAAGGCGGGCTCAAGATCCACACCATTCACGGCTTCTGCGAGCGCCTGTTGCAGCGCTTCCCGCTCGAAGCGCAGGTGACGCCGCATTTCGCCGTGCTTGACGAGCGCGGGCAGGCGTTGCTGCGCAAGGCGGCCTTCGACGCGGTGATCGCGCGCGCCGCAGAGGACAGGAACGGCGCGCTCGGTCACGCGCTCGGCACGGTCATCGCGATGACGAGCGAGTTTTCTTTGCGCAAGGCCGTCGACGCCGTACTCGGAAAGCGCGCCGAGATGGAGCGCATGACGGCCTATCATGACGGCCGCGCCGACTGGGCCGAGGAGGAATGTCTTGCGCTCAAGCGCCTGCTCGGTGTCGCAGAGGCCGACGAGGAGGCGCTGATCGCCGAGATGGCGACTGTGCTTAACGACGAGAGGATCGACTCCGCGCTAGCCGCGTTCTTCCATTTCGCGTCGGATAAGAAGCTCGACAAGGAGGCCGAAATCAATCTGCGCCGTGCCAGGAAAAGCGAGACAGAGAACCGGGCGGCGGCGTTGGAGCTTGTGTTCCTGAAAGGCGGGGGAGAGGCCAGAGCACAGGTTTGCAGCAAGGGCTTCGCCAAGACCGAGCCGGTGATCGCAGCCATGCTCGATTGTGCACAGACCGAGTTCGCTCATCTCAAGGACAAGCTTGCGCATCTCCGCGTGGCGGAAGCGAGCGGCGCCGTGCTCCTCCTCGCCGACGCGATCATGAGCGATTACGAGCGGCGGAAGCGCGGCGAGGCCGCGCTCGACTATGACGATCTGATCGTCAAGGCGCTCAATCTGTTCGCGCGCGCGGGCGCCGCAGCCTGGGTGCTGTACAAGATCGACGGCGGCGTCGATCATATCCTGGTCGACGAGGCGCAGGACACGAACCCGGCGCAATGGGCGATTGTCGAGCGCCTGGCAGAGGAGTTCTTCGCCGGTGCCGGTGCGAGCGAACGGCCGCGCACGCTGTTCGCCGTGGGCGATGAGAAACAGTCGATCTACTCTTTCCAGGGCGCAGACCCGGCGCGGTTCGGCGAAGTCGGCCGCGCCTTCCAGCGCAGGGCTGAGGCGGCGGGGCTCGGCTTCCATCAAGTCCCGCTCAATCTCTCTTTCCGCTCGACCGCGCCGGTGCTCGACGCCGTTGACGCGGTATTCGCCAAGCCGGCCGCCGCAAGCGGCCTCGTCTTCGTCGAGAACTCGGTCATCAAGCATCACGCCTTCCGGCAGGGCGATGCCGGGCTGGTCGAGCTGTGGGAGCCGTTGGCCGAGGAGGAGGTCGAGCAGGCAGAGCCCTTCGAGCCCTGGAACGATAGCACGGCCGGCGCACGCTCGGTTGATCAGCTGTGCCGACGCATCGCCGCGCTCATCAAGCATTGGCTTGTTTCGGGCGAGAAGCTTCTTTCCGAAGGCCGCAAGGTGAAAGCGGGCGACGTCCTGATCCTCGTCCGCCGGCGCGACCCCTTCACCACGCCGATGATCCGCGCGCTCAAGCGCGAGGGCGTGCCGGTCGCCGGCGCCGACCGCATGAAGCTGATGGACCAGCTCGCCGTGCAGGACCTCGTCGCGCTCGCCGACGTGCTGCTGATGCCTGAGGACGATCTCGCGCTCGCCGTCGTGCTGAAGAGCCCGCTGTTCGGACTCGACGACGACGCTCTGTTCGACCTCGCCTATCAGCGGCCACATTCGCTGCGGTCTGCGCTCAAGGACAAGGCAGGCACCGATGCGCGCTTCACCGAGGCGCATCGGCGCTTGAGCGCCTGGCTCTCCCGCGCGGATCTGCTGCCGCCTTACGAGTTCTTCTCGGAGCTGCTCGGCGCCGAGGGTCAAAGGATGCGTGAGCGCATGCTCGTCAGGCTCGGGCCGGAGGCGGCGGAGGCGATCGATGAGTTCCTCGACGTCGCTCTCGCCTATGACCGCGAGGCTGCGCCGTCGCTGCAAGGCTTCGTCGATCAGCTGCGCGGCGGCGACGTCGAGATCAAGCGCGACATGGAGCAGGACCGCGACGAGGTCCGCATCATGACGGTGCATGGCGCCAAGGGCTTGCAGGCGCCGATCGTGTTCCTGCCCGACACCTGCATGAACGTTCGGCCGCATTGGCCGAGACTGTTCCCCTTGCCGAGAGCGGGCGAGCCTCTGGGTGAGGTGGAGCATATCGTGTGGCCCCCTGCGGGGCACTCGAAGCTCGCGGCACTGGAAGTCAGCAAGGCCGCGGCAGATGACGCCGATCGCAGGGAATATCACCGCCTGCTCTATGTCGCCATGACGCGAGCGCGGGACAGGCTCTATGTCTGCGGCTGGCAGGGCCTGAAAGAAAAGCCCGAGGGGGGCTCATGGTACGAGCTCGTCAAGGACGGGCTGGGCGGGCTTCTCGCCGAGGTCGCGAGCCCCGACGGCACGCAAGTCCGAAGGATGGAAAGCCCTCAGACGAAACCGCCGAAGGGCGAAGACGCCGAACGCGAGCGGCGCGCTGCCCCGCCGCTGCCTGCCTGGGCGCTCACCCCTGCTAAGCCTGAGCGTTCACGGCCGAAGCTCGCGCCATCGCGGCTCGCTCTTGGGCTGGAAGGCGGGGAGCAACGGGCCGAGGGCGAGCAGCCGCCGCTTGGGCCGAGGGCGCTCAGCCAAAGCAGCCGCTACGCCCGGGGGCGGCTCGTACACGCCTTGTTGCAGCATTTGCCGGAGGTGGGGCCAAACGACCAGGAGAGGGCCGCCAGGGCCTTTGTCGCCGTGCGTGGGTCAAGCCTTCCCCAAGAGCTGAAAGACGAGATTGTGGCGGAGAGCCTCGCCCTTGTCGGGAATCCCCGCTTTGCGCCCCTCTTTCAGCCAGGGAGCCTTGCCGAGGTGCCGGTGGTGGCAAGGATCGGCGAGGGCGAGAACGCCTTCGATCTCGAAGGTCAGATCGACCGGCTCGCCGTGCTCACCCACGACCTTCTCATCCTCGACTACAAGACCAACCGGCCGCCGCCGGCGACGCCTGAGGAGGTGGCCCCGGCCTATATCGCCCAGCTTGCCGCCTACCGGGTTGCCTTGAAGGGTCTGTTCCCGGGGCGCTCTTTGCGCGCCGCGCTGCTGTGGACCGACGGCCCGCGACTCATGGAGATTCCATCAACTTCGCTTGATGCCGCCGAAGACCGCCTCAGGCAGCGCCGCCGCGAGCCTTGACGCCATGGGGGTGCATACCTAGTTTCGCAGATCGACGAGGAAGACCGGTCGTTACCTTGGTGCTGCCGGCGATTAGGAGAAGCAAATGGCAACTGAAAAGGTTTCCGACGACACCTTCGAGACCGAGGTCCTCAAATCCGCGACCCCCGTGGTCGTCGACTTCTGGGCCGAATGGTGCGGACCGTGCCGGCAGATTGCGCCCGCGCTCGAAGAGATCGCCAAAGAGCTCGGCGGCAAGGTGCGCATCACCAAGCTCAATATCGACGAGAATCCGCGCACGCCCTCCTTCTACAATGTGCGGGCGATCCCGACGCTGATCCTGTTCAAGGACGGCGAGGTCGCCGGCACGCTCAAGGGCGCCTATCCGAAGAACCATCTCGCCGCCTGGATCAACGGCGCGATCAAAGTCGGGGCTTAGCTCTTCGCAACAGAATTGGTTTTCGTCATGGCCGGGCTTGTCCCGGCTATCCACGTTTTTGCGTCGCGGCTCACGCGCCGCCGCGTGCTGCGAGTCCGGCGCCTCCCAACTTTCGCCAGTGCGGAGATTGGTTGGCGCTGTAGACCTTGCCGCGATCATCGCCGGGCGGGCAATCCTCAGGAACGCTGACCAGGCAGAGCTTCACCTCATCGCCGACCCGGGAGCGATGGATCTCAGGGATCGTGTCGTAGGAGACCTGGACGCCGCCATTGGCATAGCTGATGGCGCTGCCGCTATCGGGATCTCCCAGCCGATATCCGATGTCCTCGATCGTCGTCTCGCTGCATTCGCCGACCTCGGCGGGCAGCGCCTCAGCTCTCGCCTGATCGAGACGGACGAAACCCAGCCATGACGACCACGAAGAGCAATTCCTGCCGCATCTAAACCTCCCTACCTATCTGTGCAGCCTGAGCACGTGGCCCGCAAGATAGAGCGAGCCGCAGATCAGCACGCGCCCGGGCCCATGAAGTGCCGCCTGCGACCTCAAAAGCGCGTGCGGCACGCTGTTCGCGGCCACCACCTCGAAGCCTTCGGCTGAGGCGATCTCGGCCAGGGCCTCGGCGCTGAAGGCGTTGGGCTCGTCCGGTACCGGCACCGTATAGACGCGCTCGACAAGGCCCTTGAACGGGGCGATGAAGGCATGGGCGTCCTTCGTCTCCATCATGCCGAAGATGAGATGCACGGGACGGGGAACGCGCTCGTCGAGCTCGGCAAGGGCAGGCGCAATGACTTGGCCGGCGGCCGCATTATGCCCGCCATCAAGCCAAATCTCGGTCCCCTCCTCCACATAAGCATGGAGCCCGCCGATCGCGAGGCGCTCGAGCCTTGCCGGCCATTCGGCATGGGTCAGCCCATGCTCGAGCGCGCGGGTGGTGAGGGCGTCTCCGAACAGGATGCTCGCGCCGGCGATGGCCGCGCCGGCATTGTCGATCTGGTGGCGTCCGTTGAGGCGCGGCAACGGGAGATCGAGCAGATGCGACGGCGTCTGGAAGACGAGGCGCCCGTGCTGCTCGTACATGTCGAAGTCGCGGCCGGCGACGTGGAGGGGCGCGCCGATTGCCTCGGCGCAGCGCTCGATTACCTGGAATGCCTCTCGCTCTTGACGCCCCACCACACAATGGACGCCCGGCTTCAGGATGCCGGCCTTCTCGCCGGCGATGGCCGTCACCGTGTCGCCGAGGAAAG
Source organism: Hyphomicrobiaceae bacterium UBA4118 (assembly GCA_002383105.1). GTDB lineage: Bacteria > Pseudomonadota > Alphaproteobacteria > Rhizobiales > Methyloligellaceae > Methyloceanibacter. The sequence goes on from DFXC01000179.1 coordinate 14,102, forward strand.
AGACGTGATCGATGGAGATCGGCGTGATCGAGGTCAGCAGAGGCTTGTTCACGACGTTGGTCGCGTCGAGCCTTCCGCCCAGCCCCGTCTCGAGCAGCAGCAGATCGGCCGGCACCTCCGCGAAGGCAAGGAAGGCCGCCGCCGTGGTGATCTCGAACAAGGTGATGAGCTCGCCGCCATTGGCGGCCTCGGCGCGGGCGAGGCAATCGACCAGCATGTCCTCGGCGATGGGGCTCGCGCCGTGCGGTCCCGACAGCACGATGCGCTCGTGAAAATTGACGAGATGCGGCGAGGTATAAACGTGCACGCCCTTGCCGAGCGCTTCCGCGATGGCGCGCGTGAAAGCGATGAACGAGCCCTTGCCGTTGGTGCCGGCGACATGCACCACCGGCGGCAGCTTCTTCTCGGGATGATCCAACGCCGCGAGCAGGCGCTCGATGCGCCCAAGCGACAGATCGATCGATTGCGGGTGCAGCTTCTTCAGCCGCTCGAGCAGCGTCTCGCTCGCGCTGGCTCTTGGGCGGGGCGAGGGGCGCCCGGCGCTGTGGGGTAATGTGGTCAAGCCCTCGAGCCTTCAGGTGCCGTGCGGCGGGTTAGGATTAGCGCCATTGCCGGCGCCGCCGGTCAAGCCCTCATCGTCGTCCAGCATTGCGGTGTCGAGGCCATTGCCGCCGAGGGTGATGGTTGAGGGGGGCGCCCTGAGCGCCACTTTGCCGTCAATCGGCTCGGAGACCGCGACTTCGCATCCCGGTAGGCGGTGGGTCAAGATATGACAGATGCGGGCGAGCGTGCCGCGCAAAGCGTGGCGGTGCACCACCATATCGACCATGCCATGGTCGTAGAGATATTCAGCGCGCTGGAAGCCGTTGGGGAGCTGCTCGCGAATGGTCTGCTCGATGACCCGCGGCCCGGCAAAGCCGATCAGTGCCCCCGGCTCGGCAATCTGGATGTCGCCGAGCATGGCGTAGGAAGCCGTCACCCCGCCGGTCGTGGGGTGGGTCAGCACCACGACGTAAGGGAGCCTCGACTCGCGCAGCTCCTGCACCGCGACGGTGGTGCGCGGCATCTGCATCAGCGAGAGGATACCTTCCTGCATGCGCGCGCCGCCTGAGGCGGCAAACAAGATGAACGGCGTCTCGCGCTTGACCGCTGTGCGCATGGCCGTGATCACCGCTTCGCCTGCGGCGGTGCCGAGTGAGCCGCCGAGAAAGTCGAAATCCTGCACCGCGGCGACGATTCTCTGACCGTCGAGGCGGCCGGCGCCGGCCAGCACGGCATCGGCAAGGCCGGTCTTGCTGCGGGCATCTTTGAGCCTGTCGGTATAGCGGCGCTCGTCGCGGAACTTGAGCGGATCCAGGGGCACCTCGGGCAGCGGCAAGGTTTCGTATTCGGCGTTGTCGAACAAAAACTTGAGCCGCGCCGAGGCGGTCATGCGCCAATGATAGTTGGAGCCGGGCACCACGAACTGGTTGGCTTCGAGGTCCTTGTAATAGATCATCTGCCCCGTCTCGGGGCACTTCACCCAAAGATTGTCCGGCATCTCCTTCTTGCGAAGGATGCTGCGGATTTTGGGCCTTACGACACTGTTGATCCAGTTCACGGCTCTACAGAACCCTCAAAGGGACAATCACTACCATGGCATTCCAGCGCCTAGAGCGCCGCGGCTTCGGCCGGGTGACGGAGCGCCGCGGCAAGACGCTCGACAAGCGCCAGCACTTGCGGTTTCGTCGCGCGTGTCGCCTTGCCCTCGTCATCGAGGCTCTGAGCGATGGCAGTGACCAGGGCCGAGCCCACCACCACGCCCTCGGCGAGCCCGGCCAGCGCGCTCACCTGCGCTTCCGTCTTCACCCCGAAGCCGACCGCGATGGGCAGGCTCGTATGCGCCTTGATACGCCCGACATGGGCCCTGACCGCCCCGATATCGGGCGCCGCGGTGCCGGTGATGCCTGCGATCGAGACGTAATAGACGAAGCCCGATGTATTGGCGAGCACGGCGGGCAGGCGCCGCGCGTCGGTCGTGGGCGTGGCGAGCCGAATGAAGTTGAGGCCCGCTTCCTTCGCGGCCGGGCGAAGCTCGGCGTCCTCCTCTGGCGGCATGTCAACCACGATCAGACCATCGACTCCGACTTCGACCGCGTGGGCGATGAAGCGATCCACGGGAGACACATATATGGGGTTGTAGTAGCCCATAAGCACTATGGGGGTCGTGTCGTCCTCGGCGCGGAAGGCCTTAACCATGGCCAGCGTCTTGGCCATGGTCTGCCCCGATTTCAGGGCGCGCTGCGACGACGCCTGGATGGCCGGGCCGTCGGCCATGGGGTCCGAGAACGGCATGCCGAGCTCGATGATGTCGGCGCCGGCCGCCGGCAGGCTCTTGAGGATGGCGAGCGAGGTTGCCTGATCGGGATCGCCGGCGGTGACGAAGGCGACGAGCCCCGCGCGCCCCTCCCGCTTCAATTCAGCGAACCGTCTGTCGATGCGGGTTGCGCTCATGCGGTGCAGCGCTGTTTCAATCATCGCTGTCAAGCTCTCTTCTCAAGGAAGGCTTCGACCGAAGCCAGGTCCTTATCCCC
>DFXC01000179.1:16939-23183 GCA_002383105.1 Hyphomicrobiaceae bacterium UBA4118
CGGCCGGAGAGATTGACCACCATCAGGTGATCCTTCGGCTTCGTTGGCGCCAGGTCGAACACACGAGCCAGCGCATGCGCCGGCTCAAGGGCCGGGATGATGCCTTCGAGCTTGCTGCAAAGCTGGAATGCCGCCACCGCTTCGTCGTCAGTCGCAGAGAGGAATTGCACCCGGCCCATGTCATGCAGCCAGGCATGCTCGGGGCCGATGCCGGGATAATCGAGGCCGGCGGAGATCGAATGCGCCTCCTCGATCTGGCCATCGTCGTTCATCAAGAGATAGGTGCGATTGCCATGCAGCACGCCCGGTCTGCCGCCGGCGATCGAGGCCGCGTGCTTGCCGCTCTTGAGCCCAAGACCAGCTGCTTCCACGCCGTAGATTTCGATTGAGCGCTCGTCAAGGAACGGATGGAACAGGCCCATGGCGTTGGAGCCGCCGCCGATGCAGGCGATCAGCGAATCAGGCAGACGGCCTTCCGCCGCCGCGATCTGCTCGCGCGTTTCCCGGCCAATGATCGACTGGAAATCTCTCACCATCGCCGGATAGGGGTGCGGGCCCGCCACGGTGCCGATGCAGTAGAAGGTGTCGTGCACATTGGCGACCCAGTCGCGCAACGCCTCATTCATTGCGTCCTTCAGCGTCTTGGAACCCGACTCGACGGCGCGGACCTCGGCACCGAGGATCTTCATCCTCAGCACGTTCGGCTTCTGCCGCTCGATGTCCACCGAACCCATGTAGACGATGCAAGGCAGACCGAACTTGGCGCACAAAGTCGCAGTTGCGACGCCGTGCATGCCCGCGCCGGTCTCGGCAATAATGCGCCTCTTGCCCATGCGCCGGGCCAGCATGATCTGGCCAAGCACATTGTTGACCTTGTGCGCGCCGGTGTGATTGAGCTCCTCGCGCTTGAAATAGATTTTCGCGCCGCCGCAGTGCTGAGTGAGCCGCTCGGCGAAATAGAGCGGGGACGGCCTTCCAACGTAAGTTGCGAGATGGCCGTCCATCTCCTTCTGGAATTTCGGGTCGGCCTTGACTTGCGTATAGGCCCGCTCCAGATCGAGGACGAGAGGCATCAGCGTCTCGGCGACGAAGCGGCCGCCATAAAGGCCGAAATGACCGCGCTCGTCGGGCCCGGTGCGGTAGGTGTTGCGGGGAGTCTCGGTGACCGTGCTCATGACGCCTTGGCCCGTCGTTGCGGGACGGCAGCTTTGGCCGCCTCAATGAAGCTTCTCACCAGCCTTGCATCCTTTTCGCCGACGGCGCGCTCGACGCCAGAGGAGACGTCGACCAAGGAAGCGCCGGTCAGCCTGATCGCCTCGCCGACATTGTCGGGGGTCAAGCCGCCTGAGAGCGCGAAGGGCGGCGCGAGCCCGGCGAGGACCTGCCAGTCGAAGGGAAGACCGTTGCCGCCGGGAAGGCGCGCATCTTGCGTCGGCTTGGCATCGAACAGGATGTAGTCGGCGCTTGCCGCATAGTCGCCGGCGTCGGCCAGATCGGCGGCGTCAGCCACAGGAATGGCCTTCATCACGGGCAGCCCGGTGCGGGCTTTGATGGCTGCGACCCGCTCAGGGGTCTCGCTGCCGTGGAGCTGAAGGAAATCGGGGCCGACCCTCGCAAGCACGCCATCGACCAAGTCATCCTCAGGATCGACCATGACGGCGACCGTGCCGATCCTGCCGCGGGCGACGGCAGCAAGGACGCGGGCCTCTTCCAGTTCGATATGGCGCGGGCTCTTGGCAAAGAGGACGAGCCCGACAAAGTCGGCGCCGGCGTCAGCCGCTTCCTCGACGATGGCAGGCGTCCGCACGCCGCAGATTTTGACCTTGACCGACACTCTCGAGGCTCTCGGATGAGGGTTGCGGCGGCCCTTTAGGCTCCGCGCGGGGCCACCCTATGAAATCCGGGGGCCCAAGTCCACCGCACTGCAACATGAGATTGCTAATCCGCGGGCAGGCGGGCGCGGTGGGGGGAGGCGTCGAGGCCCTCAAGCTCCTTCTCCAGCCGGTCGGCCTGGCGGCGCCAGTCACGCGCCTCGCGGGCTTCCTCCCGCGCCAACTGCCGCCATTTGCCCTGGCCGGCCCAGGTGGCAATGCCGCCCACGACGAGACCGAGCGCGAAGGCGCCTAGCAGAAGCAGGAACAGCGGAGCCTCGGCGGAAAGGCCGGGCTCACTGCCGCCGAAGGGGTTGAGAACGAGGTCGACAGGCTTGCGGTTGACCACGGCAAGGGCAACGAGCACGACGCCGAGCGGAACCACCACGATTGCCAGGATGAGCTTACGCCACATGGCCGCTCCTTCGAGAATCGCCAGAGGCTTCGCTTACGACCGCTAGTCGTCGCCGTCAGGGTTCAGCCGCTCGCGCAGCTCCTTGCCGGTCTTGAAGAAGGGCACGTATTTGTCCTCCACGAAGACCGTGTCCCCGGTGCGCGGATTGCGTCCCTGCCGTGCGGCGCGGTGCTTCACGGTGAAGGCGCCGAAGCCGCGCAGCTCCACCCGGTCGCCGCGCGCGAGCGCGCCGGTGATCTCATCGAGGACAATGTTGATGATGCGCTCCACGTCGCGGTGGAAGAGATGCGGATTGGCGCCGGCCACCCGCTGAATCAGCTCCGACTTGATCATGATACGCCCCACCCGACCGGCAGCCTCAATGGCCCACGCAAGCCCCCCACTAGCTGGACGCAGGGTGCCAAACAGAAACAAGACCGTCAAGCTTTAGGGTTGCCGAGATTTGACTCACGAGACCGGAAATTCTCTCGGCCGAAATGCCGACTGCGCCGGCCAGCGACTGAAACAGCCAGCCAAACAGGCCAAAGGTTTCGGTCTCGGGCTTCCAATCGACGATCTTCAAGCCGGCCGGAACCTTACGCTCCTTGTGCAGCCAGGCGACCGCCGACCTCTCGTCGCCGATCTCGTCGACGAGCTTCAGCTCCACGGCCTGGCGCCCGGAATAGATGCGGCCATCGGTCAGCCCCGGGATCGACTGAGGATCGATATCGCGACGCTTGGCGACCAGGTCGACGAACCAGACCTTGGCCTCCTGCACCATCTCCTCGGACAGCGCGCGCGCCTTCTCGTCGGCCGGCTCGAACGGGCTCGGCACCGCCTTCAAGGGGCCGCTCTTCACCTCCTCGACCTTGACGCCGATGGTGTGCATGAGCTCGGTCACATCGACCCATTGGAAGATCACGCCGACGGAGCCGGTGATGGTGTTGCCGTAGACGAAGATGCGGTCGGTGGCGAGGGCCACGATATAGGCGGCGGAGGTGGCGAGCGTCCCGCACACGGCCACCACGGGCTTCTTGCCGGCGAGGCGGCGGACGGCGGCGTACATGGCCTCACCGCCGGTCGTGGTGCCGCCCGGGCTATTGATGTCGAGGATGACGGCCTTGACCTGATCGGCCTTGCCGACCTTGTCGAGGAGCTCGCTCATCTTGCGGTCGTCGGTGATTACGCCGCTGATGTCGACGCGGGCGATGTGCGGCAGGATGCCGGCCGTGGCCGCGACCTGCTTGTCGCTCAACAGCAGCGCTCCGATCAAGAGGAGCCCGAGCATGACCGCCGCGATCCGCCACATCGTCAGCCGCCGCTTGAGGCGGCGGCGGTCGATCACGCTTTCGGCGTCGAGAACCATGGACCCTCGCTCAAGGATTTGCCGCCGGCCCAGGCGTCAAGACTGCGATCGGGCGGCGCTGCGCGGCCCGGCTCATTCTTCCAGCGAGGTGCCGGGCTCGTCCTCGCCCTTGGCGGCGCGCTTGCGCTTGGGCTTGGCGGCGGCGGTTTCCTCGCCCTCGTCCCCCTTAGCCTTGTTCAGCGCGGCGCCGAGGATGTCTCCCAGCGAAGCGCCGGAGTCGGTCGAGCCATATTGGGCGACGGCCTCCTTCTCCTCGGCGATCTCGAGAGCCTTGATCGACACGGAGACCTTGCGCGCCTTGGCATCGACCTGGGTCACCACGCCATCGAACTTCTCGCCGACGCCGAAGCGGTCAGGCCGCTGCTCGGAGCGGTCGCGCGAGAGGTCAGACCGGCGAATGAAGGTGGTGAGATCGTGGTCGAGAAGCTTGGCCTCGATGCCGTTGTCCTTGACCTGGAGCACCTCGCAGGTCACCCGCAGGCCCTTCTTGAACTTGGTGCTCGGGGCGCCCGAGGCGAACGGATCGGGGGTGAGCTGCTTGATCCCGAGGCTGATGCGTTCCTTCTCGGAATCGGCCTCAAGCACCACTGCCTTGGCGGTATCGCCCTTCTTATAGCCCTTGAGAGCGTCCTCGCCGGGCTTGGTCCAATCGAGGTCCGACAGATGCACCATGCCGTCGATGCCGCTGTCGAGCCCGATGAACAGCCCGAACTCGGTGATGTTGCGGATCTGGCCCTCGATATTGCTGCCGGGCGGGTGGTTGGCGGCAAACGCGACCCACGGGTTCTCCTGGGTCTGCTTCAGCCCGAGCGAGATGCGGCGCTTGTCGGGATCAACCTCGAGCACCTGAACCTCGACCTCTTGGCTGGTCGAGATGATCTTGCCGGGATGGATGTTCTTCTTGGTCCAGCTCATCTCCGAGACGTGGATCAGACCCTCGACGCCGGGCTCCAGCTCGACGAAGGCGCCGTAGTCGGTGATGTTGGTGACCGTCCCCTTGAATCGCGAGCCCACCGGATATTTGGCGGCAATGCCCTGCCACGGGTCCGCCTCGAGCTGTTTGATGCCGAGGCTGATGCGCTGGGTCTCGGGGTTGATGCGGATGATCTGCACCTTCACCGTGTCGCCGACATTCACGATCTCGTTTGGATGGGTGACGCGCCTCCATGCCATGTCGGTCACATGCAGGAGCCCGTCGATGCCGCCAAGATCGATGAAGGCGCCATAGTCGGTGATGTTCTTGACCACGCCGTCGATGACCTGGCCCTCTTCGAGGCGGGCCACGATCTCGCTCCGCTTCTCGGCGCGGGTCTCCTCGAGCACCGAGCGGCGCGACACGACGATATTGCCGCGGCGCCGATCCATTTTCAGGATCTGGAAGGGCTGCGGCTGGTTCATCAAGGGGCCCACGTCGCGGATGGGGCGGATGTCGACTTGGCTTCCCGGAAGGAAGGCCACGGCGCCGTCGAGATCGACGGTGAAGCCGCCCTTGACGCGATTGAAGATCACGCCCTCGACGCGCTCGCCGGCTTTGTATTTCTCCTCGAGCCTAGTCCAGCTCTCCTCGCGCCGCGCCTTCTCGCGCGACAGCACCGCCTCGCCGGCCGAGTTCTCGACACGCTCGAGATACACGTCGACCTCATCGCCGACATGAAGATTGGCGGCCCGACCGGAAATGCCGAACTCTTTAAGGGGGATGCGGCCTTCGGTCTTAAGCCCGACGTCGATGACGGCGACGTCTTTCTCGATGGCGACGATGGTGCCCTTGATGACACTGCCTTCCTGGAGCGCCGTTCCGGTGAGCGACTCCTCCAGAAGGGCGGCGAACTCGTCGCGGCTCGGATGGCTTATGCTTGCTTGCGGCTCGTTCATCTAGGCTCCTACTCGCCGTCCCATCATACCAGTCTCCTGCCTCAGTCGCGGCGAGCGTCGTGAAAGCCGGTGGCAGCAAGCCCGTTCTCGGCCGCCGCCTGCCTCCGCTTTCTCGTCCGCGGAAAACATCGAAAAGTGGTGTGCCAATGCGAAATGGGCCCCGCCTCAACCGGCTTGCCCTGCATGGCCCATCGCAGCATCGATCAAATCGATGGCTGCCCTGAACGCGGCGTCTATATCCAAATTCGTGGTGTCGAGCAAGACTGCGTCTTCCGCGCGGGCCAAGGGGGCCGTGGCCCGGCCCTTGTCGCGCTCGTCGCGGCGCCTGATATCGGCAAGCACATCCTCCTCGGAAACGGCCATCCCGGCCCGCTTCAGCTCAAGAAAGCAGCGGCGGGCGCGCTCCTCCGGCGTCGCTGTCACGAACAATTTCACCTCGGCGTCGGGACAGATAACCGTACCGATGTCCCTGCCGTCGAGGACGGCGCCGGGCTTCGCTTGCGCGAAACTGCGCTGATAGGCGAGAAGCGCATTACGCACCTCCGGATGGCGGGCGACGAGAGACGCCGCCTCGCCGAGCTTGCCGTCGATCAGGGCCGGGTCGGCAAGAGTCTTGGGGTCGAGCGCAATCGCGGCCGCGAGGGCCGCATCGGCGTCGGAGGGGTCGCCGCCCTTCGCCAAGGTGTCGCGCGCCACCGCGCGGTAGAGCTTGCCGGTGTCGAGATGAGCAAGCCCGTAATG
>DFXC01000107.1 GCA_002383105.1 Hyphomicrobiaceae bacterium UBA4118
CTCGAGCTCGCTCTTGCCTGCAGCTACCGCATCGCCGATCGCGAGGAGGGGACGCGGCTCGGCTTTCCCGAGGTGAAGCTCGGCATCTTCCCCGGCCTGAACGGCACGGTGCGGTCCATCCAGCTCGCCGGCCCCATGGACGCCATGACCGCCATGCTCACGGGGCGGATGCTGCGCCCAACTGCCGCCAAGGCCATCGGCCTCGTCGATCAGCTCGTGCCGACCCACCACAATCTCCGCTGGGCCGCGCGCAAAGCGGTGTTGCAGAAGCGCCGCTCCAAGGGCGCGCCGTGGTGGAAGCGGCTGATGCTGAAGCAGCCCGTGCGCGGAATGCTCGCCAAGCAGATGCGCGCCAAGACGGCGGCCAAGGTGCGCGAGGAGCATTACCCCGCGCCGTTCCGCCTCATCGAGCTCTTCGAGCATTACGGCGACGACCCCATCAGCATGCGGATTGCCGAGACGGAGATGTTCACGCCGCTGATGGCGAGCGAGGCCTCGCGCAACTTGCGCCGCGTGTTCAAGCTTTCGGAGATGCTGAAGGACGAGGCGCCCAAAGACGGCTTCAAGCCGCTCAGGGTGCATGTCGTCGGGGCGGGCACCATGGGCGGAGACATCGCCGCCTGGTGCGTGGTCTCGGGCATGCAGGCGAGCCTTCAGGATCTCGACGAGGCGCAGATCGCCAAGGCGCTCGCCCGCGCCAAGGGCCTGTTCAAGCGCAATCTCCGCTCCCCGCTCGCCATCGATGCCGCCGTGGCGCGGCTCATCGCCGACCCCAAAGGCAAGCATGTGAAGCACGCCGACGTGGTCATCGAGGCGATCGTCGAGAGGCTCGACATCAAGCAGAAGCTCTTTCAGCAGTTGGAGAAAGAGGTGAAGCCGGGCGCCGTGCTCGCCACCAACACCTCCTCGCTGCGGCTAGAGGACATCGCCAAGCCGCTCGCCGATCCGGGGCGCCTGGTCGGGCTGCATTTCTTCAATCCCGTAGCCCAACTGCCTCTGGTCGAGGTCGTGCGCGGAGAGGGAACGCGTGAGGCGGAGGTGCGCAAGGCCTGCGCCTTCGTCACCGCCATCAACAAGCTGCCGCTGATCGTGAAGAGCTGCTCGGGCTTCCTCGTCAACCGCGTGCTCGCGCCCTACATGATGGAGGCAGTGCGCCGCTACCAGCAAGGCGAGCCGCGCGAGAAGATCGATCAGGCGGCGATGAAGTTCGGCATGCCCATGGGGCCACTCGAGCTCATGGACATGGTCGGGCTCGACATCGCCGACCATGTCGGCGAGGAGCTGAACCTCGCGCCCAAGACTGACAATCTGCTGACGAGCCTCGTGAAGCAGGGCAAGCTCGGCAAGAAGACGGGAGAGGGGTTTTACGTCTGGGAGCAGGGCAAGCCCAAGCGCGAGGAAGCCCATTACGACGATGCCGAGCTCGAGCGCTTGGGCCGCGAGTTGGTGAAGCCCATGCTCGATGAAGCCGAGCGGGCGCTAGCCGACAATATCGTGGCCAGCGCCGATCACGTCGATGCCGGGGTGATCTTCGGCACGGGCTTTGCGCCCTTCCGCGGCGGCCCGCTCAACTACCGCCGCACGCAAGAGCATGCGACCGCAGCAAAAGCTGCGGCGGCCTAAACAGACGGACGGGAGCCCGCGGGGGACATCATGGCGCAAGCGGGACTACGGCGGGTTGCGGTGCTGGGCGGGGTCAGGATCCCGTTCTGCCGCTCGCACACGGCTTACGCCGAACTCACCAATCTCGACATGCTGACGGCCGCGCTCGGCGGGCTCGTCGAGCGCTTCGCGCTGCATGGCGTCCATATCGACGAGGTGGTCGGCGGCGCCGTGGTGACCCACGCCAAGGACTGGAATCTCGCCCGCGAGGCGGTGATCGGAAGCGCGCTTGCTCCCACCACGCCAGCCATCACCATGATGCAGGCGTGCGGCACGAGCCTCTCGGGCGCGCTCGGGCTTGGCGCCAAGATCGCCACCGGGCAGATCGAATGTGGCATCTCGCTCGGCACCGACACCACCAGCGACGCGCCGATCGTATTTCAGCGGCGTTTCGCCCAGCGCCTCGTGCGCTTGTCGCGCGCCCGCGGCTTTGGCCAGAAGCTTCAGGCCTTCAAGGGCTTCTCCCCCGCCGAGCTTGCGCCCCAGCCGCCCTCGATCTCCGAGCCGCGCACCGGCCTCAGCATGGGCGAGCATTGCGAGCTGATGGCGAAGGAATGGGGCATCACCCGCGAGGCACAGGATCTTTTGGCCTATGAGAGCCATCGCAAGGCGGCCGCCGCCTACGACGAAGGCTTCATGGACGACCTCGTCGTCCCGTGCGCCGGGATCTTCCGCGACAACAACCTCCGCGAGGACATTTCGCTGAAGAAGATGGCCGAGCTGAAGCCCGTATTCGACCGTTCGGGCAAAGGCACCATCACTGCCGCCAACTCCACGCCTTTGACCGACGGCGCCTCCACGGTCTTGCTCGCCTCGGAGGAATGGGCGGCAAAGCGCGGAATTCCGGTCCTGGCCTATCTCAGCCTAGGCCGCACTTCGGCCGTAGATTTTGTTCAAGGTGAAGGCCTTCTGATGGCGCCGACCTTTGTCGTGAGCGAGCTTCTCAAGCAAACCGGCCTTGCGCTTCAGGACTTTGATTACTATGAGATTCACGAAGCCTTTGCGGCTCAGGTGTTAGCGACGTTGAAGGCATGGGAGTCCGAGGACTATTGCCGCCGCCGTCTGGGGCGGAGTGGGGCGCTTGGGTCGATCGACCGGGCGAAGCTCAACGTCAAGGGCTCGTCAATAGCTTTCGGGCATCCTTTTGCGGCAACTGGCGCACGAATCTTGGCAGTTCTGGCCAAACTGCTGCATAGTAAGGGCGGCAAACGGGGTTTGATCTCGATCTGCACAGCCGGCGGCATGGGCGTTGCGGCCATTCTGGAAGGAGTGGAAACGCATTCCTTGCCAAAGGCGGCAAAACCGGCCGAAATGGTGGTGGGGGTAGTGTGATCTGTTCCTCCACCGAGCAAAAAAGGGCCGCAAAAGTGGCCCATCGGGGACAGGGGGCAAAGAAAGCAATTGCCGTGGCGGCATGGCGCCAGCGGCCCGACTCATTACGGAGGTGCTTATGAGGCATCATGCGATCGCTGCGGCGATGGGACTTGTGACCGCTGCCGTTCTTGCTCCCTGCAGCCAGTCCCAAGCGGCCTCTGCCGATCCCACCGGCTACTGGTACAAGCCGGACGCGGAGCGCGAGTCCAAGATTCAAGTCTTCAAGTGCGGCAAGGCCAAGTCGCAGCTCTGCGCCAAGATCATCTGGCTCAAAGATCCCAACGACAGCAAGGGTAAGGCTCTGCACGACGTCCGCAACGAGGATCCCTCGATGCGCGACCGGCCGATCGTGGGCCTGACGATCTTCAGCGGGCTTGCCCCAAGCGCTCCAGATACCTGGACCGGCCAGATTTACAATCCCGAGGATGGCCACATCTACGCCGCCACCTTGACGATGGTGTCGCGGAAGGAGATCAACCTGAAGGGCTGCAAGGCCTGGCTGCTTTGCGGCGAGAAGGAGTGGCTCAGGACCACCGCGCCTCAAGAGCTCACGCCGGCAATACCGGCCGCCACGCCGCAAATCGAAGCTTCGGCCGCTCCCTCGGTTCCGTCTGGTGCAGCCGCCCCAGCAGCTCCCGCCGCGCCGTCGACTGCCGAGGCTTCAGCCTCTGCGGCCCCGAGCG
>DFXC01000076.1:0-1787 GCA_002383105.1 Hyphomicrobiaceae bacterium UBA4118
TTGCTCTCCCCTCCCCCCTTGAGGGGGAGGGATAGGGAGGGGGATTAAGATGAAAGACTCGCTGTTCACCCCCCTCCGTTCGCGCTAGAGCGCGAACGTGCTCGCCCGCAAGGAGGGAGCAGGGAGAAGGCTGCTCGTCTCAGTGTCCCTAACGGCGCTGCACCGGAATAATGTCATGCCCGCTTCCGCCCTGATGAATGTCATGATCGCCGCCGCCCGCAAGGCCGCCCGCAGCCTCGCGCGCGATTTCGGCGAGGTCGAGCAGCTCCAGGTCTCGCTCAAGGGTCCGGCCAATTTCGTCAGCGCCGCCGATCATCGTGCCGAGGAGATTCTCTTTACCGAGCTCTCCCGCGCCCGCCCCGGCTACGGTTTCCTCATGGAGGAGCGCGGCGAGGTGGAAGGCGCCGACCGCACCCACCGCTGGATCGTCGATCCCCTCGACGGCACCACCAATTTCCTCCACGGCATTCCGATCTTCGCCATCTCGATCGCGCTCGAGCGCGAGGGCGAAATCGTGGCGGGACTGATCTTCAATCCGGCCAATCAAGAGACCTTCACCGCCGAGAGGGGCAAGGGCGCCTACCTCAACGACCGCCGCCGCCTCAGGGTCGCCGCCAGGACCGAGCTGTCGGCCTCGGTCATCGGCACCGGCATCCCCCATAGCGGCAGGGCGGGGCACGACCTCTTCCTCAAGGAGCTGCGCGCGGTCATGGCGGCGTCAGCCGGGGTGCGGCGCATGGGGGCCGCGGCACTCGACCTCGCCTGGACGGCGGCCGGCCGGCTCGATGGCTTCTGGGAACGCGGGCTGCACCCCTGGGACCTCGCCGCGGGCATGATCATCCTGCGCGAGGCGGGCGGCTACGTGACCGATGCCGACGGCCGGGACGGCATCCTCACAAAGGGCAGTGTGGTCGCCGGCAATGAGGCGATCCACCGCGGATTGCTCAAGCTCCTCAAGACCGCTGGCGCCGAAACCGATCTTGCCGCCACGCCCGCAGATTGAGGCGCCGGCCTACCCTCTCCCCTTGACTCCGCCGAAGCAGGCTGCCGAAAAGAAGGGCACGAGCGGGAACCGAAGGCAGTCGACGGCAACATTGTCTGCCCTTAGGTTGCCGTTTTGCCTGTCATAGTATTCGGCTAATCTCAGCGGGCTTCGTGCATCCGACTCACAAACGGCATCCGATGGCAGCGATCACCTACAAGATCAAGCTCACGCGCCCGCAGGTCTTTCTCTGGCGCATGACGCTGTTCCTCGTCCTCGCCGCGCTGCTCGCCATCATCCTCGATGGTCAGACCCAGCAGCTCAGGCGGAGCTTCATGGCCAATCCCGGGCTCAACGGGCTGATCATCGGCGTGCTCCTGGTCGGCATCGTCTATTCCTTCCGCCAGGTGCTCCGGCTCTATCCCGAGATCTCCTGGGTCAACAATTTCCGCATTTCCGATCCGGGAATCACGGCGGAGAAGACCAAGCCCGTGCTGCTCGCCCCCATGGCCACCATGCTGCGCGACCGCACCGGTCATCTCGCTCTGGCGACGGGAGCGATGCGCTCGCTGCTGGACTCGGTCGCCTCCCGCCTCGAAGAGCAGCGCGAGACCACGCGCTACCTGGTCGGGCTTCTCGTCTTTCTCGGGCTGCTCGGCACCTTCTGGGGTCTGTTGCAAACGGTGAGCTCGGTCGGCAACTCCATCGGCGCCCTCGACACCGGCGGGGGCGACAACACGATGCTGTTCGATCAGTTGAAGGAGGGTCTCGCCGGGCCGCTCAAGGGCATGGGCACCGCCTTCTC
>DFXC01000076.1:2038-2960 GCA_002383105.1 Hyphomicrobiaceae bacterium UBA4118
TGCAATTGGCGGATACGCCGGGCGGGGGCGACGCCGTGGCCCCGCAGCTCCGCTTCGCCCTTCTCGACATGCAGCGCTCGCTCTCCGACTTGAGCGAGAAGGTCGAGCACCGGGTGCTGACCGACAATACCGGCGACGCGGTCAAGGACCTCGCCCAAGGCGTGGATAAATTGATCCGGCAAATGCGCGCCGAGCAGAAGGTCGTGCGCGAATGGGCCGACGAGCAAGCCCAGCAGCAGCACGAGCTTGCCACCGTGCTCCAGCAGATCACCGACAAGGCGAAGCTGCCAGCGCGCGAGGAGCGGAACTAGGTCATGTCTCTGGCGCGCGCCCGCCGTGGTCGATATCAGGCCAATTATTGGCCGGGCTTCGTCGACATGCTCTCCACCCTGCTGCTGGTGGTGACCTTCCTCATGTCGCTGTTCATGCTCACCAACTTCATCGTCAGCCAGGCGGCGAGCGGCAAGGACACCATGCTGTCGCGCCTCAACAAGCAGCTCTCGGAGCTCACCGAGCTGCTCGCGCTCGAGCGCTCGAAGAAGGAATCGGTCGAGGACAACCTCTCCGCGCTGCAGGCGACACTCACCGACCAGCAGAAGGAGAACCAGCGCCTGACCGGGCTGCTTGGCGATGCGGGCGGCAAGACGCAGGGTGCCGAGGAGCGCGCGCAGGCGCTCGGCGGACAGCTCGATACGCAGAAGAAGATTACCAACGACGCGCTTGCCAAGGTCGAGATGCTGAATCAGCAGCTGGCGGCGCTGAGGCTCCAGCTTGCCGCCATCGAGGAGGCGCTCGCCGCTTCGGAGGCGAAGGACAAGGACAGCCAGGCCAAGATCGCCGATCTCGGCCAGCGGCTGAACGTGGCGCTGGCCAAGAAGGTGCAGGAGCTGGCGCGTTACCGCTCGGACTTCTTCGGCAAGCT
>DFXC01000076.1:3168-3341 GCA_002383105.1 Hyphomicrobiaceae bacterium UBA4118
GACGTGCTGTTCGACTCAGGCTCTGCCGAGCTGAAACCCGAGGCCACCCCGCAGCTCGACAAGCTCGCCGATGCCTTGAAGCAGCTCGAAAACCAGATCCCCTCGGACATCGCCTGGGTGATGCGGATTGACGGCCACACCGACATCCACCCGATCGCCACGCCGGAATTCCC
>DFXC01000077.1:0-210 GCA_002383105.1 Hyphomicrobiaceae bacterium UBA4118
ATATAAAGGACCGGCGCGACGAGCCGCCCCTTTGCCTCGCTCGCATCGTAGGCATGCCCGCCCTCGAGCGCCGACACCACCACGTGTTGTGGCGCCGCAATCATGATCGCCAGGATGCGCGCCTTCCGCTCCGCGTCGTCGCTCGGCAGGAACAGGGCGCTCGTGGCGTAATCGCCAAGCGCCGTGCGGTAGCCGGGCCCGCGCAGTCTA
>DFXC01000077.1:430-717 GCA_002383105.1 Hyphomicrobiaceae bacterium UBA4118
CGAATATCGGTATGAACATAAAGCTTAGGGTAACGGACGGCGAAGGCGAACGCCACCACCCCGCCCATGCTGTGCCCAATGACGACCGGTTTTACCAGCTTGAGCTCGCCGCACAGGAAGGCGAGGTCGTCGGCGAAGATCTGCATCGTATAAGGCTGCTCAGGCTTGTCGCTTTGCCCATGCCCGCGCAGATCCACGGCCACGACCCTGTGGCCCGCGCGCGCGAAGTGCTCGAGCTGGGGCGCAAAAAAAGAGTGGTCGCAGCACCAACCGTGCACCAGCACGAT
>DFXC01000077.1:1017-10306 GCA_002383105.1 Hyphomicrobiaceae bacterium UBA4118
CGTAACCGGACATCCGGCGTGAGCCCGGACCCAACCCAGATCATGATCAACACCGGCAGGTGGCACCGAGCCGAGAGGAAATTCAATATGCGATCCACCGGGCAGGTCGTACTTATAACGGGTGCGGCCAGCGGTATCGGGCAGGAACTATGCCGGTTGTTTGCTCGTCGTGGAGCGAGCATTGGCCTGATCGACCGCGACCAAGCCAAACTGGAGGCGGTCGCAGACGAGCTGCTTCAGGCCGGCGTGCGGTGTGCGGCGGCGTCAGCCGATGTCCGCCAGCGTGAGCAGGTCCAAGATGCCGTTCATCAAATCGTCGGCGCCCTCGGGGCGCCTGATATTCTGATCCCCTGTGCCGGAATCTGTCGCGCGGCAACCGTCGACGATCCCAGGATTTCTGAGCTGGAGGACATCTTTCGGGTGAATTTTCTGGGCATGGTTTACATGATTGAGGCCGTCCTCCCTTCAATGCTGGAGCGCAAGAGCGGGCAGATCGCCGGCATCTCAAGCATGGCCGGCGTGCGCGGCATACCGTTCGAGCCGGGCTATTCCGCAAGCAAGGCCGCGGTGGCGGCTTACCTGGAAAGCGTTCGAGGCGAGCTCAGGCAGCGGGGTATCACCGTGACGACGGTCTTCCCGGGCTATGTGCAAACCCCTTTACTCGATGAGATTAATGGAATGATGGGCGCGGATATGTCTGACGGGAAAGCCCTCACGGCGAACGCTGCCGCTGCGACGATAATGAAGGGTATCGAACGAAAGTGGTCCTACATTTATTTGCCACGGTCGCTCGGCTTGAGCGTTCGCCTGAGCCGGCTCATGCCGCCGCGCCTGTATGACCGGGTCATGAGCCGAATGTTCAGTCGCTTTTCCATTTCCCGTCGAGCCGGCGCGGCACCGAAGCCCGACATAACTTAGTGGGGAACTACGCTTAGTGGGGAACGGCTCTTGGGCCGATAAGGTTCTCGGCAATCATCCAATCGATGCACTCCTTCAGCATGGCCTCGACCGACGCGGGCCGATAGTCGAGCTCGCGCATTGCCTTGTCGCTTCGGCAAATAATACTTGCACTCACGAGCGCAGCCGATTCTTGCGATATCCTTGGCTCTTTCCCGGTGAGCATCGATATCCATTCGGAGACGCGGCCGGCGCCGCGCAAGACAAGCGGCCGCCCGACCACGGTATTGGTCGGTTGGCCGAGCAATTTGCCCACCATTTGCACAATCTCGGCATAGGAGGCCTCGTTCCCGCCCAGAATGTAATTGTGCCCAGTCCGGCCCTTCTCGGCGGCCGCAAGATGCGCCCGCACCACCGCCCCGACATCGGCATAGCAGGCGCGTCCCGGGGGAATCCGAAAGAGTTGCCGGTTCGCCGCCAGGCGGATGAACTGTGACCACGTCCCCCAGTCGTAACGGCCAATGACATTGGCGGGGTTCACCAAGACCGCATCTAACCCCTGAGCAATCCCTTTGGCGACCTCCTCTTCCGCCGCGGTCTTCGAGTTCTGGTAATTGAAGCTGTTTTTTCCGAGCTTTGCGGAGGTCTCGTCGAACGGTCCGGTTTGCATCCCGTAGACGGCAGTCGACGACGTATGCACGAACTTTCGGGCGCGCTTGGCCAGCGCCGTCGCCACCATGTTGCGCGTGCCTTCGACATTGGTTCGCCATTGCCGTTGCTTGTGGCCGGACCATAGGCTGACATCGCCGGCGACGTGAAACACGGCATCGACATCCTCAGGCATGGCGCGGTCGAGCGAGGCGGGGTCCTCGATCGCCCCTTCCACCAGGCGGACGGGATATTTTTGCAGCTGCGTCAGCCTGGAGTTGGGCCGATGCAGCGCGGTCACCTCCCAGCCCGATTGCGTGAGTTGCTCGACGAGGTTGAGGCCGATAAAGCCCGTGCCACCGGTCACGAAAGCGGTCTTGTTCGGCATGGCTTGCGCCCTCTTGTTTCACGGCGGTAATGGGAGAGCCGTCCAAGCTGGAGACGGCCGAACGGCGCCAGGGGACCGCCCCAATGAATGGTTCGGTCGCAATGTAGTTTATGGGCCGTCACCGAGCTAGATCAGGCGTGTTTTCCATTACGACCCGCATGCATGTCGCGGGATTGTCCGGTCGGGAGATCACGGATTTTCTTGCAACCTGCGACGATGAAGCCTTTAGACGCGGCGCTTGCCGTCCATCAGCTGCCAGATCATCGGGGTGAAGATGAGCTGCATGGCGAGCGGCATCTTGCTGCCGGGGCAGACGATGGTGTTCGGCCGCGACATGAAGGAGTCCGCCAACATCGACAGCAGATAGGGAAAGTCGACGCCCCGCGGATTCTTGAAACGAATGATGAGCATGCTTTCATCGGGGCTCGGCACGTCGCGCGCGATGAACGGGTTCGACGTGTCGACCGTGGGCACACGCTGGAAATTGACGTGCGTCTGCGAGAACTGGGGACAGATGTAGTGCACGTAGTCGGGCATGCGGCGCAGGATGGTGTCGACAATCGCCTCTTGCGTGTAGCCGCGTACCAACTTGTCGCGATGGAGCTTCTGCACCCATTCGAGGTTGATGACCGGTACGACGCCGATCAGGAGATCGGGGTGCTGAGCGACATTGACCCTCTCGGTGACGATGGCTCCATGCAGCCCCTCGTAGAACAGCATATCGGTGTCTAACGGGATGTCCTCCCACGGTGTGAACGTCCCGGCCGTCTTCTGATAGGGTGCGGCCTCTTCCTCCTCGTGAAGGTATTTGCGTATTTTCCCCGTTCCGCCTTCTCCATAGCCGCGAAATAACGTCTCGAGCTCCTCGAAGAGGTTGGCCTCGGGACCGAAATGGCTGAAATGCGTCTCGCCCTTGTCGTGCGCCTCTTCCATCTTCGCCCGCATGGCGTCGCGATCGTAGCGATGAAAGGCATCGCCGTAGACGATCGCCGCCTTGACGCCTTCGCGGCGAAAGATCTGTTGAAAGGTCATCGTCACGGTGGTTGTGCCGGAACCTGACGACCCTGTGATGGCAATGATCGGATGTCTGGCCGACATGTCTTCCCTCCGCTAAGCATCATATTTGCGAGCGGGGATTGCCCGATACGAGGCAGTTCTGATTTGGCTCAGACGATGATCTACCGACTAAGCTCACCGATGAGAGGGCGAGCGCGCTAAAATCCTGAGCGAGGTGTCCAGTAGCGCATGCTCGGCGGGTAGTTCAACTCCGGAAATGCCCTCTGAAGCGCCTGGGTCTCGTAGTCGCCCTTCTGATAGGGCACGAAGCCGAAATAGAAGCTGTAACCGCCGGGGCGCCCGGGAGAGTAATAATAGGGGTAAATGGGAGGGCGTCCGCGCCGATAGATGCGGGCGGGCTCCACCGGGGAGGCATGGCTGCCGAAGCCTGAGGCAAAAGCGGGTGTGGCGCTCGCAGGGGCGATCCCGCCAAGGAGCCATAGGCCGAGCAATATCGCGGCCGCCATGGCCAAGGCCAGGGTCTTGGAAAACGGCAATAAATGGGGCATGCGATTCTCCGATCTAGGGGCAGCGTAATGAAGGGCGGCCGCCGTCGCAATGGCTTGGCCCAATGACCTGGCATGAAGGGATGGCGAAAAGGCGTCGGGTCGAAAATGCCAAATGACCTATGAGCGGGTCGATCCAGTTCGGGATCGCGGTGGCGCTGGTCCTTATGATCGCCGCCTTGACCATGAGATTTGCCTTCAGGGCAGGCCGCACCGGCTCTGAGCCCATCATCAGGGCGAGCTTCAAGCAACTCCAGCCGGATTGGTATCAGGTGGGCATGACCGTTACCAACCGGGCGCCTTACCGCCTAGCGGGGGTGTCGCTGCGTCGCGTGCGGCCACGCTCGGCGCGGCTCATGGCGCCCATCACGTCGGTCTCGACGCGGCAAGGCAATTTCCAGGTGTGGTCGGACCCCGCCGTCGATTTGCCGACCACGAACATTCCCATCGACATGGTGGTCGGACCGCATGAGGCGTGGCGCGGCGCTGTCTCGCCAGGCTCGGAGGCGCATATGATGGCGTGGGTGTTCCTGCCCGAGAGAAGCGAGCCCACGCAGTTGACGCTCGAGCTCGCGTTCAGGGATGGCGGAGGCCATCTGCGCCACTACCGCTTCATCGCGACGCGCGAGAAATAGCGCGCCAGCCGATGTCGCGGCGGCAGAAGCCGCCCGGCCAATCGATCTGGTCGAGGGCCTGATAGGCGCGGTCTCTCGCCTCGCCGATATCCGTGCCCCGCGCGGTGACGCCGAGCACGCGCCCGCCATCGGCAAGCAAAAGGTCGCCGTCGCACTTGGTGCCGGCATGGAAGATCTCGACGTTTGGATCGGCGGCAGCGGCGGCGAGTCCTCTGATCTCGGTGCCCTTCCGGTAAGTGCCGGGATAGCCGCGCGCCGCCATCACCACGCACAGCGCCGCATCGTCATGCCAGTCGAGCGCCACATTGCCTAAGTCACCCTCGGCGCTGGCGAGCAGGGCAGGGAGCAGGTCGGACTTGAGACGCAGCATCAGCACCTGCGCCTCAGGATCGCCGAAGCGCACATTATATTCGATGAGCTTGGGCTGACCGTCGGCGATCATCAGGCCGGCATAGAGCACGCCTCTGAAGGGCGTGCCGCGCGCGGCCATGGCGCGCACCGTCGGCTCGATGATCTCCTCCATGACGCGGGCGCATAGCGCGTCCGTCGTGATCGGCGCCGGCGAATAGGCGCCCATGCCGCCGGTGTTAGGCCCCTGATCGCCGTCGAAGGCGCGCTTATGGTCCTGCGCCGTGGCGAGGGCAAGCGCGGTCGCGCCGTCAACAAGCGCAAAGAAGCTCGCCTCCTCGCCGTACAGGAATTCCTCGATCACCACCTCGGCACCCGCCGCGCCGAAGGCGCCGGCGAAGCAGGCATCGATGGCGGCGTCTGCGTCCTCCCGCGTCTGCGCGATGATCACGCCCTTGCCGGCGGCGAGGCCGTCGGCCTTGATGACTATGGGCAGGCTTTGCCCCGCGCCATAGGCCTTGGCAGAAGAGGCGTCATTGAAGCGGCGGTAAGAAGCCGTGGGGATGCCGTAAGCCGCACACAAATCCTTGGTGAAGCCTTTGGAGCCTTCGAGTTGTGCCGCCGCCTTCGACGGTCCGAACACTTTGATTCCGGCGGCTTCGAGATCGTCGGTGAGCCCCGCCACCAGCGGCAGCTCAGGGCCCACCACCACGAGGCCGATGCTCTTCTCCTTGCAGAAGCGGATGACCGCCGCGTGGTCCTCGACATCGAGCGCGACGCATTGGGCGATCTCGGCGATGCCGGCATTGGCGGGCGCGCAATAGAGTGTGCCGAGCAGGGGGCTTTGCTTGAGCTTCCAGGCGAGCGCATGCTCGCGGCCGCCGCCCCCGATCAACAGCACCTTCACGTCGATCACGCTCCGCTTGTTACGAACCGCCCAGGCTAGTATTGCAGGGCCTCAAGACCCGCGCTCATTAGCACGAGAAAAGAGCGCTAACGAAAAGAGATGACCGAATCCATGGCCGACCGCATCGAGGCCACCTCCGCCACGACCAACCTCGTCGAGTATACCGTCTCCGAGCTTGCCTTCGCCCTCAAGCGGACGGTCGAGGACGCTTATGGCCTGGTGCGGCTCCGCGGCGAGATCTCGGGCTATAAGGGCCAGCACGCGAGCGGCCATTGCTATTTCACGCTGAAGGACGAGAAGGCGGCGATCGAGGCGGTGATCTGGCGGAGCACCTTCGCCCGCCTCAAATTCAAGCCTGAAGCAGGCCTCGAGGTCATCGCCAAAGGCCGCGTCACCACCTATCCCGACAAGTCGAAATACCAAATCGTCATCGACGAGCTCGAGCCGGCCGGCATCGGCGCGCTCATGGCGCTGCTCGAGCAGCGGAAGAAGATGCTCGCCGCCGAAGGCCTGTTCCACGAGGCGCGCAAAAAGCCGCTTCCGTACCTGCCGCGCATCGTCGGCGTCATCACCTCGCCCACGGGTGCGGTGATCCGCGACATTCTCCATCGGCTCGCAGACCGCTTCCCCTGCCATGTCCTGGTCTGGCCGGTTAGGGTTCAGGGCGAGACCTGCGCTGCCGAGGTGGCCGCCGCCATCGCCGGCTTCAACGCGCTGATGATTGGCGCCGCCGTGCCGCGCCCCGATCTCATCATCGTCGCCCGCGGCGGCGGCGGCCTCGAGGACCTCTGGGGCTTCAACGAGGAGATCGTTGCGCGCGCGGCCGCCGCAAGCGCCATCCCGCTCATCTCCGCGGTCGGCCACGAGACCGACTGGACCATCATCGACTATGTCGCCGATTTCCGTGCGCCGACCCCGACGGCAGCCGCCGAGCGTGCCGTGCCGGTGCGTGCCGACCTGCTCATCACGGTAACGAGCTTCGGCCTGCGTGCCGCGAGCACGCTGCGGCGCGCACTCCAAGCGCAGCGAGGCCGCTTCCTGGCGGCTACGCGCGGGTTGCCGAGGAAAGCCAACATCCTCGATCTGCCGCGGCAGCGCTACGACAGCGCGAGCGGGAGGCTGCCGCGGGCGCTCCTTGCCAATGCGCGAGCCCATCGCACCTGGCTCGAGCGCACCGCCTCGCGCCTCAGGCCGCATATCGTGGCGCGCGCCGCGCTTGCCGGCCGCGAACGTCTCGGCCGCCTCGACCGCTCGCGGTTGCGCTCGCTCTCCGCCTTGATGGAGCGCTCACGACGCCGGCTCGATGGCCAGGCAAAGCTCCTCTCGACGCTCAGTCACCACAATGTGCTGGCGCGCGGCTTTGCGCTGGTACGCGACGCCGACGGAGCCATGCTCAGGCGTGCGGAAGAGGTGAGGCCGGGCGCTGCTCTCGACATCGAGTTCGCCGATGGCCATGTTGGAGCTCATGCCGATATCCGCCAGCGGAAGTCGGAGCCTGACGCTAAAGAGCCGCGCAAGCGCGGGAGCGAAAAGCAGGGGACGCTGCTTTAGAGCATGATGGGCGAAAAGTGGGAACCGGTTTTCCGAAAGGATCATGCGCAAAAAGCGAGAGCGCACTGGTCATGACGGTTCGCTTGAGGTTATGGTGATCAACAACAACTTTAAGAAACGAGTCGCTCAGTCTTGATGAACCGCTTCGAACGCAATCTCGGCTTCAAGGGCGAGGCCAAGCTCAAATATCTCGACGGCGAGGTGCAGGTGATGAGCCCTGGCGACTTCGTGCGCTGCGCCGTCACCGGCCGTACCATCCCACTCGATGAGCTCCGCTATTGGAGCGTGGAGCGGCAGGAGGCCTATATCGATGCGGCGACCTCTCTCAAGCGCTACCGCGAGACCCACCCCTAAAGCTGCTGGCTGAGCGATGCCGCTCGCTCCAACCCTCCCCGCCAGCGGGAGGTAGGAGCCTGCCGCTAGGCCGTCGCTTTCGTGATCGTGGCTGCCAGCAGCTCTTTCACCCCTGCCGCGTCGTCGAACTGGACGGCGATGGCGAAGGGACGCGAGCGGAATTTGAGCTCGCCCAGGGGTGTCCCCTCCTCGTCAGGGAGCCGCACCCAATCTTTCTCGGTGGTGACGAGCATTGCCTTGCGGTCCTTGGCCAGCTTGAGCAATGCCGCCGCCTCCCGGTTGGTGTAGCGGTAATGATCGGGGAAGGCGCGCTTCTCCTCGAGCCCCGCCCCATTGGTGCCCAACGTTGCGAAAAATTTCTGCGGGTTTGCGATGCCGGCAAAGCCGATCACCGGCAGCACGCGGAGCCAGCGGGAGTCCTGGCGCGACACGATGCGCGCCGTGAACACGGGCTTGCTTTGCGCTTTGAACGCGTCGGCCAGAGACGCGGCCTTGTCGCCTGAGCCGATCACCACCAGCGCATCGGCGCGGCCGAGCTGCGCGTCGAGCGGCGCCCTGAGAGGTCCGGCGGGCATGATGAGCTCATTACCGAGCCCCACCCCGGCATCCACCACGATCAAGGATAAGTCCTTGACCAGGCTCGGGTTCTGGAACCCGTCATCCATGACGATGACGCTTGCCTCGGTGGCCTCGATGGCCTTGGCCCCCGCCACGCGGTCGGCAGAGACGATGGTCGGCGCGGCTTCCGCCAACAGCAGCGGCTCATCGCCCACCTCGCTTGCGCTGTGTTCTTTGCGCACGAGGAGGGGTCCTTCGCTCGTCCCGCCATAGCCACGGGTGAGGAAGCAGGCGCGCGCCCCGAACTCGCCAAGCAAGGCGGCGACGGCGAGGGCGGTCGGCGTCTTGCCGCCGCCTCCGGCCGTCAAATTGCCGATGCAGATCACAGGCAGTCGTGAGCGATAAGGTGTGACACGCGCGGCGCGTCGCTCGGCGAGCCTGCCAAAGAGCCGGCCTAAAGGCGCGAGCGCCGAGGCGAGCGCGCCCCTCTCGCGGTACCACCAAAACGGCGCCTCAAGACGCATGTTGCAACGTCGTCCGGGGCGGCAGGAAGCGCTCGAGCTCGGCGAGGGTGCGCGGCAGAGCGCCGCTCATGGCGGCAATGACGCTGCTCGCGCGTCCAGTCATCGCCACGCGCGCGGCCTCGTCATCGAGCAGCGCAAGCGCGGCCTCGGCGAGGCTCGCCGCATCGCTCACCTCTTGGCCGCCGCCGGCCTTCAACAGCTCGGAGTAGGAGTCGCGAAAGTTCTGCCAATTCGGCCCGGTGAGCACGGCGGCGCCGAGCTTGATCGCCTCCACCGGATTCTGCCCCCCGTGCGGCACGAGCGAGCCGCCGACAAAGGCGACCGGCGACAGCGTATAGAAGAGGCCAAGCTCGCCGATCGTGTCGGCCACATAGATGTCGGTGTCGGGCCCCGGCAGCTTCCCCTCCGAGCGGAGCGCGACGGAGATGTTTGCGGTCTTCAGCTGCTCGACAATGAGCGGCCCGCGCTCGGGATGGCGGGGCACAATGATGGTGAGGAGATCGGGCCGCGAGAGCTTCATCTTGAGATGCGCCACCGCCACCAGGCCGTCCTCGCCGGGATGGGTGCTGGCGGCGAGCCACACCCTGCGCCCCGACAGCGCGGCAGCAAGCTTCCTCCTCCCCGGCAGGTCGGTAGGGGGCGGCGGCGCGTCGGCCTTGAGGTTGCCCACGTCGAGCGTGTGCGCCACGCCGAGCTGGGCGAAGCGCTCGGCCAGCGCGTCGTTCTGGGCGAGCACGAGGTCGAAGGAGGAGAAGAGCGGCCGGCTCAAGCCCGGGCGCCTGCGCCAGCGCTTGTAGGAGGAGGCCGACATGCGCCCATTGATGAGGAGGAGCGGGATGCCTTCAGCCTTGGTCTCGAGCACGAGGTTCGGCCAGATCTCCGACTCGACGAGCACGGCAAGGTCGGGGCGCCAGTGG
>DFXC01000077.1:10488-10682 GCA_002383105.1 Hyphomicrobiaceae bacterium UBA4118
CGGCAAGGTCGGGGCGCCAGTGGCGCAGAAACCGCTGCACATAGGCCTGATTGTCGAGCGGCACATATTGATGCACCACGCCCTTGGGCAGCCTTGTGCGCGCAAGCCTCGCCGAGGTGACGGTGGCGGTGGTGAGCAGCATGCGCACCTCGGGCCGCTCGGCGGCGATCGTCTCGATCACCGGGAGCGCGGCG
>DFXC01000022.1 GCA_002383105.1 Hyphomicrobiaceae bacterium UBA4118
CTATCCAGCTGAGCTACGGGCGCTTCTGACCTTGCTAAGGCGAGCTTGAGCCTAAGGCGATCGGCACATTAGCGAGGCGGCGCTCGCAGGGCTCAAGCTCGACCTACCTAATCCGTCACCCGCGCAAAGGCAAGGCTCGGCCGCTTTTCAGGCGCTTAAGCGCCGCGCGTGGTCGAGCTCCACCACCAGGTCGGGAATGGTGACGCGGAAAATGGCGCCGCCCTCTGTGTCGAGGAGCGTGAGGTTGCCGCCGTGCGCCTGCACGAGCTCGGCGGCGATGGCGAGGCCAAGCCCGGTGCCGCCCTTCCGCGCCACGCTCTGAAACGCCTTGAAGAGGTGGGCGCGAGCCCGCTCCGGCACGCCGGGTCCGGTGTCGGCGACCTCAATGACGGTGACCGAGCCCTCGCGGCGCGCGGCGACCACGATCTCGCCGGCGGCCTCGTCTTGGCTCTCAAGCGCCTGCACGGCGTTGCGACAAAGATTGCTCAAAACGCGGAAGAGCTGATCGCGGTCGGCGTCGACCTCGAGCGCCTCCTCGATGTCGACGCTCCAGCCGATGAGCTTTGGCCGCGGCAGGCCGAGACTGTCGCCCACTTCGGTGACGAGCGGAGCAAGCTCGAAGCGCTGCCGCCGCGGCGCTATCTCTTGCGCCTGGCCGAAATCGAGCGTGCGGGCGCACAGCCTGATGGCGCGGTCGAGCGAGGCGATCAGCTTGGGCACGAGGCGCTGCACCGTCGGGTCCTTCACCGTGATCAGGCGATCGGAGAGGAGCTGCGCGCTCGACAGCATGTTGCGCAAGTCATGGCTGATCTTGCTCACGGCAAGCCCCAGCGCGGCGAGCCTGGTCTTCTGCGAGAGCGTCTCGGCGAGCTCCCTCTGCATGGAGGACAGCTCGCGCTCGGCGGTGCCGATCTCGTCGCGGCGGGAGGACGGGTTGATGATCCGGGACGGGTCCTCGGGGCGCTCGCTGAAGCGCACGATGTTCCAGGTGAGCTTGGTCATGGGCTTGACCAGGAGCGCATCGAGCGAGAGATAGACCAGCGCCGCGGTGATGATCGAGATCAGGATAGACAGGCCCAGAATGTCGAGGCCATAGCGGATCATGGCGGCTTTGAGCGGCGCTTCGCCCATCACCACCTCGATGAACTCGCCTTCGTCGAAGCCGGGCTCGCCGACCACGCGGATGATGCGGTCGTCGGGTGCGACATAGACCATGAGCGCATCGGCGATGAGGGTTAGCCAAGAGGCGTGGCGCAGGTCGTAGGACGCGTCGATATCGGCGGCCATGTCCATCTCGATGATGAGAATGCGGGAGTCGGCCCGCTTCACCGCGATGGCCTTCACCTTGGTCTGCTCCAGGAGCTCGTTGCGGAGTGTGGAGGGCAGCTGACCGCCGGGCGCGGCTTCGGCGGCGAGCGCGGCGATCTGCGCCGCGGCCATCCGCTCCATCAGCCATTGGCGGCGGAAATTCGAGACCGAGGGCACGAACACGAGCACCTCGGCGAGCATGACGAAGAGAATGGTGAGCAGGAGGAGCTTGGCCGACAGCCCCGGCACGTAGCGGGGCACCCGCTTTGTCGCCCCCTCCGCGCTGGAAACCTCGTCCGTCACGAGCAACACTCGCGCATTTCGCTTAACAAAATGGCGGCTCGCCACTCCGGGCAGCCGTCTTTGGACGCCGTCTTAGGGCATGATCTTAGCCGAAAAGTGGGCAATCTTCTGGGCCTGCTTTAGCCCAGGCGGCGCAACAGGCCAATGATGCTCCGGAACCAGCCCTTGGTCAAAGTGGGCGCATAATAGGTGTAGGCCACGCGCTTGGAGAGCTCCGACAGGGTCGGATAGGGCAGCACGAACGAGGTGATGTCGCCGATCTTGATGTCCTTCGCTATGGCGATGACCCAGAGCTGGAGCAACTCGCCGGCCGAGGCGCCGACGATGGTGCAGCCGAGAATGGTGCCGTCGCGCCGCGTGATAACCTTGATGAATCCTTCCGTCTCGCGCTCGCACTGGGCGCGGTCGTTGTCGGCGTAAGGCCAGCGGAAGATACGGATGCGGCGATAGCGCTTGCGCGCCTCGCTTTCGGTGAGCCCGATCTGGGCAAGCTCGGGGTCGGTATAGACAACCCGTGGGATGGTGGCGGCGCTCGCGTCGGGTTTCAGCCGGAACAGCGCGTTCCTGATCACGATCCCGGCGTGATAGTTGGCGAGATGGGTGAATTGCGGGCCGCCGACCACGTCGCCAATGGCGTAGATGCGGCGGTTGGTGGTCTTGAGCTGCTCGTTCACCTTGACGCCGTCGGCCGTGTATTCGACGCCCGCGCGCTCGAGGCTCAACGACTTGAGGTTCGGCTTGCGGCCGGTGGCTACCAGCAGATGCGTGCCCTTCAGGATGGTGGGCTCGCCGTTCTCGTTGAAATACACGGCGACGCCTTGCACCGAGCGCTCCACCCTTTCCACCCGCGTGTTGGGATGCAGCATGACTTGCGTGTCCTGGAGCTTCTTCACCAAGACGGCCACGGCATCGGGATCCTCGTGGGAGAGGAAGTTCCCGGTCTCGAACACAGTGATGTGGGAG
Source organism: Hyphomicrobiaceae bacterium UBA4118 (assembly GCA_002383105.1). Classification (GTDB taxonomy): domain Bacteria; phylum Pseudomonadota; class Alphaproteobacteria; order Rhizobiales; family Methyloligellaceae; genus Methyloceanibacter. Next base: position 2,575 of record DFXC01000022.1, read on the forward strand.
CCGAGCATGCGGTGCGCCTGGCCGAGCTCGAGCCCCACCGGGCCGCCGCCCAAGACGATGAGATGCTGGATCCTCTCGCTCACGTCGAAGATCGTCTCATTGGTGAAATAGGGCACCTCGTCGAGCCCGGGGATGGGCGGAATCGAGGGCATCGACCCGGTGGCGATGACGAATCTCCGGGCGCGAACGAGCACGCGGCCGGCTTCCACCGTGAATTTGTCGAGAAAGCTCGCGTTCGCCTGAATCACGCGGACGCCGAGCCCGGTCATGCGCTCGATGGAATCGTTCGGCGCGATCGCCGCGATGACGCCATGCACGTGGTCGTGCACGCCGCGATGGTCGATCTGGGCCTCGATGACGTCGACGCCGAAGGCCGAGGCGGTGCGCACGGCTTCGGCGCGCTTGCCTGCCGCAAGCAGCGCCTTGGACGGGACGCAGCCATAGTTGAGACAGTCGCCGCCCATGCGGCCCTTTTCGATGAGCACCACGGGCACGCCGACCTGGGCCGCTGCCGCCGCGACAGACAAACCCCCTGAGCCCGCGCCGATGACGCAGAGGTCGGGCTTCAGTACCTCTTCCATATTCGCCTATTCCCCCTTAGCCACACGTTTCAGGCCGGCCGCCGCCTGAACCACTTGACCACCACCGGAACGAGCGCCACGAGCCCCAGCGCCACGAGCCCCGCAATCAGCTCCGGTGTCAGCAGCGCTCCCGGATCGAGCGCGTATGGGCAAGACTCTTGGCCTCCCGGTCCGATCTTGGCAAGGCAGGATTGGTGCATGGCTTGCTGCGCCTCGATAAGGCTGTCGAGGCCGTTGCCAGCCAGCGAATAAGCAAAAGTTCCCGGGATAATGCCGAGGATGGTGGTGACGACATAGGTAGCGAAACTCACACCCAGCAGTCCAGGGGCTAGGTTGACGAGCCAAAACGGAAAAATCGGGACGAGCCGCAAAAAGAGCAGATAGCTGAAGGCATCTTCCTGAAATCCCTGACGGAAGCGGGAAAGCCAAGGGCCTGCCCGCGCCGCTAGGAAATCGCCGAGCGAGCTCCTGGCGACGAGAAACACGGCGCAAGCGCCGATCGTGGCCCCGATAATGGACGCAACCCCGCCCAAGAACCAGCCGAACAGGAAGCCGCCGGCGATGGTCAGCACGGCACCCCCCGGCAGCGACAGCGTCACGGTCGCGGCGTAAAGGGCGATAAAGGCGGCAAGGCTCAAGGCCATGTTGGCGTCCATGAGACCGCGCAACGTCTGCCGGTTCTCCGCGAGCTCCTGAAGCGTGAGGTAACGGTGCCAGCCCATGGCGAGGACGAGGCCGCCGGCGGCAAAAAGCAGGACGAGCGGCCAAAGCCGCTTCAGCCACAAGACGGCGGCTTGCGCCCCTTCCGACGCAGTCATCATGCTTAAGGGCACTCCTTGGCCGGTCTCTAGAGCCACTAAGTTGGCGACGGCCGAGGCCGTAGGGAACGGCCCTTCGCGCCTTTGTGATGCTCCGTCACCAGGGGCGATGCGGAACGATTCTGTTGTCGCACATTGGCGATCGAGCATTCGTGCAGACTGGCAGAACTGGCGCGAGAGGCCTGTGTGGCAGGGGCCCTCTATGATTATCCGACTTTTGCTCGAAGCTACAACTCTCTCCCTCTTCCCGATGGTGGAAAACCGCGGCAAAGGTGGAGGTCTGAGGCCGCACTTCCCAGGCCGGGATCGATTGACTTGGGCCGATGTGGCACCTATAAGCCGCGGGATCGCGGACCTCTTGAGCGGAGCCGGTGCTTCCCGCCTTCGATAGGTCCAGCCAGGAGACGCCCCCTTGAAGCGCACCTACCAACCATCGAGGCTCGTCCGCAAGCGGCGCCACGGCTTTCGCGAGCGCATGGCGACGGCAGGCGGCCGGAAGGTGCTCGCACGGCGCCGAGCCAAGGGGCGCAAGCGTCTATCGGCTTAGGCCGGCAGCGCCTACCGGTGACTGCAATCGGACGTCTCAAGACACGCGCGGAATTCCTGCATGTTAAAGGCGGAGCACGCTTCGCAGCGCCTTCGCTCGTGTTGCAGGCACGCAGGCGCGCCGCAGACACCGGCGCGAGCCCGGAACTTGCCCGCTTCGGCTTCACCGCGACCAAGAGCCTGGGGGGTGCGGTCCTGCGCAACCGGGCGCGGCGCCGCCTCAAGGAGGCGGTGCGGCTCGCCGGGCCGCGGCACGCTGTCGAAGGCTATGATTATGTTTTGATCGCGCGGGCGGGCACGGTACAACGGCGCTTCACCGAGCTGGTCAAGGACCTTGAACGCGCGCTTGCCAAGGTGCACGAGCCCTCTCCGGCAAAGAAGCGCTGAACGGTTCGAAAACGGACTGGCCTCCCCTCCCCCCGCGAGCACGCCCCGAGCGGGCCTTGAGCTGAAAGCGGCATGAGCTGAAAGCGACATAGGCTGAAAGCGATATGGACGAGAACAACCGCAACTTCCTCCTGGCCATCGTTCTGTCGATCGGCGTGCTGTTCGCCTGGCAGTTCTTCTTCGTGCCGCGGCATCCAGGCGAGCAAAAGCCGCCGGCAGACCAGACGCAGGTCCAGCCTGGCCCGGCCGGACCGTCGCAGCCCGGGACCGAGACGCCCGCGATCGGCGGAGGCACGCAACCGGGCGGGGCCGCGACAGCTGTACTCACCCGCGAGGAGGCGCTGGCCGCAAGCCCCCGCATCGCCATCGACACGCCGAGCCTCAAGGGCTCGATCGCGCTCAAGGGCGGCCGCATCGACGATCTGACGCTCATGGACTATCGCGAGACCGTCGATCCCGCCAGCCCCCACGTCGTGCTGCTGTCGCCGGCCGGCGGCCCGCTTCCTTATTACACCGAGTATGGCTGGGCGGGCGGCGACAAGGACCTCGCTCTCCCCACCGCCGACACGCTGTGGACGGCAGCAAACTCCGGCGCGCTGACCCCACAGTCCCCGGTGACGCTCACTTACGACAACGGCAAGGGGCTCAAATTCACGCGCACCATCACGGTCGACGACAAGTACATGTTCACCGTCACCGATGCGGTCACCAATGGCGGCGCCGATCCGGTCGCCATCTCACCCTACGGGCTGGTGTACCGCGAGCAGATCCCCCCGAAGACGAGCTATTGGATTCTGCATGAAGGACTGATCGGCGTTTTCGACGAGAGCTACGAGCCGCTCACCTACAAGAAGGCGATGGCGCTCAACGCCACGCAGATGAAATTCACGAGCAAGTCGGGCTGGCTCGGCATCGCCGACAAATATTGGGCGACGGTGCTCGTGCCCCCGCAGGACAAGGGGTTCAATGTCCAGTTCACCGGCGCGACCGTCGGCGAGCAAGGCCAGTTCCGGACCGACTTCGTGATGAATCCAATCGAGGTTGCCCCGGGCGCCACCGCCGAGAGCAAGAACCAGGTCTTTGCCGGCGCCAAGGAGGTCCACCTCGTCGACGCCTACGGCAAGAGCAACAACATTCCCAAATTCGACCTCCTGATCGACTGGGGCTGGTTCTATTTCCTGACCAAGCCGATGTTTTTCGCGCTCGACTTCTTCTTCAAGCTGTTCGGCAATTTCGGCATCGCCATCCTCATCGTCACCTTGTGCATCAAGCTCGTGCTGTTTCCGCTCGCCAACAAATCCTACGTGTCGATGAGCAAGATGAAGAAGCTCGGCCCTGAGATGCAGCGCATCAAGGAGCGTTACGGCGAGGACCGCGTGCGCCAGCAGCAGGCGATGATGGAGCTGTACAAGAAGGAGAAGGTGAACCCGGCTTCGGGCTGCCTGCCCATCCTCGTGCAGATTCCGGTGTTCTTCTCGCTCTACAAGGTGCTGTTCGTCACCATCGAGATGCGGCACGCGCCCTTCTTCGGCTGGATCAGGGACCTGTCGGCGCCCGATCCGACCAGCGTGTTCAACCTGTTCGGTACAATTGCTTGGCAACCGCCGGAGTTTCTCATGATCGGGGTTTGGCCGCTGATCATGGGCTTCACCATGTGGATGCAGATGAAGCTCAACCCGGCGCCACCCGATCCGGTGCAGCAGAAAGTGTTCGCCTGGATGCCGGTGTTCTTCACCTTCCTGCTGGCACACTTCCCGGCCGGGCTGGTGATCTACTGGGCGTGGAACAACTCTCTGTCGGTCCTGCAGCAGTCGGTGATCATGTCGCGGCAGGGAGTCGAGATTCCGCTGCTTGAGAATCTCGGGATCAAGCGCCGCGCCAAGAGCGCGACGAGCGCCGTCGCAGACGGACCGAAGAAGTCCAAAAGGCAGGCCAAAAACGCCAAGGGCGAAGTGCTGAAGGCCAAAAGCGAGTCAGAGAGCGCCGAGAGCGATACGAAGAGCTAGAGAGCCGAACCCTACGAAGATTTCACCATGGCCACGCCACATACGGCGCTTTGGCTCTGCTATGTTGGGCCCCTCGCGCAACCTTCGAGAGCCTTGCCGTATGGCGCTCTACGACGCGTTCATTTCCTACAGCCACGCCAAGGATAAGGCGATCGCCTCGGCACTCCAGTCCGTGGTGCAAAAGCTCGGCAAGCCTTGGTATCGACGGCGCTCTTTACGCGCGTTCCGCGACGACACGAGCCTTTCGGCCACGCCGAGCCTATGGCCGTCGATCGAGCAGGCGCTCGGCAACTCCCGTTTCCTGATCCTGCTCGCCTCGCCCGAAGCAGCCGTTTCTCCTTGGGTAGACAAAGAGGTCGCCTATTGGCTGGAGCACAAAAGCGCCAACACGCTGCTGATCGCGCTGACCGGCGGCGACCTCGCTTGGGACACTAGCAGGGGTGGCTTCTCGTTCGGGAGCAGCACTCCGCTCCCACCTTCGCTGCAGGGAAGGCTTGAAAGCGAGCCGAAATGGGTCGATTTGCGGGCCTACCGTGACGGCGCCAACCCGCGGGATTCCAAATTCGCCGAGCTCGCCGCCGACTTTGCCGCCGCCGTGCACGGCGTGCCGAAGGAGGATCTGCTGTCGCGGGAGCTTCGGCAACAGCGCAAAGCCCTCACCCTTGCCTGGTCGGCAGCGGCATCGCTACTGGTTCTCGCCGGAGCGGCCGTCTGGCAATGGAAGACGGCCGCCGACCAACGCGACCGGGCTGAACGCACGCTTGCCGCCGCGACCGAGGCGGCCAACGGCATGATCTTCGAGCTTGCCAACGAATTCCGCGACCGCACGGGGATGCCCATCGATCTCGTGCGCAAAATCCTCGACCGCGCGCAGAACCTGCAACAGAAGCTGACCGCTTCCGGCGAGACCGCGCCGGAATTGCGATACAGCGAGGTCGTGGCGCTGCTTTCGCTCGTGGATACGCTATTGACGCAAGGCGATACGGAGAAGGCAGGCCAGACGGCGGAGCGGGCGCGGGCGATTGCGGCCGATCTCGTGGCAATCGACAGCGCGCATCCGCAGTTCCAGGCGATCCTGGCGCAGAGCTACCACGCGATCGGCTCGACCCAGTTTCAAGCAGGACGCCGCGACGAGGCGCTCGTCACGCTGCAAAAGAGCCTGGATATCGACGAGAAGTTGGCAATTGCCTATCCCGACGACACGGACCGCCAGCGGCAGCCTGCTGTCGACTACGACACGATCGGCTACATGCTGCTGGTCACCGGCAAGAGCGAGGAGGCGCTCGACACCTACCGGAAGGCGCTTGCCATCACTGAGAAGCTCGCGGCCGCAGAGCCCGACACTCTCAGCCGGCAATACGATCTGTCCATCATTCACAACAAGATCGGCGACGTGCAGCTTGCGGTCGGCGAACGCGACCAGGCGCTTGCGACCTACCAGAAAGCGCTGTCTCTGACCGAGGCCATCGTTGGCCGCGATGCCGACAATGCGAGCTTTCAGGAACATCTCACCGTGTGTCAAATCAATGTGGGGGACGTCCTGGTCAGGCTCGGACGCTACCAGGACGCCCTTCTGCTTTACCGCAAGAGCCTGGATCTTCGCACCAAGCTCGCGCCCGCAGATCCCGGCAACGCTCAGCGCCAGCGGGACGTCGCCGCCAATGACGAGCGGATCGGCAACGCCGAGGCGGCGACCGGAAATCTGCAAGGCGCTTATGACGCCTACCAGGATTCCCTCGCCATTATCGACAAAGTGGCGGCCGCCGATCCCAGCAATGCCCAGCGGCAACGCGAGCGCGGCATCGCGCGAGAGAAGATCGGCGACGTTCTGCTTGCGGCAGGACAGGCCGACAAGGCGGTCGAGGCATATCGTGCGAGCCTCGAGATCCGTGAGAAGCTCCTCGCCGAGGATCCGAGCAATACGATGTGGCTGCGGGACGCTGCCGTGTTACGGGAGAAGACGGGCGCCGCGCTCAGCGCCACTTCGCAACACGACGAGGCAATCGCTCTCTACCACAAGAGCATCGCAGCGCGCGAGACGCTGATCGCGACGGACCCGAAGAATGTCGATTGGCAAACCGAGCTTGCATCCTGTTATGTGAATTTCGGCGACGCGCTGAAGGATGCCGGCCAGACCGATGCGGCACTCGAAAACTACCGCAAAGGTCTCGCCCTCGCGACGAAGCCCGGCAGCGGCGAGGATTTTGCCTGGATGGAGATTAAAGGGATGGCCGACGCGCGGATCGGCGACGCTTTGCTCGCGGAGGAAAAGCGGGAGGAGGCGCTCGCCTCCTATCACGAAAGCTTAGCGACGCGGGAACGGCTTACCATGATCAATCCGGTCGATTCCAAGTGGCGTCTCGATCTCTTCATGAGTCTCGTGAAATTGGCGGAAGCGGGCGATACGCCGCGGGCGCAATATGGCCGCGCGCTTACGATCCTGCGGGCGCTCGACGCCGACGGATCTCTGAACGATCGGCAGAAGGGCTGGATCGAGATGATCGAACAACGTATCGCCGCCCTCCCGGGGGAGCCATCCGCGAGCAATTCCAGCGGAGCCGCGCCTTGATCGCTCTCCCTAGGTCTTCGGGGGGTCCCAGGCCGTGATGGCGATGGCGGATGTCGGCGAGGCCGACCTCGCCCGGGGCGAGGCTTTGTTCAAAGGGCCATGCACCTTCGTCAAAGGCGTGGTCAAGATCGACGGCCTGCCACAGGACGGGCGACCTGAGGTGGCCTTTGCCGGCCGCTCCAATGTCGGCAAATCGAGCCTGATCAACGCGCTCACCGGGCGGACGAGCCTCGCCCGCGTCTCGGTCACGCCGGGACGGACGCGCGAGCTCAATTTCTTCACCTTGGGAAAGGACGCAGTCCTCTATCTCGTCGACATGCCGGGCTATGGCTATGCGCGGGCCTCGAAGTCGGAGATCAAGGGCTGGACGCGGCTGATCCGCGACTATCTCAAAGGGCGCCGCGAGCTGAAGCGCGTGTTCCTGCTGATCGACGCCCGCCACGGCATCAAGCCTAACGATGAGGAAACCATGACGGCGATGGACGAGGCGGCCGTGTCCTATCAGGTGGTGCTGACCAAGGCCGACAAGCCCAAAGCCGCGGAGCTTGAGGCGATCAAAGCCAAAGTGGCCGAAAAGCTTGCCAAGCACCCGGCGGCTTATCCTCAAGTGCTCACCACCTCGGCCCGCCTGGGCTCAGGCATCCCCGAGCTCCGCGCCGCCGTCGCCTTGCTCGCACCAAACGGCGTTGTGCCTTGAGCCATAGCGCCGCTATAAGGCGATCGTGGCCAAGAGCAAATCATCCCCGGTAAAGTCCAAGGAACGGCCTGCGCCGAAGCCGGCGCGCGCGCCGAGCGCGGCCGAGGTGATTGCCTCGGTGCATGCCAAGGCGAAGGTGCTGTCTGAGGCGCTCCCCTTCATGCAGCGCTACGACAGCGCCACGGTGGTAGTGAAATATGGCGGCCACGCCATGGGCGACCCTGCGCTCGCCGCCGACTTCGCCCGCGATATCGTGCTCATCAAGCAGGCCGGCGTGAACCCCATCGTGGTGCATGGCGGCGGCCCGCAGATCGGCTCCCTGCTCGAACGGCTCAATATCAGGAGCGAGTTCAAGGGGGGCTTGCGCGTCACCGATAGGGCAACCGTCGAGGTGGTCGAGATGGTGCTCGCCGGCTCCGTCAACAAGGAGATCGTCACCGCCATCAACGCCCAAGGCGGCAAGGCGGTCGGCATCTCGGGCAAGGACGCCAATCTGATGCGGGCGAGGCGGCTCGAGCGCCGCTGGACAGATCCCGACTCAAATATCGAGGAGATCCTCGATCTCGGCTTCGTCGGCGATCCGTCCTCGGTCGATCCCCATATCATCGACGTGATCATCCATTCCGACCTGATCCCGGTGGTGGCGCCGATCGGGGTCGGGCCTGACGGCGAGACGCTCAACATCAATGCCGACACTTTTGCCGCCGCGCTCGCCTCGGCCATGAAGGCGAAGCGGCTGTTGCTGCTCACCGACGTCGAAGGCGTGCTCGACAAAGAGGGCAACCTGATCAAGTCGCTGACGACGGCCGAGGCCGAGGCCCTGATCGAGGATGGCACGATCTCCGGCGGCATGATCCCCAAGATCGAGAGCTGCATGGATGTCATCGCGGAAGGTGTCGAAGGCGTGGTGATCATCAACGGCCGCGTGCCTCACGCGGTCCTGCTCGAGCTGTTCACCGAGCATGGTGCGGGCACATTGATTGAGCGGCGGAGGCGGAAGAGCTCCGCGAAGGTGCCGCGATGATCGAAAGGCCCGGCGGTTTCGATCAGGTCGAGGCGTGGGTGTTCGATCTCGACAACACGCTCTACCCCGCCGACTGCAATCTCTTCGCCCAGATCGACCGGCGCATGGGGGAGTTCATCGCTAACAGCTTCGGCATCCCGCTCGAAGAGGCGCAGATTTTACGCGAGACCTATTACTACGAGCACGGCACCACCCTTGCCGGGCTGGTGCGGCTGCACGGCGTATCGCCCCACGCCTTCCTCGACTATGTCCACGACATCGACCTTGGCGCGGTGGCCGCCTCGCCTGAGCTTGCGGCGGCGATGGATGGGCTGCCCGGGCGGAAATTCGTGTTCACCAACGGCTCGCGCAAGCACGCGGAGGCCGTGGCGGCGCGGCTCGGCGTGCTCGACCGCTTCGAGGACATCTTCGACATTCATGCGCTCGAGTACATCCACCCGAAGCCTTCGCGCGAAGCCTATGAGCGCTTCGTCAAGGCCAATGGCGTCGTCCTGCACCACGCCGCCATGTTCGACGATCTGCCGCATAATCTCGAGACCGCGCATAGGCTCGGCATGACGACGGTGCTGGTGGACGGGATGACTGATCACCCCGAGCATCAGGCGATCGCCGGCTGGACCGAGCTTCCCGCCCACATCCACCACCGGACCGATGCGCTCGCGCCATTCCTTGCTGCGGTCGGGGCGGCGCTCGCCCAAGAGAAAGACCGCTCGTCAGCGGCGCCCCTGCAAGCGCAATTCTGCCTCACCTGACGGGCCCCGCCATGAGCCACGATCATCTCAAGACCTTCATCGACAGCGCCTACGAGCATGCCGTCGAGATCACGCCCGAGACCAAGGGCGTCGTGCGCGACGCGGTGGAAGAGGTGCTCGATCTTCTCGACAGAGGCGAGCTCAGGGTCGCCGAAAAACGCGACGGCGCATGGGTCGTGCACCAATGGCTGAAGAAGGCGATCCTGCTCTCCTTCCGCCTGCACGAGCCGCACAAGATGGAGGGCGGTCCCGACGGCTCGGCCTGGTGGGACAAGGTGCCTACCAAATTCGCCAAGTGGAAGGTCAAGGACTTCAAGCAGGCCGGCTTCCGCGTCGTGCCAGGCGCCGTGGTGCGCCGCTCGGCCTATATCGCGCCGGGGGTGGTGCTGATGCCCTCCTTCGTCAATCTCGGCGCGCGGGTCGAGACCGGCACGATGATCGACACCTGGGCCACGGTCGGCTCCTGCGCGCAGATCGGCAAGAACGTACATCTGTCGGGCGGGGCCGGCATCGGCGGCGTGCTCGAGCCGCTGCAGGCGAACCCGGTGATCATCGAGGACAATTGCTTCATCGGCGCCCGCGCCGAGGTGGCCGAAGGGGTGATCGTGGGCGAGGGCTCGGTGCTCTCCATGGGCGTCTATCTCGGCCAGTCCACGCGCATCGTGAACCGCATGACCGGAGAGGTGATCCAGGGCCGCGTGCCGCCTTATTCCGTCGTGGTGTCGGGCACGCTGCCCGGCCGCGCGCTCCCTGACGGATCGGCGGGGCCATCGCTCTATTGCGCCGTCATCGTGAAGACCGTCGATGAGCGCACCCGCGCCAAGACCTCGATCAACGAGCTGCTCAGGGATTGACCTCCTGCACGCAACGTCCGATCTTCGGGGCATGACACGCTCCTTGACGATCGACGCTCGTTGGGACACGGAGGCCCGCGTCTGGCTCGCCACCAGCGCCGACGTGCCAGGCCTCGTCGTGGAGGCCGATAGCTGGCCGACCATGATCGAGGAGGTCCGGCTTGTGCTTCCCGACTTGCTCGAATTGTCGGACAAGCGCGTTGGCAAGCTTTCCCTCACCTTCAAGGCTGAGGAGCATCTCGACCTTGCCAGCTCCTAATGGCCGATTTCTATCGCGATCTCGTTGCCATCCTCCGCGAACATGGTTGCAAACTGGTGCGTCAGGGAAAAGGCAGCCACGAGATCTGGTTCAGTCCCGTCAATGAGCGTTACGTCACCGTTCCGCGTTCGACCAAGTCACGCCACACGGCCAATGAGGTGCTTAAACAGGCGGGTCTGCCAAAGGCATTTTAATCGTCGATGAGCGCACCCGCGCTAAGACCTCGATCAACGAGTGCTCAGGGATTGAGGCGGGAAACCGCCGGAGGGGCAAAGAGAGCCTTTGAACACTGCCGCTGTCGGCGCCGTCTTCGCGGCCTCCGTGCTCATGTTCTGGCTGTTCGTCGAGATCGGCTTCCTCAAGGGGACCCAAGGCCCGAATCG
>DFXC01000034.1:0-157 GCA_002383105.1 Hyphomicrobiaceae bacterium UBA4118
AGATGTGTATAAGAGACAGCTGGAAGGCCGTGCACGAGATGACTCATCTCGCCGCATCTCTGGCTGGCCGAAGGCATTGCCGTCTACGTTGAGCCGATTGCCCGGGTGCAGGCCGGCGACCTGATGGCGGAAAAAATCTGGGGCGATATGGTGCGCG
>DFXC01000034.1:343-6603 GCA_002383105.1 Hyphomicrobiaceae bacterium UBA4118
CGATATTCGGCAAATGGTCCCGTGCCGAAGCAAGGCGACCGCGGGCTCGACCACACGCCGACCTGGGGACGCACCTATTGGGGCGGCGCCATCTTCTGCCTGTTGGCTGACGTCGAGATCCGCAAGCGGACCGGCAACAAGATCGGCTTGCAACAGGCCCTGCGCGGCATTCTCGACGCGGGCGGCAATCACGAGCAGGACTGGCAAGATTGGCCCGTCGAGCGCATTTTCCGCGTTGCCGACAAGGCGACGGGCGTGACGGTCCTCTCCGAGCTCTATGAGAAGATGCGCGCGAAACCCTATTCGCCCGATCTCGACGCGCTGTGGCGCGACCTTGGGATCTCCGTGCGCGTGGCCAAGTGACATTCGATGACAGCGCGCCTCTCGCGCCCGTCAGGCGCGCCATCACAACGGTACCCTCGCTCTAGTCTCTCCGCCATTAAGGCGCCCACACCACGACGGGACGCCTAGCGCGCGACAAGGAGTTGGGTGCGAACACTCTCCGTCGTGAACGTCCGCTTTGGGTCAGCGCTGACAAGGAAGGCGAACATTCAAGCCGCTGCCGCGATGTCACCTGACAGCGCGGCGGCAAAGAGTTTCCGGCTCGCCTCTTTGGTCAGGGGAACGGGGTTTCCGCCGGCAGTCGGATCGACCAGGGACATTTCGACGATCGTCTCCGCCCGGCTATCATCCACTCCCAATCCACCAAGGTCATGGGGAACTCCGGTTCGCTTGCGAAGATCGAGCACCGCCTTCAGGAAGCCGTCGAACCCGCCGCCGAGCCCCAGAAAACCGGCGAGCCGTACGATCTTCGCCTCGATCGCCGGTCGGTTGAAGACGAGCACATAGGGCATGAAGACGCCATTGGTCATGCCGTGATGGGTGTTGTAGAGCGCGCCGACCGGATGGGACAGCGCGTGAATGGCGCCGAGGCCCTTCTGGAACGAAGCGGCGCCCATCGCCCCCGCGCTCATCATATGCGCTCTGGCGCCGAGATCGTTCCCGTTAGCCACCGCCTTCGGCAGGTTCTCGAAAACGAGCCGCATGCCCTCGACGGCAATGCCCTCGGCCATCGGATGGTAGCTCGGAGAGCAATAGGCCTCGAGGCAATGGGCGAGCGCATCCATTCCGGTGCCGGCGGTGATGAAGGGCGGCATACCGACCGTAAGCTCGGGGTCGCAGATCACCACTCGCGGCATCATTTTGGGATGAAAGATCACCTTCTTAGTATGCGTCGCCTCTTGGGTGATGACGCCGGCGCGGCCGACTTCCGATCCCGTCCCAGCCGTGGTCGGTACGGCGACGACCGGCGCGATCCTATCCGGGTCGGCGCGCGTCCACCAGTCGCCGATATCCTCGAAATCCCAGAGCGGCCGGCTCTGCCCGGCCATGAAGGCAATGACCTTGCCGGTATCGAGGCCCGAGCCCCCGCCGAAGGCGACGATCCCGTCATGGCCGCCGGCGCGGAAGGTGGCGATGCCGGCCTCAACGTTCGCGTCCACCGGGTTCGGCTGAACCTCGGAGAACAGCGCCACCGGGAGCCCCGCCTCTTTGACGAGGCCGATGGCCCTGGCGGTGATCGCAAGCTTGGCAAGGCCCGCATCGGTGACCAGCAGCGGGCGCCGAATTCCAGCGGCGCGGCACGCGTCGGCGAGTTCCTTGATACGCCCGGCGCCGAAGTGAATGGCAGTCGGGTAGCTCCAATTGGCGGTCGGTGTGCTCATGTCCTGATCCGAGTTGAGAAGGGCTTGTCAGACGTCGCGGAGGTGAAAACTCTTTGGCTGGGTCAGCGCGTCGAAGCCGTATTTCGAGAGCGCCGCGCCGCGGCCGGTATCCTTGACGCCGGTCCAGACCAGATGCGGGTCGAGATAATCGCAGCGGTTCATGTAGACGGTGCCGGTCTCGATTTGCGCGCCGATTTCGGCAGCGCGGTCGGCATCGCGCGTCCAGATCGAGGCCGTCAGTCCGTAGGGGCTGTCGTTCATCAGCGTGACCGCCTCGTCGTCGTCGTGCACTTTCATGATGCCGACTACCGGACCGAAACTCTCCTCCCGCATCACCTCCATCTGGTGGTTGACATTGGTCAGCACCTCGGGCGCGAGATAGGGTGAGCCCGGGCGGTTGCCCGGCACCTTCATGTTGATGAGAGCCGTGGCGCCCTTCCGCCGCGCCTCCTCGATTTGGCTCCGCACCGTGTCGGCGAAGGAGCCGCGCGCCATTGGTCCAAGGGTGGTCGAGGCGTCGAGCGGATTGCCGACCACGTATTTCCGCGTGAGATCGGCGAACCCCGTGACGAAATCGTCCAGGACGCGCGCATCCACATAGATGCGCTCAACGCCGCAACAGCATTGGCCCGAATTATAGAACGCGCCGTCGACCAAATTCTCGATCGCATGATCGAGCTTGGCGTCGGCCCTCACATAGGCTGGATCCTTTCCCCCGAGCTCGAGCCCGATCGACGCGAAAGTACCGGCGGCGGCGCGCTCGATGGCACGGCCGCCCGCCACCGAGCCGGTAAAATTGATGTGGTCGATCCGCCCCGAGCCAATCAGCTTTTCCGTCTGCTGGTGCGACAGCACCAGATTGTGAAAAAGACCCTTGGGCAGCCCCGCTTGCCGAAACGCCTCGGCCAAACGCTCGCCGACGAGCAGCGTCTGCGCGGCGTGTTTCAGGATGATGGCATTGCCGGCAAGCAGCCCGGGCACGATGGTGTTGATGGCGGTAAGATAGGGATAGTTCCACGGCGCGATCACCATCACCAGGCCCACGGGCTCGTGCACGATGTAGCGGCGGAAGCCGGCCTTCTCCGGCGGGTAATAGGGCCGCAGCACCTCCTCGGCCAGCACCGCCATGGCGCGTACGCGTTCCTCGACACCGCCCTTTTCGCCGCCGTAGCGGACCGGCCTGCCCATTTGCCAGGCAAGTTCCACCGTCACGTCGTCGTTCATCGCCAGCAGCGCGTCGAGGAAAGCGAGGACGTAGCGCGCGCGCTCGGCCACAGAGACTGCCCTCCACGCAGGCAACGCGGCGCGGGCCGACGAGACCGCCGCCTCGATGTCGGCGTCGCGCGCGACCGGCCGCTCGGCATAAACCGAGCCGTCCACAGGGGAGATGATTTTCACACTTTCTGACATGGTACCCGGGCCCTCAATATCAGTGCCGGCCCGTTCGAGCAACGGACGGGCTTTGCCAAGGGTCGCTATCGCCCCGCTACATCGAGGCCGCGCCTTCGCGGTGCTTCACCGCGAAATCCTCCTCGGGCGAATAGACGAGCGTCTTCCGTCCGTGGGCCGCGAAGTAGAGGATGGCGAGGGCATACCAGATCACCACGCCGATCACGCCGGTGCGGTATACCGGATCGGCGAGCTGGAAGCCGAGGGTCACGAGCGCGATGATCACCGTCAGCGTCGCCCCGAGCACACCGAACGGGCTATGATACGGCCGCTCGATTTTGGGGAAGCTCCGGCGCAACTTGATGAAGGTGAGCCCTTGCAGGAGATACGAGATCATCGCCCCGAACACCGCCATGTTTAGCAGCACGCCGCCGATGAACGACCCCGCCGCGTCGCCACCCATGGCGAACCACACCACCAGCATCACCGCGAGTCCGAGCAAACCGCCGGCCACCAGAGCAATGTTGGGCGTCTTGTGGGTGCCGTGGGTGACCGACAGGAAATGCGGGAAGTAGCCGGCCCGTGATAGGGAGTAGATCTGCCGGCCATAGGCGAAGATGATCGCGTGGAAGCTTGCGACCAGCCCGGTAACCGCGATCAGACTTAACATCTTCGCCCAGTTCGAACCGAAAATCGCGCGGAAGCCGTCGAGGATCGGCTCGCCCGAGGTGCCAAGTGCGAAGGCGCCGTGCACGGTCGCGGTCACGCCGGCAGCATCGGTCACGTCCCGTGCGATCGGGATCGCCGGGTTGAAGAGGAGAACGAGGAACCCAAGGGCGATCAGCGTGAACATGCCGAGCATGATACCCTTCGGCATGTCGCGTTTCGGGTCTGCCGACTCTTCTGCCGCGAGCGGCAGCTGCTCGATGGCAAGGAACAGCCACACCGCAAAGGGGAGCGAGGCTAAGATGCCGTGAACGCCGAACGGCAGGAAGGGACCGTGGCCGTCGGGCAGCTCCACTGCCGCTCCGGTGGTTGGATCGGCGCCGATATTCATCGCGTATTTGCCGAAGTCGAAGAACGGAATCGCACTGACAAAGAAGACGACAAGAATGAGGATCGCGAGCAGGGTCACGATCGCGGTCACCAAGAAGGACAGCTCGACGCCACGGGTGTTGACCCCAACAAAGATGATGTACCCAAAAATCCACCAGACCGGCTGGAAGGCGGCGGGCGTCTCGAAAATCGCCGTAAGATAGGTGCCGATGAAATACACGATCACCGCCGGCGTCAGCACATATTCGATGTTCTCGGCAACGCCGGTTATGAAGCCACCCCACGGCCCGAAGGCCGTTCGGGCAAACGAATAGGCGCCGCCTGTGTGCGGCAGCGCCGGGCTCATCTCGGCGATAGAGTAGGTGAGGCCGAGATACATGATCGTGATGATGATGGTGCCGACGAACATGCCGCCCCAGCCGCCCACGGCGAAGCCGAGGTTCCAGCCGGAAAAATCCCCCGAGATCACCGCGGCCACGCCAAGCGCCCACAAATAGAAGACGCCGGCGTGGCGTCTGAGCTCACGCTGGTCGAAATAGTCCTTGGTGGGAACTTGGTAGGAAACCCCGCCTTCGTGCCGCTTCTCGGCCATTTGCGACCCCCTTTGTGCGCCCACATCCTATTCTAGTTGGGGGGTTCACACCACGGCATGATCAGCTCCGAGCAGCCCCGGCGTCGCTGCAACCAGAATATCGGCCAGCCGATCTGCCCAGTTCCGCTGGCCGATCTCATCGTCGATCTCATCGTTGCGAATTTCGATCATGGCCGCAGGAATGCCCCGGGGGCCGGCGTGGCGCGCGACCGTGTAATAGACGTGGTCGGCCGGCGCATAGGGCTCGTTGATGCCGACCGCGAGCGCCGGGTCGGCCTTCAGCCCGTTTATGAGGAGATCGGCCAGGCGGCGCTCGTCGTCGAAAACGATTCCCACCTGCCAGGGGCGGGCCTTGCCGAAATAGACCGGCGTGTAGGAGTGAACCGCGATGAGCGCCGTCGGCAGTTTCGCGGCAAGGCGGCGCGTGAGACACGCGTCGATCGCGTCGTGATAGGGCGTGTGGATGCGGTCGAGCCGTCGCGCACGCTCCACCTCGCTCACCGCGCGGTTGGCCTCGACCGGCCGGCCCTCGCTTTCCGTGACGATCAGACTGCTCACCTCCGGCGCGCGATTGCAGTCGATGACGAGGCGGGAGACATCTGGCCACAAGAGCGGCGCGTCGAGGGTTGCCGACAGATGCCGCGCCACTGCCAGCGCGCCGGGGTCCCAGGCGATGTGCGTTGCGAGCGCATCGCCTGCAAATCCGAACGACTTATACGCCTCCGGTATGGTGTTTGAGGCGTGATCGCAGACGATCACGAACGGTCCGGTGCCGTCCGGGTTGGTCGCCATGATCGGGCTGCGATCCGCGTCCGTCATCTGCCCCCGCTTCCATCCGCACCGGACCCGTGAACGGACGTCCTAACATGGTCTGGCAATCCATGCTCGTTCGTCGCGTAAGGGCGACACCTCCTTCGGTGTCAGAATTCGCCTGCCGAAAGAGTGCTGGTCGTCAGGTTGCCGCCCTCGACGGCATAAAGCGTGATCGAGAACCCTCTGATCGTGTCGCCATCCTGCACAAAGTTGAAGGTCTCGTCGGCTTTGCTGTAACCGGTGTGATGATCCCCAAACAGGTGGTCATAGCCGTACCAGTGGGTGCCGGATGCGTATTTGACCACATAGGTCCCTAACGGAACCGAGGCCTCGACGTCCTCCCCGCCTCTGACGAAGATGGTCATGACGGGGTCGCCGGTGGACGCATCGACGAGCTTCGCCAGAAAGTTGCCTTCGCCCTGGGACTGGATTTTGAACGGAGCGATCGCTTCCCCGGAGGTAAAAGCTTGCGCCTCACCATTCGCCGGCAGCGGCTGCTCCTCATAGAGCTCTTGATCGCCAAGGGCGTCGGGGGCGGAGCCCCCGGAGATCGCTGGCACATCGAGGCCAGGAGAGTCAGTCGCGTCAGAACTAACGGAACTTGAGGAGCTGTCCGAGGACTCGTCGATCGCCGGGTCTACCGGGGGGTCCAGACTTGAGCTTGGCGTCTCGGTCGAGCCGCTGTC
>DFXC01000034.1:6773-6997 GCA_002383105.1 Hyphomicrobiaceae bacterium UBA4118
CCGATGAGTGAAAGGACAGCTGCACCCAGTTTTATGATTCTGTTCAACAGAGCCTTGCGACCCCTCGGCCCGAAGTTTATGACCCGCCTTGCCCCAATTCTAGGGGAATGTTGTTTCACAACGAAACTTTAATAAAATTGCATTCGCGAGCGGCAAGATCGCAAGATGCTCTCTGCCGCTTGCTCCTGAGCTCTTTGTTGCTCGCTGATGGCAGATCGCGAAGC
>DFXC01000034.1:7235-8120 GCA_002383105.1 Hyphomicrobiaceae bacterium UBA4118
GCAACGCACGACTGGCCTGAAATCTTCGGCGTCGCCGAAACTACCAGCGTCCGCGCTATTCGAAGGTCGTATTGGAATCTTAGTCACGGTGCAGGATTTGCGGAGGCTTCAGGGCTATCTTGCACACGCCGCCGCATCGGGCGCGTGACCTGCTAGGCATCCTCCCATGCGACTGCTCCTCGTATCCGACCTCCATTATTCGCTTCCGCAGTTCGACTGGGTCCTCGACGTGGCGGCCGATTTCGACATCGTCGTGATGGCCGGAGATCATCTCGAGCTCGGATCGCTCGTTGACGGACGCGCCCAGAGCGTCGTCGTGCGGAAATATTTCAGCCGCCTGCGAGCGAGAACCCGGCTCGTGATCTGCTCCGGCAACCATGATCTCGATGCGAGGAACGAGGCCGGCGAGAAGACCGCGAAATGGCTCGGAGGAGCGCAGAACGAAGGGGTCTTGTCCGACGGAGAGTCCTTCGTCCTCGACCAAACGTTGTTCACCATCTGCCCGTGGTGGGACGGACCGGTCGCCCGCGCCGGCATCGGGGAACAGCTCGCCGAAGCTGCTGCCAAGCGGGCGGAACGGTGGATCTGGATCCATCACGCCCCGCCTGACAAATCGCCGACCAGTTGGGGTGGCGCCAGGTATTTTGGCGACGTCGAACTTCGAGAGTGGATCGAACGCTACCGCCCCGACATCGTCCTATCCGGTCACGTGCATCAATCGCCCTTCGTGAGGAACGGCTCGTGGGTCGATCGCATCGGGCCCACCTGGGTGTTTAACTCCGGGCAACAGTTCGGCGCTCCGCCGGCCCACGTCATCATCGATACCGACGCCGGCGAGGCGCTCTGGTTTTCCGCTGCGGGCAATCAGTTCGTGCGTCTCGGGCA
>DFXC01000103.1:0-241 GCA_002383105.1 Hyphomicrobiaceae bacterium UBA4118
ATGGCCGCCTTGGCGTCGGCCTCTGAGCTGTACTTGCCCATCATCTTGTATTTCTTCGTATCCGTGGGGGCGGTGGTCATGACCTCACATCCGCCGCCGCCAACCCTCAGGGCGACGTAATAGTCTGCGGCGAGCGCGGGCGTGACGAAGGCGGTAATCAGAACTGCCGCTACCAGATATTTTTTCATGGGGTTCCTCCTTGTCCAATCGGAACACGATTGGCTTCGGGAAGAACGCGGCC
>DFXC01000103.1:539-760 GCA_002383105.1 Hyphomicrobiaceae bacterium UBA4118
CCTGCCCAATAAATGTGCATGCCGGCCCACCGTGCTATCGGGTCCGGCATAACCCTGAACGAGCTGCGCCACCCAGACCGTCACGATCACGGTGACGAGGATGGGGAGCAGCGCAAGTAGCCCCGCGAGAAAAACGCCAGCAATCCTGCCCAAATTGAGCCCCGCGATTGAGCCCTCAGCAGTCTAGCGCTGCCTCAATCGTTAACCTTAACCATTTTCGT
>DFXC01000103.1:1004-2469 GCA_002383105.1 Hyphomicrobiaceae bacterium UBA4118
TCGTTAACCTTAACCATTTTCGTAAAATTGTCGGGACTCTGGGGCGTATGGCGTGGCGAGCTGTGATGGGTTCCCTCCCCGCACAGGTTCCCCCCGAAGGGACCCGAGGAAGCCCCGACCCCCCTGCGGGGCTTCTTCATGTCTGGCTTGCTAGCTTGCGCGCTACGCGACGCGCTTCAGCGTGTCGGCGGCGGCGACCTGGCGCAGGAAGTTCTCCACCGTATGGCGGAGTTGCTCCGCCTGGCGCCCGAGATCGCGGGAGACCTGGAGCATCTGCGTCGCCGATTGGCTCGTCTCGTCGACGGCCTTGGTCACGCCCGGCATATGCGCCACCACGTCCTCGGTGCCGCGCGCGGCCTGGCGCACGCTGTGCGAGATCTCGGAGGTTGCCGCCGATTGCTGTTGCACGGCACCGGCGATCTCCTGGGTGTTCTTATTCACCTCGGTCATGGTGACGACAATCGATTGCATCGCCTCCACCGCGCCATGGGTCGAGTTCTGGATGGCGGCGATTTGCTGCTTGATGTCGTCGGTCGCCTTGGCGGTCTGGTCGGCGAGCGTCTTCACCTCGCTTGCCACCACGGCAAAGCCCCTGCCCGCCTCGCCGGCGCGCGCCGCCTCGATGGTGGCGTTGAGCGCGAGCAGATTGGTCTGGGCGGCCACGTCCTGGATCAGGCTCACCACGTCGCCGATTCTCTGGGCGGCGCTGGCCAGACCCTCGACCTTGAGATTGGCGATGCGCGCATTCTCGGTCACCTGGTTCACGATACGGCTTGCGGTCGACACCCGCGTGCCGATCTCGCCCACCGACACGGCAAGCTCCTCGGCAGTGGCGGCAACGGTCTGCACATTGGCCGAGGCCTCGTCGGAGGCCGAGGCGACCACACCGACCCGCTCGTTGGTGTCGCTCGCCACGGTGGACAGCGCCCGCGCCGTCTCGTCCATGGTCCGCGCGCTGTCGGCGAAGGCCCCGAGAATGCCGGCGATGGAGCTGCGGAACTGATGGATGAGCTCCTCAGTCCGCTGTTGCGAGGCAAGCCGCCCCTGGATCTGGCTGTCCTGCTCGCTCTTGTGGCTCTCGCTCCACCTGATGGCATCGGCCTGGAAGGTTTTGAGCGCCTTGGCGATGTCGCCGATCTCGTCGGCGCGCGCCGCATGCGGGACGATGCCGTCCATGTCCCACTTGGTGAAGCGCAGGATGACGCCGTTGAGGTCGGCGAGCGCCTGGGCGACGATGCCCCCGAACATATAGCCGATGCCCGCGGCGAGCGCCGCGGCGATGATCATGGAGAGCAGCGCCGCTAGGAGGGGGTTCGGAACCATGGCCGCGAGCGTCACCGACACGAGCACGGCCATCAGCGCCGTGGCGGCAAAAGCGAGCGTGATCTTCAAGCGCAAAACCATCTGAAATCTCTCAAATCTTGCGAAGCGCCGATGGGGCCCGAGTTCGATCGCCGCCCCTCGG
>DFXC01000103.1:2635-3336 GCA_002383105.1 Hyphomicrobiaceae bacterium UBA4118
CTGTTAGGACAGCCTGCTTCTTGGGCGCGCGCGCAAGAAAAATGCAAAAAAGCGGGGCCCGCTCGCGGGAGCCGCGGTCAGCAGCAGGGCTCAGCGCAGCGCAGCGGCGATGTTGCCGCCATCCACGGTCTCGATGTGCCCCGTGGTCTTGCGCGCCTTGGCGAGCGCCACAAAGGCCTGCGCCACGTCGTCGGCCAGAACCTCCCTCTGCAGGAGGTTGCCACTCATATAGTCCGCCTCAGATACCCCGCGCGCCTTGGCCCGGGCCGCGATCATGGCGTCGGTGAGGAGTCCGCTTCTGACGCGGTCGGCGTTGACGCCGTTCGATCTGACCCCGTCGGCGCCGTAGTCGAGAGCATATTGGCGCATGAGCAGCATGGTCGCGGCCTTCGGTAGCCCATACGGCCCGAAATTAGGGCCGGGATTTACCGCCTGCTTCGACAGGTTGAACAGCAGCGCGCCGCCGGTGCCCTGCTTCAGCATGATGCGCACCGCTTCCTGCGCCACCGTCTGATGGGCGAAGAAGTTGAGCTCGAAACTTTGCCGGAGCAGCGCGTCGGAGACCTCGCCGATGCGCCCCTGCCAGGCCGCACCCGCATTCGACACAACGATGTCGACGCCGCCGAAGCGCTCGGCGACCGCAGCGAAGGCGGCTTTCACCTGCTCGGGCTTGGTCACGTCGCAAGCAAGACCGAGCCCCT
>DFXC01000050.1:0-159 GCA_002383105.1 Hyphomicrobiaceae bacterium UBA4118
GTAGTACGTTTGGAGGAGAAGGTTGAGCTTTGGCACGGTCCTCGTCACTGGCGGCGCTGGCTATGTCGGCGCACATACCTGCAAGGCCTTGAGCCGAGCAGGTTATCTTCCGATCGTCATAGATAATCTGTCCACCGGGCATGAGAGCTTTGTCCGCTG
>DFXC01000050.1:384-3251 GCA_002383105.1 Hyphomicrobiaceae bacterium UBA4118
GCATGAGAGCTTTGTCCGCTGGGGTCCATTGGTCGAAGCCGACATCAAAGACTCGGCCGCGGTTTCCACAGCGCTTCGCTCGCATCAGGTCGACGCGATATTGCATTTTGCTGCTTCTGCCTCTGTCGGGGAATCCGTCACCGATCCGCAGAAATATTACGAGAACAATGTCTCGGGCACGCTCTCTCTCTTGAAAGCCATGTTGGAAGCCGGCTGCATGAAAATCGTGTTCTCCAGCTCTTGCGCCGTCTATGGTGAGCCCGACGAGATACCCATTCGCGAACAGACACCGAAAAATCCCGTCAATCCTTACGGTGCTTCAAAGTTGATGGTCGAGCGTATTCTCAGCGACTATGTCGGGGCTTACAGTTTGGCCTCCATTGTGCTCAGGTATTTCAACGCCTGTGGAGCCGATGCGGAAGGCGAGCTTGGTGAGCTGCGCCTCCCCGAAAGCCACCTGATCCCACGCGCGATGATGGCCCTGCAGGGATACCTGTCCGACTTCAGCGTGTATGGAGACGACTACGCTACCGCCGACGGCACGCCGATCCGCGACTATATCCATGTCTCCGATCTTGCCGACGCTCATGTTGCGAGTGTGCAACGCCTGATGCAAGGCGGCTCAAGCGGGGCCTTTAACTTAGGAACAGGTCGGGGCTACTCAGTCAAGCAAGTGCTCGACGCGATTAGCGCGGAAGCACATGATCGGTTAGAGGTCGGGCGGGGCCCGCGGCGCCCCGGCGGTCCCCCCATCCTTGTCGCCGATGCAGCGCTCGCCGGCGCGGAGCTAGGTTTTAAACCACGCCAGTCGGACCTGAAGACCATTATTGCCACGGCCTGGGCGTGGCATCGCCGGGCGCATCCCAAAAAGGGCACGTCTAATGGTTCCGCGATGGCTGACTGAGCCTCGCCGACGCAGGCTCTAGGTCTATTCACATCGTCCTCTCGTTAGCGCCCGCGCGGTGGCTCCCGCGGTGCGCTTTCGACCCTTCCGTTGTAGCAACCTTTCCCGCTTTTCCTGCGCTCGGCCGTGCCCTTTTGCGACCGCAAAATGGCCGCAGGCGTGTGGTTGCTACCTCAATGATCGCTACAAAACCTGCCCATGAGATCTTTGGGGCCGGTGGCTAGGAGCAGATGGTTTGAGATTGGATGTGACGCGGCGTGAACTCATGACGGCGGCGGCCGTTATCGTGGGTTCGGCCCTCTTGGCGGAGGCTTACTTGCTGCGACGCGCTGGGACCGGGCTCAAGGTGACGATGACCACCCTCTTCTGGGTGGGCGAGCCTTCCAATGACGAAAACGCTTTCATCCCCAACCATGAAAGCTATTGGGACAAGGATTGGCAGGCGTCCTATGGCGGCATCGACGACCCTGAGCGCAGGAATGGGCCTTGGCCGGCAGGGTTCAAGCCTAAGGAAAACCCGTTTTACGTGGCGTTGCCCTATGGCGAGTTCGGCGAGGCCAACGCGCTGAAGCTCGAGGCCCAACGCGTCCCCTGGTATCGCCCCGGCGTTTCCCCGCTCCTGAAAAATCGCTGGGTCGAGATCGTGCGGGACGGACGATCCTGCTTTGCCCAATGGCAGGATGTCGGACCGTGCGGGGAGGATGACTTCGACTTCGTCTTCGGCACAGCGGCCAAACCCCGCAACACCTTCGAGGCCAAGGCCGGCTTGGATGTATCGCCCGCCGTCTGGCATCACTTCGGCATGAGCAACAATGGGCTTGCCGCCTGGCGTTTCGTCGACGCGGCCGACGTTCCTGAAGGCCCGTGGACCGAGATCGTCACGATTTCGGGCAACAATCGCTACGAAACCTGAACGCGCCTCAGACGTTCAAATCCAACGCGTCGTTGGCCTTGCCAATCGCCGGCCAGCGACCAAGAACGGGAGATCGATATGAATCGCACGGGGGCAGTCGCGTTGCTGCTGATGCTTGTCACAACCTCCGCCCAGGCCGAGGAGCTGGTCGGTGCTGCGTGGTACGGCAATGAGCTGCGAGGACATCGTACCGCGTCAGGCGAAATGTTCGATCCAGACGGGCTGACTGCGGCACATAGGTCGCTGCCCTTTGGCACCTGTCTTGTCGTCGGCAATCCAAGAACCGGACAAACGGTTTCGGTTCGCGTGAACGACCGCGGGCCCTTCGCAACAGGTCTCACACTCGATCTGTCTTCGGGAGCGGCGAAGGCTATCGGGATGCGTTCGACCGAAAGGGTTACGATGCGGCGTTGCTAGCACCTATTCGGACGTCGCCTCGCCCCAGCGTGATCAGCATTTGATGCGGCAGCCGGACTTGCGGACGTCAGCCACCCGGGCAACGAGCGCATCGTAGAGGCCGTCGCCATCCTCCGGCACTGCTCGGTCGCCGACCATATAGAACGGCACCCCTTCAACCCCGAGATCGTCGGCGAGCGCCTTGTTGGCGGTGATGGCGCCTTCGATCGCGGGCTCTTGCATGTCCTTTTGCAGCTTCGCCGTGTCGAGGCCGAGTGATGCGGCGATGCGGAGCCCCTTCTCCTTGGTCGCCCGCCCGGGCTCGGCGAAGAGCCTCTGATGCAGCTCGAGATACTTGCCTTGAGGGATCGAGGCTAACGCCACCCTGGCCACGGCGTCGGAGTCCCGCCCAAGCACGGGAAGCTCCTTGAGCACGAGCCGGACCTTGCCGTCATTGGCGATGAGCTTGGCGAGGGCGGGCGCGCCTTCCCGGCAATAGGGGCAGTTGTAGTCGAAGAAGGCGACGACGCTGACATCGCCGTCAGGGTTGCCGGCGACGAAAGTCGCGGGCGAGCGGAAGATTTCCTCGGCGTGCTCGGCGATCCCATTCTGCTGCCGCACGACCTGCACGAAGCTCACGACGACGTAGGCCGC
>DFXC01000050.1:3339-6984 GCA_002383105.1 Hyphomicrobiaceae bacterium UBA4118
AACGGCGTTGAGGCCGCCGAAAGCGAAGGAGTTCGACATCGCGTAATTGACCTCGCGGGTCTTGCCGACATTCGGCGTGTAGTCGAGGTCGCATTCGGGATCCGGCTCGTCCAGCCCAACCGTCGGCGGGATGAACCCCTCGCCGATCACCTTGACGGCGGCAACGGCCTCGATGCCGCCGCCGGCACCGAGGCAATGGCCGTGCATCGACTTGGTCGAGGAGATGGAAAGCTTGTTCGCGGCGTTGCCGAACACGCGCTTGATGGCGCGGGTCTCGTTGATGTCGTTGACGGTGGTCGCCGTGCCGTGAGCGTTCACGTAGTCGATGTCGGAAGGCGCGAGATTGCTGTCGTCGAGCGCCATCTGCATCGCGGTGGAGGCCCCGTCGATGGAGGGGTTCACCATGTCGGCGGCATCAGCCGTCATGCCGTAGCCCAGAAGCTCGGCAAGGATCGGCGCGCCGCGGGCCTTGGCGTGCTCAAACTCCTCCAGCATCAGGATGCCGGCGCCTTCGGCGAGAACGGTGCCGTTGCGCTTCTTGGCGAAGGGCCACAATCCGTCGGGGCTCAAGACGCGCATGGCTTGCCAGGCGCGCGTCGCGCCCCAGTTGAGCGAGGCCTCGGCGGCGCCGGCAAGGCCGACATCGACCAGGCCTTCGCGGATCATGCGGTAGACGAGGCCGATCGCGTGCGTGGCCGTCGAGCACGCGCTCACCACGCCGAAGGTCGGACCCTTGATGGAATATTCGATGCTGACATGGGCCGAGGCCGAGCTGCCGATGGCCTTCAACAAGGTGAGCGGATGGGTCGCCCGCTTGTTCTCCTTGAACAGCATCTTGTAGGAGAATTCGAGCGTGGTGAGCCCGCCTACGCCAGAGCCGATGATGCAGGCCGCGCGATAGGCGTCGTTGCCCTGGAGCGGCACCTCGAGCTTCGACATAGCGACGGCTTCCTGCGCCGCGCAGCCGGCATATTGGGAATATTTGTCGGCGAGCAGCAGCGACTTGCTCTGCAACCGCTCCTTCGGATCGAAATCGGGTATCTCGCCCGCGATGGTGATGTAGAGGTCGTGGGTGTCGAAGCTTTGCACCTGGCGAATGCCGCACTCGCCCTTTTTGAGCGCAGCCCAAAACTTGTCAACGCCCGTACCCAAAGGAGTGACGACGCCCTGGCCAGTGACCACGACGCGCCTGCGCCCGTTAGTGTGTGTCATGTAGTGTTAAGCCGTAACTCCCAAGCCTGGTCGACGTCCCGGGAAGGCCCCCGAGCGGAATGGCTGGATCAAGCTGCTGCGCCGGAAGCCTTCGTCTCTGCGATGATGCCCTTGACCCGATCGACGACGGACCCTACCGTCGCGAACGCCTCCACCTCTTCATTCGCATTATACGGGATTTCGATACCAAAGGTATCCTCAATATCGAACACGATCACCGCGAGGTCGAGCGATTCGATCTCAAGCTCGCTTAAGGGCGTTTCGAGCAAGACGGCCTTCGATGGATCCTTCATGTTCTTACGCAAAATCTCGATGATCTTGGTCGCCACCTCGTCCATATCGCTCTCCCTGCCCCGTTAGGGGTCCGTGTCTAATGGTCCCTGGCTAAATCATAGCTAATCCGAGGGCAAGTCGGGCATTGGAATAGACTTAAAATCTGGTCGAGTCCACCCGCGTCCTTGCCAAATTCTTCACCGCCAGACGTTCTAATCGCCAAGAAAATTGGCGTTTTTGCGCCTGGCCTCGCCACGCTTTCAGCATATTCCCCCAGGCGAGCGTCGGGGCATGCTTCCGTGCTCCTTAACCGACCCCGTGCTACAATACTATGCTTGAACGGGCTTGCGGCCAATCGCCTCGCGCCGATACGGCTGTAATCCGTTAAGCGCCGGTAAAGCAAAGCGAAAACGAAAAGACTGATGGCGAGCAAGCCCAAGGCCACCTGCGTACGGACAGGGCCGGACGAGACGTCAGCGCCCGAGCGTCCATGGCTCAAGGCCTATCCTCAGGGCGTTGCGTGGGACGCGGCCTTCAAGCCGTCCCTGATGGGCGACCTGCTCGATCAGGCCGTCAAGGCTTACGGCGCGCGCCCTTGCATCTATTTCATGGGCAAGCGCCTGAGCTTCACCGAAATCGGGGCTCTGTCCGACCGGGCGGCCAAAGGTTTGCGCGCTCTCGGCGTCGGGGAAGGCGTCAAGGTCGGTCTCCTCCTGCCCAATAGCCCGGCCTTCGTGATCTTCTATTACGGGGTGCTCAAAGCGGGCGGCACGATCGTCAATTTCAACCCGCTCTACAGCCTCGAGGAGATCGAATTCCAGATTCGCGACAGCGGCGCCAAGATCATGGTGACGCTCGATCTTGCGCTCACCTTCGGAAAGATCGAGGCGCTGCTCAAGTCGGGCGCTCTCGACAAGGCTGTTGTCGCAAGCTTCACCGCGCAATTGCCGGCGCTGAAGTCGGTGGGCTTCAAGCTCACGCAGCGCATGCACCTCGCCAATGCCAGCGCCTCGCCGGCAAAGGGCAAGATCGTGCTCGAGCGGGACCTCCTCGCCAATGACGGGAACTATGAGAGGCCGGCCATCACGCCCGACGCCATTGCGGTCCTGCAATATACCGGCGGCACCACCGGCACGCCCAAAGGGGCGATGCTCACTCACGCCAATCTCTCGACCAATGTCGCTCAGGTGAAGCTTTGGCAGAACCGGCCCGCGCCCGAGGGCGACCGCATGCTCGGCATCCTTCCCCTGTTCCACGTCTTCGCCATGACCACGGTGCTGAATTTCGGCATTGTCAGCGGCATGGAGATCATCCTCCTGCCGAAGTTCGAGGTCATCGAGACCTTGAAGCTGATCGGCAAATTGCGGCCGACGATGATGCCGGGCGTGCCCACCCTGTTCAACGCCATCCTGCGCCATCCGCATATCGCGAATTTCGATCTCAGCTCGCTCGAATATTGCATCTCGGGCGGAGCGGCGCTGCCGCTCGAGGTGAAGCGCGGCTTCGAGGCGCTATGCCGCGTCAGCGTGGTCGAGGGCTATGGCTTGAGTGAGACCTCTCCGGTCGTCACCTGCAACCCCGTCAAGACCCGCAGGGAAGGCTCGATCGGCCTGCCCCTTCCCGGCACCGAGATTTCCATCCGCTCGCTGGAAGATCCCGCCGTGGCGATGCTCCAAGGCGAGACGGGCGAGATCTGCATCGCCGGACCGCAGGTTATGACCGGCTATTGGCGGAAGCCGGACGATACCGAGAGTAGCTTCGTGGGGCGGTTCTTCCGCAGCGGCGATGTCGGCTACATGGACGAGGACGGCTTCATCTTCATCGTCGACCGCATCAAGGACATGATCAACGCCTCGGGCTTCAAGGTCTATCCGCGGCGGATCGAGGATGCTCTCTACGAGCACGGGGCGATCGCCGAGGTGATCGTGGTGGGCATTCCCGACGAATACCGGGGCGAGGCGCCCAAGGCCTACGTGAAGCTGAAAGAAGGTCAGGAGGCGACGGGCGCCGAGCTGCTCCAGTTCCTGCGA
This sequence comes from Hyphomicrobiaceae bacterium UBA4118, assembly GCA_002383105.1. Taxonomy (GTDB): domain Bacteria; phylum Pseudomonadota; class Alphaproteobacteria; order Rhizobiales; family Methyloligellaceae; genus Methyloceanibacter. The sequence goes on from DFXC01000050.1 coordinate 6,855, forward strand.
GGCAAGCTGTCAAAGATCGAGCTGCCGGCCGAGATCGAGTTCCGCGATCAGCTGCCGAAGACCATGGTCGGCAAGCCCTCGAAAAAGGAGCTGCGCGCGGAAGCCAAGCGCTGACCGCCCTTCCGTGGCG
>DFXC01000050.1:7065-7633 GCA_002383105.1 Hyphomicrobiaceae bacterium UBA4118
GGCTCCTCCTGCCGCTGTTGCTTCCGCAGCAGCCGCCTCTGCCTCCGCGTCATCGGCGCCGTATCGGCCATGCTCGCTTCAGCGGTCGTGGCTTGCGCAGAATCAGCGCCAGACGTGTCCGCGGCATCAGCCTCGGCCGTGGCGGTGTCCCGCGGCGCGGGTGCGGCTTGCTCAGCAGGCTTTGCCGAGGTCGAGGTGACGGTCTTCGCCGCCGGCTTGGCGCTCGCCGTGGCGATCGTCTTCGCCTTTGGCTTCTGCGTTGGCAGCGGTACGCCGGCGTCCGCCTGACCCGCCGCTTGCGTGCCCGTCTGGGCAGAAGAGGGATCGGCCGCAGCGGTCGCGGCTATGGGCGTCGCGGCGGCTGGAACCGGGGCTACGGAACCGGCGATCGGCTTCGTCATATCGAACATGCTCGACACGTTCTCGCCCGAGACCCGCGCGGTCGTCTCTGGCGCCGTGGACGCATTCAAAAAGCCATAGCCCGGACGCGTATCCTGCTCGGCAGGCGGCGCTGCGGGCGTCGCGAGCTCGGCCTTGGGCAGAGCGACCGGTTGCGGCTCAGCCGACG
>DFXC01000116.1 GCA_002383105.1 Hyphomicrobiaceae bacterium UBA4118
GAGGCCGATGCCGGCGAGGGTCGCGAAATATTTGTCGATGAGATCGGGCTCGATGCCGGAGAAGCCGAGATCGATCATGCGCCTTACGGCAAGGGGGACCGCAAGGGTGGCCGCCGCCGAGACGAGAAGAGCAAGAAGGGCCGCGCCCAGCATCTGCTTGTGGCGCAGGAGGTAAGGCTTGAGCGCGAGGAGCGGGCCAAGCGCGACGCGCCTCCCCTCTTTTCCCTCCGCGCGTTGCGCAAAGGTCCGGTGGTGGCGGTCTTGGCCGTCAGGCTTTGAGGTTACGAGTTGCACAAAAGGGCCCAGCTTTTCGTCTTGAGGGGCAGACTTTAAGGGCGGAGGCGGGCGGCGGGAAGGGTCAGATGCCGCGCCTTTCCGGCGCAGTCTTGTGCCGCCCGCAAAGTTCCGCTATAGCCTCGGCCCAACAAATGTCGCGGATTTACAAGGCAGAAGCCATGAAGAAAGATACCCACCCCGATTATCACCGCATCACCGTGGTGATGACCGACGGCACCGAGTTCGAGACCTATTCGACCTATGGGGCCGAGGGCGACAAGCTGAAGCTCGACATCGATTCGAAGACCCACCCCGCCTGGACCGGCGGCGGCCAGCATCTTACCGATCGCGGCGGAAGGCTCTCCCGCTTCAAGCGGAAATACGAAGGCTTCCTCAAATAGGGCAGCCTATTCGGCCTCAGGGCCGAACGCTGCCCGCAAGCGCGACAGCTGCATTTCCAGCGGATGGTCGGCCTCCCCTTCCAGAGGAAGCTGGTTGTAGTCCAGCATGTGGTCGAGGCGGATCACCCGCTCCTGCAGCTTGACGCTCTGCTCGATCAGCTCGCGCAAGCGCTGCGGCAACACGCCGAGCTCGCGGGCAGGCTGATCGCCGCTCGTCACCGGGAGCTTGATCTTGCGCTGCTCCTCGACGGCCTGCTCCGGGGTGAGCTCGCCCTCGCTGACCGCACGCCGGATCAACAGCCATGAGGCAAGCTGCATCAGCCGCGTGGTGAGCCGCATGCTCTCGGTGGCATAAGCCAGCGAATGCGGCGGGCGCAGCTTGCGCGCCTCCTTGCGACCATCGCCGTCGAGATAGGTGGCCGCCGCCTCGACCAGCGCCATGCCTTCACGAAACACTGTCTTGAACTGATCGGAGCGCGCGAACTTCGCGCCGAATGAGACCGTAACATTGTCACGGTCCCCGCTCCTGGATCTCCCCGCCATCGGCCACTCCCGTCTACGCCCGACCCGGCGGCATAGTATGCCATGCGGAAGTTCCGTCGTCGCCTTCCGACCACAAAGGTTAAATCCCCTGAATCAGGCAAAAAAAGAGCCGCCATGCGGCGGCTCAGGAAGTTAACAGGGAGGCGTCAAAACCGAGTGGACAGGCCACTCAGATCCAGAGGACTGGATAACGCAAAGCTAGCGCGAAACTCCTAACAACCGGTTAACGCTAAGCCCGGGTTTACCTAAAGGAACTGTTTGCGGAGCTGCTTCTCAGCGTTTGAAGGCGGCCTCTGCCGCGCTTTTCGAGGACTGTTTGCTTGCAAGGGTCGCCTCGACGCGGGCGATCTCGTCCTTAAGCGCCTCGATAACCGCTTTGAGCTCGCCGACCGAAAGCTTGCTCAAGTCCTGGCCGAGCTCGTAGCGCTTGGCCTTTTTCGGTTCGAGGTCATCGAGATCCATTTGCGCATCCTAGCATCCTGCCGCGCTCTTCTCTAACGTCTCTGCCCGAGCGTGACGGTGTCACCGCGGTCGAGGAAGATGTGATGCTGCCAACGACCATGACGGTCATCGAGGCGAAGGGTGCTGGCGGCCCCGAGGTGCTCGTGCCGGCGATGCGGCCGCTGCCTGCGCCCGGCCCTGGGGAGATCCTGATCGAGGTCAAGGCTGCCGGCGTCAACCGTCCCGACGTGCTCCAGCGTCAGGGCCTCTACCCTCCTCCCAAAGGCGCGCCCGATATTCTTGGGATGGAGGTCGCGGGCAAGGTCGTGGCGCTCGGTCCTGGGGCAACGCGCTTCATGGTAGGCGATCTCGTCTGCGCGCTCGTCAGTGGCGGTGGCTATGCCGAGTTTTGCGCGGTCCCCGAAGCAATGAGCTTGCCGATCCCGCAGGGGCTGACTCTCATCGAGGCGGCGGCGCTGCCCGAAGCGGTGTTCACCGTCTGGCACAACGTGTTCGAGCGCGGCTCCCTCAAGCCTGGCGAATGGCTCCTTGTCCATGGCGGGGCAAGCGGCATCGGCACCACCGCGATCCAGATCGCGGTGGCACTCGGCGCTAAGGTCATGGTCACGGCGGGGAGCGCCGAGAAGGCCGCCGCCTGCCTTCGTCTTGGCGCGGTGCGCGCCATCAACTATCACGCGGAGGATTTCGTCGAAGCCGTGCGCGAATCGACCGGTGGCCACGGCGCCAACGTCATTCTCGACATGGTGGGCGGAGACTATATCGAGCGCAATCTCAAGGCCGCCGCGCTCGAGGGCCGCATCGTGCAGATCGCCTTCCTGAAAGGCGCCAAGGTCGAGATCGATTTGATGCGGCTGATGCTGCGGCGCCTCACCCTGACCGGCTCGACGCTCCGCGTGCAGAGCATCGAGGCCAAGGCGCGCATGGCGAAGGCGATCGAGGAACGCATCTGGCCGCTCGTCGCCGAGGGCAAGTTCAAGCCGGTGATCGATTCGACCTTCAAGCTCGCCGACGCGGCGCAAGCCCACCGGCGCATCGACGACCCTGACCACATCGGCAAGATCGTGCTGGTGGTGGATTAGTCGGCCTCACCCCTTCGAGACGGGCCGGCGGCCCTCCTCAGGGTGAGGGTTAGGTCCTCATGCTGAGGAGGCGCGCGATCTCGCGCGCTGTCTCGAAGCATTAAGCCCGGCAATGACGAAGAGAATCATCGGGAAGCGATTGCCTAAGGAAGCATCACGCCCTATATAGGGGGCTATTCCCCTTCATCCGATTTGGTTTGGCTCTTTCGCCGGAGGGGGCGGAAGACGACCGCTATCCTCTTGAGGTTTGAACACCCATGGACCGTGCCCCCCTGATGCCGAAAGCGACCGCCGTCTGGCTGGTCGACAATACCTCGCTCACCTTCGAGCAGATCGCCGAGTTCTGCGGGCTGCACGTGCTCGAGGTGAAGGGCATCGCCGACGGCGACGTGGCCCATGGCATCAA
>DFXC01000140.1:0-3817 GCA_002383105.1 Hyphomicrobiaceae bacterium UBA4118
AAGCTCGTGATCGCGCCGGAGCGGGAGCCGCTTTACGCGTGCATCGATGCGCGCTTCGATCGCATGATCGAGGCTGGCGCCATGGACGAGGTGCGGTCGCTTCTCGCGCTTGGCCTTGACGACGGCCTTCCGGCGATGCGCGCCCATGGCATGCGCGAGCTTGCGGCCTATCTCACCGGCGCGAGCAGCTTGGAAGATGCCGTGACCAAGGCCAAGACCGAGTCCCGCCGCTACGCCAAACGGCAGATGACGTGGGCGAGGCGCTACATGGTCGACTGGGAGTGGTTCCCTGATGCGGGCACGGCCGTCGACGCCGTGCAGGCGGCGCTCTCTAGACCGTGACTTGCGTGCCGATCTCGACCACGCGGTCGGTGGGGAGCTGGAAGTAGCTCGAGGCGTCGTCTGCGTTCCTGGCGATGATGATGAACAGCCGGTCCTGCCACACCGGCATGCCCGACCGCGTGTCTTGCCGCACCGACCGCCGCGACAGGAAGAACGACGTCGACATGATGTCGAAGCTCAGGCCCTGCTTTCGCGCAATCGCCAGCGCCTTGGGAATGTTGGGCGTCTCCATGAAGCCGAAGCGAATGATCACGCGCGTGAACAAAGTGCCAAGCGGCGCGATGCTGACGCGATCGACGTGGGCCACACGGGGTGTGCTCTCGGTAATGATGGTGAGCACGACGTTTTGCTCGTGCAGCACCTTGTAATGCTTGAGGCTGTGCAGGAGCGCGGTGGGTGCGCTGTCGGGGTCGGCGGTCAGGAAGACGGCGGTGCCTTGAACCTTATGCGGTTGGTGCTTCTCAAGACTCTCGATCAGGCTATCGATGGGGGTCTCCAGCCGCCTTGTCTTGGCGGCGAGGATGCGGGCCCCTTTGCGCCAGGTGAGCATGACCACCATCACCATGGCGCCGATCATTAGAGGCACCCATCCGCCCTGGAAGACCTTGAGCAGATTGGCGCTGAGAAAGGTGAGGTCGATGAGGAGGAAGGGAACCATCAGCGCCGCGGCCCCCCATAGCGGCCACTTCCAATACTTCCACACGACAATGAGAGCCATGATCGCCGTCACCACCATGGTGCCCGTCACGGCGATGCCGTAGGCCGAAGCGAGCGCGGCGGAAGATCTGAATTGCACGACGAGGAGGAGCACGCCGATTAGGAGCAGGGTGTTCACGCGCGGGATGTAGATTTGCCCGAACTGCGCCTCTGAGGTGTGACGGATTTCGAGGCGCGGCAAGAGGCCGAGCTGTATCGCCTGGCGCGTCAGCGAATAGGCGCCTGTGATCACCGCCTGGCTCGCAATGACCGTGGCCGCCGTGGCGAGCCCCACCATGGGAAGCAGCGCCCATTCGGGATAAAGCCGAAAGAAGGGGTTCTCGATCGCCGTTGGCTCGGCGAGGAGAAGCGCGCCCTGGCCGAGATAGTTGATGGTGAGCGCCGGCAGAGCGACCGTGAGCCACGCCATCCGGATCGGTCCCCTGCCGAAATGGCCGAGATCGGCGTAGAGGGCCTCTGCACCCGTGACCACGAGAAACACGGCGCCAAGCGTCAACAGGCCGATGTAACCATGGCTCAAGAGAAACCTCACGCCGTGGACGGGATTGAACGCCGCGAGCACGCCGGGGTTTTGCGCCACTTGCCAGGCGCCGGCGATCGCAATGACGATGAACCAAACGAGGGTGACGGGGCCGAAGAAAGAGGCGACCCTCGCCGTGCCCCGCGATTGCACCGCAAACAGGGCGAAGAGGATCACGACTGCCAGCGGGACCACATACCCCCTGAAGGCTGACGTTTCGATCTCCAGTCCTTCGACCGCCGACAGGACCGAAAGCGCCGGCGTGATCATCGCATCGCCATAGAACAGGGCGGCGCTGATCATGCCCAGCGTGATGATGACCAGGCTGTGTCCCCCGAGCGCGCGGTGGGCGAGCGCCATCAGCGCAAGAGTGCCGCCTTCGCCATTGTTGTCGGCGCGCAGCAGGATCAGCACATATTTGACGGTGACGATGAGGATCAGCGCCCAGATGATGAGCGAGAGAATACCGAGGATCACCTCTTCGCCAGCCGGTGCATTCGAGCCGACCGCGGCCAGGACCGACACACGCAGCGCATAGAGCGGGCTCGTACCGATGTCGCCATAGACGACGCCGATGCTGCCGAGCGTCAGCGCCCAGAAATTGGGGGCGCGTGGTGAGACCTCCGATTTAGGGCCGTCCGCGGCGCCGCTCACTTTGGTGTCTTGCATCATGGAAGAGGAGGGGAGGGGAGGCAGCCCGCGATGGATAGGGATGAACGGCGTCAGCGGCGGTGCGACCCTTGGTGCCTTAGAGCGGGCATAGACCCAAACCGCGCCGCTTGTCCATATGACCCATTGGCTGAAGTGAATGCGTGGCAGCCTGGTGTGCCGCCGCCTAGACTGTGACCTGCGTGCCGATCTCGACCACGCGGTCGGTCGGCAGCTGGAAATAGCTCGACGCATCGTCGGCGTTCTGGGCAAGGAAAATGAAGAGCGTGTCTTGCCAGCCTGGCATGCCCGAGCGAGCGTCGGGACGCACCACGCGCCGCGACAGGAAGAACGAGGTCGACATGATGTCGAAGCTCCACCCGACTTTGCGCGCAATGGCGAGCGCTTTGGGGATGTTGGGTCTTTCCATGAAACCGAAATGCAGGATGACGCGCATGAAGTGGTCGCCGATCCGCTCCATCTCCACGCGGTCCTGCGGCGCCACGCGGGGGAAACTCTCTACCACGATGGTGAGGATGACATTGTTCTCATGCAGGACCTTGTAGTGCTTGAGGCTGTGCAGGAGCGCGGTTGGCGCGCTGTCCGGCGCCGCGGTCAGGAACACGGCGGTGCCCGGGACGCGCGCCGGCGGCCTTTTCTCAAGCATCCGGATCAGCTCCTCCACCGGCATTTCCAGCCGGCGGGTTTTCTGGGCGAGGATGCGTGCGCCTTTTCGCCAGGTGAGCATGACCGTGACGAGACAGCCGCCGATCAGGAGCGGCACCCATCCGCCTTGCGGAACCTTGAGCAGGTTGGCGACGAGAAAGGTGACGTCGATCAGGATGAACGGCATCATCAGCGCCAGAGCCGCTCCGAGCGACCAGTTCCACACCCTCCAGATCACGGTAAAGCCCATCAGTCCGTCGGCCACCATGGTGCCGGTGACGGCAACGCCATACGCCGCAGCCAGCGAACCGGAGGAGCGGAACAACAGCACGAGCAGGAGCACGCCGATGAGAAGAAGGGCATTGATGCGCGGGATGTAGATCTGCCCCGCTTGCGTCGCCGAGGTGCGTCTGATTTGCAGGCGCGGCAAGAGGCCGAGCTGCACCGCCTGATTGGTGAGCGAGAAGGCGCCGGTGATGACGGCCTGGCTCGCGATGATGGTGGCAGCCGTGGCGAGCGCGATCATGGGATAGAGCGCCCATGACGGCACCATCCGGTAGAACGGGTTCTCGATCGCGGTCGGGTCCGCGAGCACGAGCGCGCCTTGCCCGAAATAGTTGATGACGAGGGCAGGCAGCACGAAGAACAGCCATGCCGTCTGGATCGGTTTGCGGCCGAAATGACCGAGATCGGCGTAGAGCGCTTCGGCGCCGGTGACGGCAAGGAACACCGCGCCGAGGGTGACGAGCCCGATATAGCCGTGGCTCGCGAGGAAGCTCACGGCATGGGCCGGATTGAGGGCCGCGAGCACGCCCGGGTCGTCGGCGATATGGTCAAGCCCGGCCGCTGCGGTGGCGATGAACCACAGCGTCATCACCGGCCCGAAGAACGACGCCACGCGCGCCGTGCCGCGCGACTGCACGG
>DFXC01000140.1:4019-4256 GCA_002383105.1 Hyphomicrobiaceae bacterium UBA4118
GGGGTGCGGCGATCTCCAAGCCTTCGACTGCCGACAGCACCGAGATGGCGGGGGTGATCAGCGCATCGCCGTAGAAAAGCGCCGCCGCGATCATGCCAAGAACGAACATGGCCGAGCGGATGCGGCCCGCTCCGAACGCGCGCTGGGCAAGGGCCATGAGCGAGAGCGTGCCACCTTCGCCCTTGTTGTCGGCGCGGAGCAGGATAAGCACATATTTGCAGGTGACGACGAGGATCA
>DFXC01000057.1 GCA_002383105.1 Hyphomicrobiaceae bacterium UBA4118
AGACCCCCATCACCGTGCTGACCGAGATCAAGCCTGCCATGTCCATCGTCACCCTGCCGCAACGGGACCTGGCCGCGCTCAGAGAGGCGATGCTCAAGGGCGAGGTGGCGGTTGTCGCCTTCGATCAGGACAACACGCGTGAGCTCGCCAGAGGTAAGCTCCTTCTGATTGACAATCAAATCGATCAGACGACGAGCACGATCAAGCTTAAGACCTCCTTCCCCAACGAGGACGAGAGGCTTTGGCCAGGCGAGTTCGTGCGGGTGCGCGTGCTCGTCGATACGTTGAAAAATGTCGTGACGGTTCCGCCGGCCGCGGTCCAGCGCAGCTCCCAGGGTCTCTTCGTCTGGGTGATCAAGCCCGACAATACGGCGGAGAACCGCCTGGTCACGGCGGGTCCGAGCGACGACAATGCGACCGTGGTGGCAAGTGGCCTCAAGCCAGGCGAACGCGTCGTGGTCAGCGGCCAATACCGCTTGCGGCCGGGCTTCAGTGTCGACGCCAACGAGGCGGCGGCGCCGGTTGCGGAAAAGCTCGCACCATGAACATTTCCGCCCCCTTCATTCGCCGCCCGGTCGGCACCTCGCTGTTGATGTTGGCGATCGCGCTTGCCGGCTATGTGGCGTTTCGGCTGTTGCCGGTGGCGCCGCTGCCTCAGGTCGATTTTCCGACCATCAGCATCTCGGCCTCGCTCCCTGGCGCGTCACCTGAGACCATGGCGGCGGCCGTGGCCCAGCCGCTCGAGCGTCAGTTCGGGCAGGTCTCAGGCATCACGCAAATGACCTCGACGAGCACGCTCGGTGCCACCTCGGTGACGCTGCAATTCGAGCTAAACCGCGACATTGACGCCGCCGCCCAGGACGTGCAGGCGGCGATCAGCGCGGCGGGACGCCAATTGCCCAACGATCTTCCGGCGCCTCCGAGCTACCGCAAGGTGAACCCCGCCGATTCCCCCATCCTGGTGATGGGGGTGCACTCCGATTCGCTGCCGCTGACGGTGGTGGACGACTACGCAGACACTATCCTGGCGCAGCAGATTTCCCAGATTTCAGGTGTTTCGCAGGTCTCCATCGGCGGCGAGCAGAAGCCCGCCGTGCGCGTGCAAATCGATCCCGCCAAGCTCGCCGCCAAAGGGCTCACGCTCGAGGACGTTCGCGGTGTCATCGCCTCGGCGACGGTCAACGCCGCCAAGGGAACGCTCAACGGCGCGGTGCAGAGCTTCACCATCGCCGCCAACGATCAGCTAGCGAAGGCCTCCGACTATAACGACGTGGTCATCGCTTATCGCAACGGCGCGCCGGTGCGCGTCAGCGATGTCGGCGTGGCCGTCGATGGGCCGGAGAATCTCTACGCGGGAGCGTGGGACAACAACAAGCGGGCCATCCTGCTCGTCGTGTCGAAGCAACCGGGCGCCAACGTCATCGAGACAGTCGACCGCATCAAGGCCGCACTGCCCCGCCTTCAGGCGGTGATCCCGCCGGCCATTAGCGTCGATATCCTGTCCGACCGCACCGAGACCATTCGCGCCTCGGTCGACGATGTCGAGTTCACCCTCGGGCTGACCATTGCGCTTGTGGTCCTCGTGATCCTGCTGTTCCTGCGGAATTTGCGGGTGACCCTCATCCCGGGCGTCGTCGTGCCGCTGTCGCTCCTCGGCGCGACGGCCGCCATGTACCTGCTCGACTTCAGCCTCGACAATATCTCGCTGATGGCGCTGACGATCTCGGTAGGCTTCGTCGTCGACGACGCCATCGTGGTGGTGGAGAACATCTACCGTCATGTCGAGAACGGCGTGAAGCCGCTGGACGCCGCGCTCACCGGCTCGCGTGAGATCGGGTTCACGGTGATGTCGATCAGCGTCTCGCTAGTCGCCGTGTTCATTCCGCTACTGCTGATGGGCGGGATCATCGGGCGGCTGTTCCGCGAGTTTTCCATCACCGTCACGGCGGCGATCGCGGTTTCCGCCTTTGTGTCGCTGGTACTAACGCCGATGCTGTGCGCGCGGTTTCTCCACCACGAAACGGGGAAGCACGGCCGCATTTACAATGCGATCGAAGCGGTGTTCGACTCCATGCTCCGCTTCTACCAGCGCACCCTCGACAGCGTGCTCAGGCACCAGTTCCTGACGCTGATCGTGTTCTTCGCCACCATGGCGTTGAGCATCTATCTTTTTGTCGTCATTCCCAAAGGCTTCTTTCCCATCCAGGACACGGGCCTCGTGACGGGATTTGCCGAGTCGGCGCAGGACATCTCGCCGCAGCTTATGTCAGCGATGATGGTCAAGCTTGGCGAGGTGGTGGGAGCCGATCCCGATGTCGCTGCCTTCGGCTCGGCGATGGGCAGCACGGGAAGCGCGCAGACGGCGAATACAGGCCGTTTCTTCATCGCGCTTAAGCCGCGCGATCAGCGCACAGCGACCGCGGCCGACGTCATCAACCGGCTGCGGCCGAAGATTGCCAAGGTCGAAGGGGTGAGCCTCGTGCTCCAGCCTTCGCAAGACATCACCGTCGGCGGGCGCATCGGTCGCGGCCAGTTCCAGTACACGCTGCAAGATGCCGATCTCGCCGAGCTGAATGTCTGGGCGCCGAAGATCCTGGCCAAGCTACAGACGCTGCCTGAGCTCGCCGATGCCTCGACCGACCTGCAGAACAGCACGCCGCAGCTCGGCATCAAGATCAATCGCGATCAGGCCGCGCGCTTCGGCATCCTGCCCCAGGTCATCGACGCGACGATCAACGATGCCTTCGGTCAACGCCAGATAGCGGAATATTACACGCAGACCGACACGTACAACGTGGTGCTGGAAGTGCCGCCTGCCATGCAAGGCAAGGTCTCGACCCTCGACAACATCTACGTCAAGGCGCCGCTGACCGGGCACGCCGTCCCGCTCTCGACCCTCGTCACCACCGACGACATGCAGGTCGGCCCGCTGTCCATCTCACATCAGAGCCAGTTTCCGGCGGTGACGATCTCGTTCAACTTGGCGAAGGGGGTGGCGCTCGGGCAAGCCGTAGATGCCGTCGACAAGGCCGTCACCGGGATGGGCAAGCCGGTCGCGCTGGTCGGAACCTTCCAGGGCAATGCGCAGGCCTTCCAAAGGTCGCTTGCCAACGAGCCGGTCCTGATCGCCGCGGCACTGGTGGTCGTCTACATCATCCTCGGCATGCTGTATGAAAGCTATGTCCATCCGCTGACCATCCTGTCGACGCTTCCTTCGGCGGGGGTCGGCGCGCTGCTCGCTCTGATGTTGGGCGGCTTCGACCTGTCGGTGATCGGCATCATCGGCATCATTCTGCTTATCGGCATCGTCAAGAAGAACGGCATCATG
>DFXC01000059.1:0-3484 GCA_002383105.1 Hyphomicrobiaceae bacterium UBA4118
CAGATCAAGATGGCGCAGGGGGCCAAGCCCGGCGAGGGCGGCCAGCTCCCCGGCCATAAGGTCGACGCCATCATCGCCAAGGTGCGCCACTCGATGCCTGGCGTGGGTCTTATCTCGCCGCCGCCGCATCATGACATCTATTCCATCGAGGACCTGGCCCAGCTCATCTTCGATCTGAAGAACGTCAATCCCGAGGCCGATGTCAGCGTCAAGCTGGTGAGCGAGGTCGGCGTCGGCACGGTCGCGGCCGGCGTGTCGAAGGCGCGCGCCGACCACGTCACCATTGCCGGCTTCGAGGGCGGCACCGGTGCCTCGCCTCTGACCTCGATCAAGCATGCCGGATCGCCTTGGGAGATCGGTCTTGCCGAGACCCAGCAGACGCTGGTGCTCAACCGCTTGCGCGGCCGCATCGCCGTGCAGGTCGACGGCGGCATTCGTACCGGGCGCGACGTGGTGGTCGGCGCGCTGCTCGGCGCCGACGAGTTCGGCTTCGCCACCGCCCCGTTGATTGCCGCGGGCTGCATCTACATGCGCAAATGCCATCTCAACACCTGCCCGGTCGGCGTCGCCACCCAAGACCCGGTGTTGCGCGCAAGATTCCAGGGCAAGCCCGAGCACGTCATCAACTACTTCTTCTTCGTCGCCGAGGAGGTGCGCGAATATATGGCCGCCCTCGGCTTCCGCACCTTCGCCGAGATGATCGGCGAGACCGAGATTCTCGATAAGAGCCAAGCGATCGACCATTGGAAGGCGAAGGGCCTCGATTTCACCCGCCTGTTCCACAAGCCCGACGTGCCGCCAGAGGTCGCGATCTTTAATTCCGAGCGGCAGGATCACCAGCTCGACAAGGTGCTCGACCGCAAGCTGATCGAGCTCTGCCGCCCCGCGCTCGAGGAGAAGAAGCCGGTCAAGCTCGATCTTCCGATCCGCAACATCAATCGCACGACCGGCGCCATGTTGTCGGGCGAGATCGCCAAGCGCTATGCCCATACCGGCCTGCCCGAGGACACCATCTGGGTGAGCTTCAAGGGCTCCGCCGGCCAGAGCTTCGGCGCCTGGCTCGCCCACGGCGTCACCCTCGATCTCGTCGGCGAAGCCAACGATTATGTCGGCAAAGGCCTTTCCGGCGGCCGCCTCATCGTGCGTCCGGTGGAGGAGTCGGGCATCGTGCCGGAGAAGTCGATCATCGTCGGCAACACGGTGCTGTATGGCGCCATCGCCGGCGAATGCTATTTCCGCGGCGTTGCCGGCGAGCGCTTCGCCGTGCGTAATTCCGGTGCCATCGCCGTGGTCGAGGGCACCGGCGACCATGGCTGCGAATATATGACTGGCGGCGTCGTGGTGGTGATCGGCCATACCGGACGCAATTTCGCGGCCGGCATGTCGGGCGGCATCGCCTACGTGCTCGACGAGGAGGGCGACTTCGAGCGCCGCTGCAATCTCGCCATGGTCGACCTTGAGCCGGTGCCGAGCGAGAACCACGTGATGGAGCAGAGCCGCCACCAGACCGGCGACCTCGAAAGTCATGGGCTGGTCGATGTGACCGACATGAGCCGCTTCGACGAGGAGCGCCTGCATCAGCTCATCGAGAACCATCTCCACTATACGGGCTCGGCGCGGGCGCGGGCGATCCTCGACGATTGGGCTTCCTACCTGCCGAAATTCGTCAAGGTGATGCCGGTCGAATATCGCCGGGCGCTGGAGGAGATGGCGCGCCGGCAGATCGCCGACAAGGCCGGTCTTGGCGAGATCGGGCTTCGCGGCAACGGCAAGTAATCTTCAAGGCGAAGGAGCTACGAAGCCCTGGAGGAAGGCGCCAGGCGGCGGCTTTGCCACGCGACGGCGGTGCAAGCTTGACGGATATGGCCAGACGGTGACTACTCGTCAGCTGACAGTTTGCGCGGCCTTGGGCCAAAGAGCATGACCCAAATGGGCAAGATTACGGGCTTTCTCGAGATCGAGCGCGAGGACCGGACCTACGAGCCGGCCTCCGATCGCATCCGCCATTATCGCGAGTTCATTATCCCGCCCGCCGAGGCCGAGGTCGTGCGCCAAGCCGCCCGCTGCATGGATTGCGGCATCCCCTACTGTCACACCGGCTGCCCGGTGAACAATCAGATCCCAGACTGGAACGACCTCGTCTACCATGCCGATTGGCGCGTGGCGGCCGAGAACCTGCACTCGACCAACAATTTCCCGGAGGTGACCGGCCGCATCTGCCCGGCGCCTTGCGAGGCCGCCTGCACGCTCAACATCATCGACGTCCCCGTTACCATCAAGTCCATCGAGTGCGCGATCGCCGACAAGGCTTTCGAGGAGGGCTGGGTGCGACCCCTGCCGCCCGAGACGAAGACCGGCAAGCGCGTAGCCATCGTCGGCTCTGGCCCGGCGGGGCTTGCCGCCGCCCAGCAGCTCGCCCGCGCCGGCCACGACGTGCATGTCTTCGAGAAGCACGCCCAGCCGGGTGGCCTCCTCCGCTACGGCATCCCCGACTTCAAGATGGAGAAGCATATCGTCGCGCGCCGCGTGGCGCAGATGGAAGCGGAAGGGGTCACCTTCCACTGCAACCTCCATGTGGGCCGCGATCTGCGCGTGGCGAGGCTCGAGCGCGACTACGATGCCGTGCTGCTTGCCGGCGGCGCCGAGCATCCCCGCGATCTTACCGTCCCCGGCCGCGATCTCGCTGGCGTGCATTTCGCCATGAATTTCCTGCCGCAACAGAACCGCCGCGTCTCGGGCGAGCCACAGGGCGACGTCGCGCCGATCCTCGCGGAAGGCAAGCAGGTGGTGGTAATCGGCGGCGGCGACACTGGCTCTGACTGCATCGGCACATCGTTCCGCCAAGGCGCCATCTCCGTGACGCAGCTCGAAATCCTGCCGATGCCGCCGGAGAAGGAGAACAAGGAGCTGACCTGGCCGAACTGGCCGCTCAAGTTGCGCACCTCATCGAGCCAGGCGGAAGGCGCCGCCCGCGATTTTGCCGTGGCGACCAGTCGTTTTCTCGGCGCCAATGGTCAAGTCGAGGCGCTCGAATGTGTCCGCCTCGACAGCCAGATGAAGCCGATGCCCGGCAGCGAGTTCCAGATCCCCGCCGACCTCGTGCTGCTCGCCATGGGCTTCCTGCATCCGGTGCAGGAGGGCATGGTCAAGGATTTGAAAGTCGACCTCGATGCTCGCGGCAATGTAAAGGCGAACGAGCTCGACTACCGGACGTCGCGGCCGAAGGTATTCGCCGCGGGAGACATGCGCCGCGGTCAGTCGCTCGTGGTCTGGGCGATCCGCGAGGGCCGCCAGGCGGCGCACGCCATCGACAAGTTCCTGATGGGCAAGACCGACCTGCCCCGCTGAACAGGAGCCCGGTCTTGCGCGGATACCGCCCAGAGTTGGCAGTCTAGCGGTCTTCGGGGATCACGCACCTGAAAGGGCCATCCACGAAGACATCTCCCACAGCTATGGTAACAGTGATTTGTCGGCCGCGTGGGGC
>DFXC01000059.1:3751-10515 GCA_002383105.1 Hyphomicrobiaceae bacterium UBA4118
GAGATTGTCCTTATCGCCTATGACTGCCCTGACGCCGCTGTAGTCGCCCGATATGCGAAGCCTGGTTTCGCTGAAGTCGGCCATTCCATACCACCTTGGCCCCTCGCTGAGGGGATATGGGCAGCCATTAAATCAATTCAAGAAATGGAGCCTGTCTACCTGGCGCCCGCGGCGGAGTGGTCGAACCCTCGGGCTCCGGTTACGCGAGCGCTCTTCTCCGACTCAGCCCGGTGGCCAGGCGAAGTCGTCGGCTCTGCCCGCCTTGGGCTTGAGCGCCTCGCCCTTGATGAGAACCTTGTAGTATGGCCGTTGCGAGAGCGGCAGCCGCGGCCTCGAGGAGGCGAGCGACAGATCGGTGAGCGAGGAGATCGTGGCGACGGCGGTCAGCCCATCGCCGAGCTCGCTCGTGATCATCTCGGCCTCCGGCATCGCCGGGCCACCCGATTGCGGCGTGAGGCTCTGCGCCGCTTGCAGCGTCGAGTCGATCGCGGGCCTGACGACATTCACCTCTCCGACCGTGCTTTGCTGCATCGGGGGCGCTTGCTCGGAGGACGCCTGACCTGGCGCACCATCTGCCGGCTGGGCCGCGCCCGGCTGGTCCGGGGTCGCAGAGGCTTGCGTGTCGGAGCCTGACGTATCGGATGCTGGCGTCTCGGAGGCTGGCGTGTCCGCCGACTGGGTCGGCTCGGGCGACTTCGCGGGCACAACATCCCGGCCCATGACCTTAGCCTGCTCGTCCTCGTTGCCGGCAAGCGGAATGTTCCGCTCGTTCTTGGCGAGGGCCAGATCGCGGCGGAGCTCCTTCTCCACGAAATGGGCGAGATTGAGATAGCCGCGCATGGTGAAATGGACGCCATCGTCGGCCCTGAGCCGCTTGACCTGTCCCGTCATGTCGGGACCGTAGGCGCTGAACCGTCCTGCTTCGTCGGTAAAGCCGTTCCAGGTGTCGATGAACTTGGCGCCGTTGATGAAGGCCTTCTCGCGGAACACATCGTTCATCATTTCGGCGTCAGTGCTTTGATCGGGGCTGCGCATGATAGGCAGGCCCACCCAGTAGACGGCCATGTTGGCGGCGCGAAGCTTCTTGATGAAGGCCTCTACCCGCTGGCCATAAACCTCGCGCCAGCCGTCGCTGCCGACCTTCAGCCAATCCTTGCCGCTGCGGATCGCCTGATCGTCGTTGGCGCCGATCATGACAACGGCGATGGGGTAGCTCTCCTCCTTGAGGATCTTGGCGAGCTCTTCGTTCCAGTCGTAAGAATCAGTGCGCACGAAGCCGGTCGACACCTTGGACCGCTGGATGAATTCCAGGTTGGTGTCCTCCTGGAAGGCGCGATAAAGCCCCGACCACAATCCATCGCCGAGGGAATCGCCGAGCACGACGACGCGGTAGCGGTCGCCGGTCGGGAAGGGATTGATGTAGCTGCGCTGGACGGGGGGACTGCCCTGCTGCGCCAAAGCAGGCAAAGGCGCAAAGCACGACGCGAGGAGGGCGAGAAGCGCAGCGGTCGCTGCCGGCAGTCCGGCAAAGAGACCCGGCGCGGCTGAGCTCGACCGAAGGCAAGACGCATTACGAGACATGATCTTCCGGACCCCTGGCTGGGTCCCCCCTCAATTCGTCCCGGTCTGGGACAGTACTAGTCGTTTCCAGCCGAAAGGCCAAGACTCCTTCCTACCCCTCACTGCGCAACAGCTTAAGGATGGTGAGACTTGGGAAGCCGTCCACCGGCATCCCCTTGGTGCGCTGATAAGCCTTCACGGCTTCGAGCGTCGCCGGTCCGATGACGCCGTCAGCATCGCCGGTCAACAGCCCGCGCGCGAGGAGGAGCTGCTGCAACTCGATGCGCTGATCGAGCGCCAGGTGGTTCTCGTCGGTCGGCCAGGGATGCACCAGCGGGCCCCCGCCTCTCAGCCGGTCGGAAAGATGCCCAACGGCAAGGGCATAGGACGTGGCGGTGTTGTAGTGGAGGATCGCGCGGAAATTGGTGAGCACGAGGAAGGAAGGCCCAGCGGCACCCGCCGGCGCGAACAGGCTCGCTTTATCGCTCGCACGCGCGAAGGCCTCGCCGTTCACCCGCACGATGCCGAGCTTCTGCCATTCGGCGACCGGCTTCACCGTGCTCTCGCTGACCCTCTTGGGATCGAAGCCTTTGGGCAGCGCGACCTCATAGCCCCAGGCCTCGCCGGCGCGCCAGCCGTGGACCTTGAGATAGCTCGCCGTCGAGGCGAGCGCATCGGGTATGTTGCCCCAAATGTCACGCTTGCCGTCGCCGTCCTGATCGACGGCAAAGGACGCGTAGGTGGTGGGAATGAATTGCGTATGGCCCATGGCGCCGGCCCATGAGCCGTTCATCGCCTCGAGCGTGACGTCGCCGTGCTGCAGGATCTTCAGCGCCATGACGATCTGGGGCTTGGCGAACTTGGCCTTGGTGCCGGTGCAATAGAGCGTGCCGAGCGAGCGGATCACGTTCTTGTCGCCGGGCTGGGTGCCGTAGTTCGACTCCACCCCCCAGATGGCGACGATGACATGCCGGTCGACGCCGTAGCGGGTCTCGAGCGAGCCGAGCAGCGCCTGGTAGTCGACCAGCTTCTGCTTCCCGGCCTCGATGCGCTTGTCGGAGACGACCCGATCCATGTATTCGCCGATCGGCTTCACATATTCGGGCTGGAAGTTGGCAGCCTCGACCACCTCCGGATCGTTGGTGAACCCTTGGAAGGCGTGATCGAAGGTGGCGCGCGTGACGCCGGCGCCCTTGGCGGCGGGCCACAGGCTCTCCACACAGGCCTGGGTCTTGTTGTCGTCGGCGGCGGCAGCAACTGCTGGAAGCGCCAAGACGAGCAAGGAAGCCGAGGTAGCACCGAGGATTAAGGACTTAGGATTTTGAGCGATTCGCATGGGCGAAATCTAGCAAACCCCGAGGGCTAAACCTAGGCACGTAACAGCGACCTTTCGGCTCGCCCCTCGAGGCTATTGGGCCGCAGCGCTCGCTTCTTTGAGCACGGTGTCAACAAGCGCTTGGCTTGGATAGCAGGTGAGCGGCAGGCCGAGCTTCTGCTCTTCGACGCCTATGGTCCTCCTGGTCTTGAAGCCGGCGAGCCCGTCCACCTTACCCACGTCATTGCCCCGCGCCACGAGCACCTCCTGGAAGCGCTGGATGCGGTCGCGGGGCAAGCGCTCGACCGGCTGCCAGGTGCCCACGAACGCGGCCGGAGCATTGGCGGCGATCATGTCGGCCACATGGCCCACGAAAATCGCGTAGACGTCGGAGTTGTTATAGAGCTTCAGCACCGAGAAATTGTTGGTGGCGAGGAAGGCCGGCCCCTTGAGCCCGGCAGGCAGGACGAGAAAGACGGAGTCCCCAAGCTTCTCCTCGGGGAAGGGGCGATCCTTCACCCGCGCCACGCCGAGCTTGACCCATTCGGCGATCGGGCGCGCGAGGTCTGGCCCCTGCAGGGTGCAATCGAACTTCTCCGGCAGCTTGACCTCATAGAACCAGGTCTGGGTTCCATCCCAGCCTTGGCTGTGCAGCGAGTTGCCGGTCGAGGCGAGCGCATCGGGGATCGTGCTCCAGATGTCGCGCTTGCCGTCGCCGTCGAAATCGACGGCGTAGTTGTCGAAATCGGAGGGCAGGAACTGGGTATAGCCCATGGCACCCGCCCAGGAACTTCGCATGGTCGCCCGCGTGGCATGCCCCTCTTGCAGGATCTTCAGCGCCACGATGAGCTGTTTCCTGAACTCCTCGGGCCTGAGCCCCATGAAGCCTTGCGTGGCGATGGCCGAGAGCGCGTCGAAGGGCATGTCGAGGCTGCCGAAGCCCGTCTCCCTACCCCAGATGGCGACGATGATGCTCGCCGGGACTCCATATTGCTTCTGAATCGCTCCGAGCTCAGGACCGAACTGGCTCATCTTGCTGCGGCCGGTCGCCGCCAGGCTGCTGAGAGCCGCCTCTTTGAAATAACCGGCCGGGGGCTCGAACTCCGGCTGGCGGCTTGGCTTCATCTGGTCGGCGAGCGCCTTGGGCAATGGCGGTCCATCAGGGGCTGCCGGGTTCGGGAAGACGAGATGGGGCAAGGACCAATCGAGCTTCAGCCCTTTGAGGTTGGCGTCGAAGGTGGCGCGCTTGATACCTGCGGCCTCCGCGTCGGGCCAAAGGGCGACAAGCCATTCGGCGAAGCCCTTCTCAACCGCCTGCTTATAGGCCGCCACCTCGTCGACTGCCGCTTGCCCGTGCCCGGGCAGAAGCACGGAAAGCGTGAAGACGGTGGCAAGACCGATCTGCCGAAGTGCGCGTCTTGGCATGAGCATGCGCTACCCCTTAGAGCATGATCCGGAAAGGTGAGAACCGGTTTTCCGAAAAGATCATGCTCAAACAAGAGCGATCCAGGCGATTCGGCGCCTGGGACCCTGATTTTGGGGAGTGCTTTAAGGCGGCGCAAAGGCAAAATGGCGCGGACTTACGAGGCGGCGCGGACTTCGGTCAGGCGCTTCTCCCAGGAAAGCGCATCCCCGACGATGGTGTCGAGGTCGTCGCGGCGGGGCTCCCAGCCGAGAACCTCGCGGATGCGCCCGGCACCCGCCACGAGCGCCGCGGGATCGCCCGCCCGGCGCGGGCCCGTATGCACGGCGAAATCGGAATTGGCCGCCCGCTTGACCGAGCCGATCACGTCGAGCACGGAGAAGCCCCGGCCATAGCCGCAATTCAGCACCTCGCTCTCTCCGCCCGCCCTGAGATAGCGCAGTGCGTCGAGATGGGCGCGGGTCAAATCGCTGACATGGATATAGTCGCGGACGCAGGTGCCGTCGGGGGTCTGATAGTCGTTGCCGAACACTTCCAGATAGGGCCGCTGGCCGAGCGCCGCCTGCACCGCGACCTTAATGAGGTGGGTCGCGTGCGGGGTCGACTGGCCGCTTCTCCCTAAAGGATCGGCGCCGGCGACATTGAAATAGCGCAAGGCCACATAGCGCAATGGATGCGCGATCGCCGTATCGCGCAGCATGGTCTCGGTCATCAGCTTGGAGCTGCCGTAAGGCGAGATCGGCTCGAGCCGGGCCGTTTCGGTGACGGGGTTCACCTCCGGCATGCCGTAGACGGCGGCGGTCGAGGAGAAGATGAAATGCGGGACCTTGGTCTCCACCGCAACGGCGATCAGCGAGCGCGATTTGCAGGTGTTGTTGAGGTAGTAGCCGAGCGGATCGGCGACCGACTCAGGCACCACGATGGAGCCTGCGAAATGGATGATGGCGTCGATGGGATTGCGCAGCAGGAGCCGGCGCACGAGGTTATGGTCGCCGATATCGCCCTCGACGAACCTCGCCTCGTCGGGCACCGCCCAGCGATGCCCGGTCGACAGATTGTCGAGAACGAGAACGTCCTCGCCGGCGCCAAGAAGCTCCAGCGCCATGTGGCTCCCGATGAAGCCAGCCCCACCCGTGACCAGAACGCCCATCAAGCAACCTTCTCGACAGCGATCGTTTGCAATTCGTCGCTTGCTATCGGAAAGAGGTTGAGGGACTTCTAACTTCGCGGCGAGGGACCCGCCCCGCCTGCCTGGTCTTAACCTTAACGAGGATCCGCATGGCTGCTCGCGTCCGCAAGGCGGTGTTCCCCGTGGCGGGGCTTGGCACCCGTTTCCTGCCGGCGACCAAGGCCATGCCGAAGGAGATGCTGACCGTGGTCGACCGCCCGCTGATCCAGCATGTGGTCGACGAAGCGATGGAAGCCGGCATCGAGCATTTCATCTTCATCACCGGCCGCAACAAGGGCGTGATCGAGGACCACTTCGACCGGCAATTTGAGCTCGAGCAGGTGCTCGCCGCCCGCGGCAAGACAAGCGAACTTCAGAGCCTCAACGACGATCTGCCGGGCCCCGGCAGCACGAGCTTCACCCGTCAACAGGAGCCGCTCGGCTTGGGCCACGCCGTGTGGTGCGCGCGCGAACTCGTCGGCCGCGAGCCGTTCGCGCTGCTCCTTCCCGACGTGCTGGTGCAGACACAAGGCAAAGGATGCCTCGCCCAGATGCTCGACGTCTATGCGAGGCACGGCGGCAACATCGTCGCGGTCGACCCCGTGCCCGACGACCAGGTGAAGAATTACGGCGTGGTCAGCATCGACGAAGGCGACGGACGCGTGTTTCCCATCGACGGCATGGTGGAGAAGCCAGCCCCTGGGACCGCGCCCTCCAACCTCACCATTCTCGGCCGCTATATCCTCCAGCCCGAAATCTTCGACCTGCTCTCGGCACAGGAGCAGGGCGCCGGCGGCGAAATCCAAATTACCGATGCCATGCTCGCGCTGCTTAAGGTTCAGCCCTTCTACGCGCTGAAATACGAGGGACGCACCTTCGACTGCGGCTCCAAGGTCGGCTTCCTCACCGCCAATGTCGCTTACGCGCTCGCCCGCCCCGACATTGCCGAAGCCTTCAAGGCCGAGATCAAAAAGCTGATCTGAAGCCTTCCATCAGCGCGGGCAATCGTTTCTCGGCATTCCCAGTAGAATCCGTTGGGATTTATTAACCACGAACCTCCGTCACAATCGAACCAGACCGCAAATATCCTGGCCCACAGACTTTACCATCGACCAGATCGATAGTGGATGGGCCGAATAACAAGGTAATGTGGAAGTCGGCAGGCCTTGCCAGGATCGTCGGCATAGTTGGCCTTCTCGTAGGAGACATAGGTGCCGAGCACCAGATAGCGCCAGAACGCGTGTTGCGCCGATAATTCGTAGTAGTAGTCGATGGCGCCGAGCGAATCGGTGAGCGAG
>DFXC01000178.1:0-3943 GCA_002383105.1 Hyphomicrobiaceae bacterium UBA4118
ATCGCCGTGGCCCTTGCCGACAAGCTCGACATGCTGGTGGGTTTCTGGGCGATCGACGAAATTCCCACTGGCTCTCGCGATCCATATGCCCTGAGGCGGGCCGCTCTCGGCGTTATCCGAATTATTCTCGAGAATGGGGTTCGCCTTAGCCTCACGCCGCTCGTAGCTCGGGAAATTGCCGATCGGATGGGGTACGTAGTTGGCTTTAGGCATGGTCGCGAAAAAGCGCGATTGACACTCAAACTCCTTGAGGAGGGCATCGCAAAGGAGAAAGTCCAAGAAACAGGTCAGATGGTAGCCAGCCTCCTGCGATCGCAATTCGAAGCCGAAACCTCTGAACGTTTGGAGCATGCAGTTTCCCTCACCGTCGCGCTCATTGGGTTCATGTATGAACGATTGGAAATCATGCTTCGCGAACGGGGTGTAGGTGTCGATTTGGTGCGCGCGGTGCGCAGTCCGGAGGTCCTGGGCACGGTAAGTGCTGACCTCTTGATGATCGTCCGCCGCGTCGAGGCGCTGGGGCACTTCCTCGACACCGAGGACGGCGAGCATTTGCTGATTGGCGCAAAGCGCGCCATCAACATCCTGCGCATTGAGGAGAAGAAGGACGGTGTGAGCTACGATCAGCCGCCTGATCCCAAGCTGTTCAAACGACTCGAGGAAAAGGCGCTGGCCAAAGCCGTGGATGAGGTGGAGAAGGCTGCCGCTGCTGCCATCGCTAAGGAAGATTTCGCTGCGGCCATGGCGGCGATGGCCAAGCTCCGCGCGCCGGTCGATGAATTCTTCGACCACGTTACGGTCAATGCAAGCGAAGCCGCTCTTCGCGCGAACCGGTTGCGCCTCTTGAACCGCATCCGCGCCACGACGCTGACCGTCGCCGACTTCTCCAAGATCGAAGGCTGAGCTGCTGTTATCGGGCCTCGTCCTTCGAGACGCACCCTTTGGGCACTCCTCAGGATGAGGCGCCAACTCCTCATACTGAGGAGGCGCGCAGGCGCATCGACTCGAAGCATAGGGACCCCAATGGATCGCCGGGCCGAGTCCGGCGTTGATGAAGGGGGAAGGTTCGACGATGTCAGCTCATATCAGCCTTATCACTTTAGGTGTCGGCGACGTCGCCAAGGCCACCGCCTTCTATGAGCGTCTCGGCTTTGTGAAGTCGAAGAAAGCGAGCCAGGACGCCGTGAGCTTCTTGCAAGCCGGCGGCGTGGTTCTGGCAATCTGGAGCTGCGAGGCGCAGCGGGACGATGCTGGGGCGAATGCGCTGTGGACCGGCAATGGCGGAATAGTGGTGGCTCAAAATGTCGCGAGCGAACGCGACGTCGATGCGCTAATGGCAAAGGCCGAAGCCGCCGGCGCGCACATCTTGAAGCCAGCGGCCAAGACCTTCTGGGGTGGCTATGATGGCTATTTCGCCGATCCCGATGGCCACGTCTGGGAGGTCGCCTTCAATCCGCATTGGGCCCTAGATGAGGATGGCCGGATCAAGCTGCCGGAATGATTGAGCCAAACCACCTCTTCGTCTATGGCACGCTCAGAGCGGAAAGCGCCCACCCGATGGCGCACCGCTTGCGCGTGGCAGCCAAACTGCTGGGCAGAGGACATGCGCCGGGCCTTCTCTATGATTTGGGGACCTATGCGGCGGCGATCTTTGCTCCCGATCAGAGATATCGCGTGATCGGCGACGTGTTCACCCTCGGACCGAACCCCCGGCTCCTTGCCGACCTCGACAAATATGAAGGCGTCACCGGCGTGGAAGATGCCGACGACATGTTCCAGCGCATCGTCATTGAGGTCGCCCTCGATAGAGGCGGCAGCGTCGAAGCCTGGGTCTACGGCTTGAAACAGGCGCCCAGGGCAAGGCTGATCGGCAGCGGGGATTTCATCGCCGATCGGCGCTTGCGCAAGCCGCGCGCCCTTCACCCCTAAACCTTTCCCGTTCACAGTCGTTTGTATCGAGGCGAGGGGACGGCTAAAAGGGCGGTCCCGCCCTTTCATTTCAAGTGGTAGCGCGCCGGGGCGAAAGCATGGACCAAGCAATGACGAGAGCCGAGCCGGACCCTGAGACCTCGCCGAAATGGGTCTACACCTTCGGCGCCGGGAGCGCCGACGGCTCTGCCGCCCAACGCGATCTCCTCGGCGGCAAGGGCGCCTACCTCGCCGAGATGTCGCGGCTCGGCCTTCCCGTGCCCCCGGGCTTCACCATCTCGGCCGAGCTCTGCTCGGTCTATTACGAGCTAGGCCACAAGCTCCCGGACGAGCTGATGCCGATGGTGAACGACGCGCTCGATGCCGTTGGCAGGATTACCGGCGCAAGATTCGGCGAGGTTGAAAACCCGCTGCTGGTTTCGGTCCGCTCGGGCTCGCGCGCCTCGATGCCCGGCATGATGGACACCGTGCTCAATCTCGGCCTCAACGATCAGACCGTCGAGGGACTGGCGCGGCGCTCGACTGACCGCCGCTTCGCCTACGACACCTATCGCCGCTTCATCCAGATGTATGCCGACGTGGTGCTCGGCCTCGACCACGAGCTGTTCGAGGAGATTCTGGAGAACTATAAAAATCTCAAAGGCTTGGAATACGACACGGAACTCTCCGCCGAGGACTGGGCGGAGATCGTCACCCGCTTCAAGGCCCTTATCGCGGCCGAGCTCGGCGAGCCCTTCCCGCAAGCCCTCCCCGCCCAGCTGTGGGGCGCCATCGCCGCCGTGTTCGGCTCCTGGCAGAACGCCCGGGCCATCGCCTACCGGCGGCTCCACGACATTCCCGACGATTGGGGCACGGCGGTCACCATCCAGGCCATGGTGTTCGGCAATATGGGGGAGAGAAGCGCAACCGGCGTCGTCTTCACCCGTAATCCTTCCACCGGCGCTCACGAGCTTTACGGCGAGTTCCTGGTCAATGCCCAAGGCGAGGACGTGGTGGCGGGCATGCGCACGCCGCAACCTTTGACCGAGGCGGCGCGGTGCGTGTCGGGCTCGAGCAAGCCTTCGCTCGAAGGGCTGATGCCCGATGTGTTTGCCGAGCTTGCGGCAGCCTGCGCCAGGCTCGAAGCGCATTTCCGCGACATCCAGGACATCGAGTTCACCGTGCAGGAAGGCAAGCTCTTCCTGCTGCAGACCCGCGCCGGCAAGCGCTCGACGCAAGCCGCTCTGAAGATCGCCGTGGACATGGCGGAAGAGGGTCTGATCGGCCGCGAGGAGGCGGTGAGCAGCATCAACGCCGCCCAGCTCGACCAGCTCTTGCATCCGACACTCGATCCCAATGCGGAGAGGATGGTCCTGGCCAAGGGGCTGCCGGCCTCGCCCGGAGCGGCCTCAGGCGAGCTCGTTTTCGATGCCGACGAGGCCGTGCATCTCAAGGCGCAAGGGCACACCGTGATTCTCGCCCGCGTCGAGACCTCGCCGGAGGACGTGCAGGGCATGCATGCCGCAGTCGGCGTCCTCACCACGCGGGGCGGCATGACCAGCCATGCGGCAGTGGTGGCGCGCGGCATGGGGCGGCCTTGCGTCGTCGGCGCCTCCACGGTCTCCATCGATCTCGAGCGCGAAACGCTGCAAGCCGGGGGCGTGCTCCTGCACAAGGGCGATGTCGTCACCATCGACGGCTCGACCGGCCAGATCATCAAGGGGCGCGTGCCCATGCGCGAGCCGAAGCTGTCGGAGGATTTCACCACCTTGATGACATGGGCCGACAGCTTCCGCCGCATGCGGGTCCGCGCCAATGCCGATACGCCGGCGGACGCGCGCCAGGCGCGGGCCTTCGGCGCCGAGGGCATCGGGCTCTGCCGCACCGAGCACATGTTCTTCGAGGAGAGCCGCATCCTCGCCATGCGTGAGATGATCCTCGCCGAGGATCAGGAGGGGCGCCGCCGGGCGCTCGCCAAGCTGTTGCCCGCACAGCGCCAGGATTTCATCGAGCTGTTCGAAATCATGGCCGGGCT
>DFXC01000178.1:4199-12007 GCA_002383105.1 Hyphomicrobiaceae bacterium UBA4118
GAGGTCATCGGCGAGGTCGCCGCCAGCATGGGCGTGAGCGTGGCACGGCTGCGGCGTCGCGTGGTCGCTTTGAGTGAGTTCAACCCCATGCTCGGCCAGCGCGGCTCGCGGCTGCTCGTGAGCTATCCCGAGATCGTCGAGATGCAGGCGCGCGCCATCTTCGAGGCGGCGATCGAGGCAGGCAAGGCGCTGCATTCCCGCGTCATGCCGGAGATCATGGTGCCGCTCGTCGCCGCCAAGGGAGAGCTTGACCTCGTCAAGGAGCGCATCGCGGCGACAGCCCGCGAGGTCGAGAAGGAGCGGGGAACGAGCGTCGCTTATTCGGTGGGCACCATGGTCGAGCTGCCGCGCGCTTGCCTCATGGCGGGCGAGATCGGCCGAAGTGCGGACTTCTTCTCCTTCGGTACCAACGACTTGACCCAGACCACCTTCGGCCTCAGCCGCGACGACGCCGGGCGATTCTTGGGCGAGTACACCGAGAAGGGAATTATCCACGACGATCCCTTCGTGACCCTCGACAAGGCTGTGGGCGAGCTGATGCAGATGGCCGTCGAGCGCGGTCGGCAGGCGCGCCCCGACCTCAAGATGGGCATTTGCGGCGAGCATGGCGGAGACCCGGAAACCATCGGTTTCTGCGAGAAAATCAGGCTGAACTACGTGTCCTGCTCGCCCTACCGGGTGCCCGTCGCGCGTCTTGCCGCGGCACAAGCCGCTTTGGGCCGGGCGCTAACCGATAATTAGGGGTTTCCGCAAGAAATAGGCAGGAGTTGCCGTTCACCACAATTTGCCCTAATTTATCGGGCACGGTTAAAGCAATTAGACGGGAATCCGGGCCAGAACCGGTGGGGGACTTAAGACCTAAACTGCCGATTTCCCACCATTTTGCCTGGTTGAAAACGGGGACGCTCTAGGCGCGTTAGGCTTACTGCCTACGCAATTAGGGCACTGCGGGGGAATGCCGGCCGGCGCGTCGGACGGATTTTCCCGCAAGGTTACGGGGTAACCTGGAGGGACAATGGGCCGACGCTTGCCTCGTCGGGTGTGGCACACCGTAGCTGCGCTCGTGCCGCTTCCCCTGATCGGTTTAGGCTACGTCGCCGCGGTCCCGGGCAATCCCGTCGCCTTTCAAATCGAGCTCTTCCTCTCAGGTCATGGCGCGGAATATGCTCAGACCCGCGCCGCCGATGTCTCCAATCCTCCGCAGCGCCTCCCGCGCGAAGCCGCCCAGCTCTTCCGCACCGGCGGCAAAGGCCCAAGGGCCGACCAATATCTCGCAGCCAACACTGTAACCTCCGCCGGCAAGCAGCTCATCGCCGCGAGCCTGATGGGCGATCCGAGCCTGACCGGGACGCTTTCAAATCGCGGCGAGGTTAGCCGCAACCTGAAGGGCGACCGACTCAAACCCACCATCACACGGGTAGCGATGAAGCGTTCGGCCGAGGGCGACAGCGCCAGCCCGCTGCTGACAAATTCGAGCTACGGCTCGATGTTTGCGCAAAGCCTCGACGTCGACAGCTTCAAGCCATCCCCCGAGGAGATCGCCTACCACCCGAGCGCCGAGGGCTTGAACTTCAGATACAAGGGTGAGAACCAGGCTGAGTTCGAGACGCGCGAGCGCCGCTGCCTTGCCACCGCCATCTATTTCGAGGCGCGCGGCGAGCCGGTACGCGGGCAGATCGCGGTGGCTCAGGTGATCCTCAATCGGGTGAGAAGCCCGCTCTTCCCGGAGACCATCTGCGGCGTCGTCTATCAGGGTCAGATGCACCCGGGCTGTCAGTTCTCCTTCACCTGTGACGGCCACACCGACAATCCGCGCAATGACGATCAATGGGCGCTTGCCCAGGATATCGCCAAGAAGATCACCGCCGGCCAGCTATGGCTTCCCGAGGTCGGCTATTCGACCTATTACCACGCCAACTATGTGAGCCCGAGCTGGGTCGGCGACATGAACAAGGTCGACAAGATCGGCCGCCATATCTTCTACAAGAAGCGCAACGAGGAGCCTTATCTGGTTGAGGCTTCCGCCTCCGAGGCCCCGGCCGCTGCGGCAGCCGAGGGCACGCCGAATGTCACCGCGGATGCGTCGTCAAGCCTGACCCTGACCCCCACGCTGTCCCTGGTCTCGGCGGTGGTGGCCGGCAGCTCTACTCCTCCCACTCAAGCGATGAGTCTAGGCTACGCGCCGCATGAGTAAGCGCGCCGACCGAGATCACCTCGACGCCAGTCATCGCGATCTCCCGAACGTTCTCTAGCGTCACGCCGCCCGAAGCCTCGGTCACGACGCGTCCCTTCACCAAAGCCACCGCCTTTTTCAGCGTCTCGACATCCATATTGTCGAGAAGCACCGCATCGATGGGGAAGCAAAGCGCTTCTTCCAGCTGATCGAGCGTGTCGACCTCGACCTCGATCTTGACGAGATGCCCGATCCGCGCGCGAAGCATATTGAGCGCGTTGGCAAGTCCGCCGGAAGCGGCGATGTGGTTGTCCTTCACCAGGACCGCGTCGTAGAGGCCGAAACGGTGGTTGACGCCACCGCCGGCCCTCACCGCGTATTTCTCCAACGCACGCAAAGAGGGCGTCGTCTTGCGCGTGCAGGCGATCCTGGCGCCCGTGCCTTCGACCGCTGCCACATAGGCGGAGGTCAGCGTGGCGATGCCGCTCAAGCGGTTGAGGAAGTTGAGCGCCGTCCGCTCTCCCGTGAGCAGCGCGCGCGTCTTGGCAGAGATCCGCGCGATCGTGCCGGAGGCTTCGACCTTGCCGCCGTCCTCGACCACCCGCGTGAACCTGGCCTCAGGGTCGAGCGCCCTGAAAGCGGCCTCGGCGAGGTCGAGGCCTGCGACCACGCCCGGTTTGCGCGCCACGATCCGGGCGTTGTCTTGCGCGCTGGCCGGAACGATGGCGTCGGTGGTGATGTCGCCGGCGCTTCCGAGATCCTCTTCGAGCGCGGCCGTGACGGCCCGCTCAACGAGAAGCGGGGGCAGTCTCAGCGTGGCGGGCGAAGGCTCGCTCATGCATGGAGCGCGGCGTGACGCGACGCGGCAGCCCGCGCGCGCCTGGGTCTTTGCGTCTGCGCCGCCTCGTTCGCGATCTCCTCGGCCTGAGCGAGGGTAAGGAAGCTCCGCCGCGCGAGCCTCGCGTCGGGCACGGGATAGTCGCTGCGGAAGTGAGCGCCGCGGCTTTCCTTTCGCACCAGTGCCGCCGCCGTGGTCAGCTTGGCGGTGGTGAGCATGTTGGCGAGACGCCGGTCGCCCTTTGCCTCACGCTCGAGCGCGCCGATGGCCTGAAGTGCTGCTGTCAGCGACTTCTCATCGCGAATGACCGCGACCTCTGCCGCCATGGTGCGGCGGAGCGTCTGCTCGGCGCGCGTGTCCTCGCTGCCGGCTTCGCCCGCGCGAGGCGCCTCGGCCTCGCTCGGCCGGGTCGCCGTGAGGTTGGCGGAGGGCAGCGTGCCGGCAATGTCGCGAGCGACGCGGGCGCCGAACACCACGGCCTCGAGCAGCGAGTTGGAGGCAAGCCGGTTCGCACCATGCGCGCCCGTAGCGGCCACCTCGCCGCAGGCCCACAGCCCGTCGACGGTGCTGCGCCCTTGTGCGTCGGTGAGGATGCCGCCCATGTGGTAATGCGCCGCCGGCGCCACGGGGATTGGCTCGCGCGCGGGATCGATGCCTGCCGCGCGACAGGCAGCGAAAACAGTGGGGAAATGCTCCGCGAGCGTCGCCCCGAGGGGACGGCAATCGAGAAAGGCGCCGCGCCCGCTAGCGACCTCGCGGTAAACGGCACGCGCCACCACGTCGCGGGGCGCAAGCTCCGCGTCGGCGTGGATCGCGCGCATGAAGCGCTCGCCCCGCGCGTTGATCAGGATCGCCCCTTCGCCCCTGAGGGCCTCGGTGGCGAGCGGGGCGGGATCGCGGCCGATATTGATGGCAGTCGGATGGAACTGCACGAACTCGGCGTCGGCAATTACGGCGCCGGCACGGGCGGCAATGGCGATGCCTTCCCCGCGCGCCTCGCGCGGGTTGGTGGTGATGGCGAAGAGCTGTCCCGAGCCCCCGGTTGCGAGCACCATGGCGCTCGCGGGAAGGACGATCCCGAGTCCGGCATTTGCCGGCGCGAGCTCGACGCCGGCGACACAGCCGTCACGCATGACGAGGTCACGGGCGGCAAAGCCCTCGACCACGGTGATCGACGGCGTCTGCCTGACCGCCACCATGAGGGCATGCATGATGGCGCGGCCGGCGGTATCGCCCTTGACGTGGAGGATGCGGTTTCTGCCGTGCGCCGCCTCGCGGCCCAAGCTCCAATGACCTTCGAGGTCCTTGTCGAAGGGCACGCCGTAGCGGAGCAGGTCCTCGATGCGATCGCGCGCCTCGTTCGCCAGAAGATACGCGATCTTCGGGTCGACGATGCCGGCGCCGGCGCGGATGGTGTCGGCCGCATGCGCCTCGGGGCTGTCGCCTTCGGCCAATGCAGCAGCAATACCCGCTTGCGCCCAGAGGCTCGAGGCCCCTTCGCCGAAGCGCGCCGCCGAGACGACGGTGACCGGAAGCGGCGCCAGCTTGAGCGCGGTGAACAGCCCGGCAAGACCTGCGCCGACCACGACCACGCCGTTTGGCTGGGTTTTCGCTGAGGGCTTGTGCTTGTGGTTCATCGGAGGATGTCGCGAACGGTCTCGTCAGTGGTTGAGGTTGACCATGCGCTCGACGGACGCGCGCGCCCGTTCGGCCACATGCTCGGGCACGGTGACCTCTTCCTTGAGGAACACGAGCGACTCGAGGATCTTCGTTAGCGTGATGCGCTTCATATGCGGGCAGAGATTGCAGGGCCGCACGAAGTTCACCTTCGGCGCCTCGACCGCGACGTTGTCGCTCATCGAGCACTCGGTCACGAGCAGCACCTTCGACGGCTGATGGTCGTGCACCCATTTGATCATGCCGCTGGTCGAGCCGGTGAAATCGGCCTCGGCGAGCACGTCGGGGGCGCATTCCGGATGCGCGATGATCTTCACGCCGGGGTCGGCCTCGCGATAGGCGCGCAGCTCCTCTCCGCTGAAGCGCTCATGCACCTCGCAATGGCCCTTCCAGGTGATGATCTCGACGCGGGTCTGGGTCTGCACCCATTTGGCGAGATATTCGTCAGGGATGAGGATGACCCGCTTGACCCCAAGCGACTCGACCACGCGCACCGCGTTGGACGAGGTGCAGCAGATGTCGGACTCAGCCTTGACCTCCGCCGAGGTATTGACATAGGTCACCACCGGCACGCCGGGATAGGCTTCGCGGAGCGCCCGCACGTCGGCGCCGGTGATGGAGGCCGCCAGCGAGCAGCCGGCCCTCGAGTCGGGGATCAACACCAGCTTGTCGGGGCTGAGCAGCTTCGAGGTCTCGGCCATGAAATGCACGCCGCCCTGGACGATGATCTCGGCGTCGGTCTTGGCAGCCTCGCGCGCAAGCTGTAGCGAGTCGCCGACGACGTCGGCGACGCAGTGGAAAATCTCCGGCGTCATGTAGTTGTGCGCCAGCACGACCGCGTTCCGCGACCGCTTGAGGTCGTTGATGGCCCTGATGTAAGGGGCGAAGCCCGGCCACTCGATGGGCGGGATGACGCGGGACACGCGCTCGTAAAGATGCGCGGTCTCGCGCGCCACCTCAGGCGTATAGGCGAGGTCCGGCAGGATGGTCGGCGTAAGCGCCGTCGCTGCCTCCCGCGCCTTAAGCGGCCTACCGCTGTGAACCGCAGTCATCGGTTCAATCCTCCCGTGATCCATAATGCTCATAATGAGCATATGTGGTCGTTAAAACATCCGGCGCAAGGCCGGCGCGGAGAGCTATTCTCACTTAGAGTATAGGGGATCGGGTGCTCGCATCAAGGGGGCCGGCGGCAACATTGCCGCGATTGTGAAGCGGCCTTTGGCCCTTCGGTCACGGTCTGGCGCGGGAAGCGCCGGAAAGCCCAAGAAGCAGGCAGATCGTAGTGGCCCTTGCCGCCGTCTCGGATTAGCTTAAGGGCCGGGTATGTGGGGTTGTGGGATGCGTGGACGATCCTTGATCGCCGCTCTTGTCGCGGCTGGTCCGGCCTTCCTATGCGGCGCTTTGACACCGCTCCCGGCTTCAGCCGAGGACGGTCCGGCCGCAATAAAGTCTGCTGGCCCGAACCCGGCAGCGCCTGAAGCAGCCGATCAGCAGCCAGCTAGCCCCACACAAGCAGCGCCTGACGCGGCCGCGGCTCGGGCACCAGCGCCGGCCGAAGCTGCCGCGCCGCCGCCGGAGGCCGCGCCCGTCGTAGCCAGCATCCGCACCAAGCTCGCCGACGCAAGCTTTCGCAAGGACGCCTCTGCCGACGACATCGCCGTGCTGCAAGCCTTCTATAACGAGCGGAGCGACCCGCTCTGGATGACGGACATGGGCTTCTCGCGTGAGGCTCTGGCCGCCATCGATGAGGTGATGAAGGCCGACGATTGGGGCCTTTCCAGCGCTGACTTCGTGCTGCCGCCCGCGGGCGACCTCCCGGCCTCAGTGGACGCCGCCGCCGCAAGCGAGATCAAGCTCGACCTCGCCATCCTCAAATATGCCCGCTATGCGCGGGGCGGGCGCGTGGATCCCACCAAGCTCAGCAAGCTCATCGGCCAGAGCCCGAGCTTACGCAATCCGAAGACCGTCTTGAGCGAGATTGCTTCCGCCGAAGCACCCGACGCTTATCTTCGGTCTCTGCACCCGAAGCACGAGCAGTTCCAACGCCTGCATCAGGCGCTTCTCGCGGCCCGCGCCGAAACCGCAGCGGGTGGCAAGCCGCAGAACATTCAGCGGCTCCTCATCAATATGGAGCGCTGGCGCTGGATGCCCGAGGACCTTGGCGCTCTCCACCTGTGGCTCAATATCCCTGAATTCATGGTCCATGTCGTCAAGGACGGGAAAGAGATCTATGCGGAAAAGATCGTCGTCGGCCAAATGAGCTACGCCACTCCGATCTTCACGGCAGAATTGCAGTCCGTTGTCTTCAATCCGGAATGGACGGTCCCTCCTACCATCATCAGGGAGAACCTGCTGCCGAATTTGCGGTCGGGCGGGTTTTTCGGCAGCAACACCGCCATCCTCGACCAGCATGAGCTCAAGGTGAATTACAACGGCAAGCGGGTGGATCCGAGCAGCATCGACTGGAATCACGTCAACCTGGGCGCGATCAGCTTCGTGCAGGCGCCGGGACCGAACAACGTTCTCGGCAAGGTGAAATTCGTCTATCCGAACCCGTATTCCGTCTACATGCACGACACCATCAGGCCAGGCTTGTTCGACCCCGCGGTCCGCGCCGAGGGCCATAATTGCCCGCGCGTCGCCAACCCCGGCAAGATCGCCGCGGTCATCTTGGCTGCGGACAAGGGGATGCCGCAGGCCGAGGTCGATAAGCTGCTCGCCGACGGCTATAACAGCGCGGTCAATGTCGAGCATCATATCCCGGTGCACACCACCTACTTCACCGCCGTGGTGGACGACCAAGGCAAGGTCCAGACCTTCGGCGACGTCTATAAGCTCGACGCGATGGTGGGCGCAGCGATCCTCGGCAAGGGGGCTCAATCAGAGGCCGTCGCCGATAACGCGCAAGCCAAAGCCAAGCCTGGAGCAGGCACGACAGCCCCCGGGGCAGCCGGTGCGTCTGGCGGCATCGCCGACTCGACCCCCTGATCTTTGCCGATTTCCGACAAAGTCTCGGCCCCCAGCAATACGCAGTGGCAGGACGATCTTGCCGTGAACCATGGCAAGGTTGCCACGGTCCTCGCGGTACAGGGCGACGCCGCTGGTTAACGACCTTGCTTG
>DFXC01000178.1:12245-20932 GCA_002383105.1 Hyphomicrobiaceae bacterium UBA4118
CGAGCGGCCCGAGGCCACCATCACCTATGTGCGCCGCCTCAACCGGCGCGGCGACGCGCGCCATCCGCCGCATCGGCTCGCCGAAACCCGCAATTAGCGGGGCCCCCGAATATCGCGCCTTGCAAAAGCCATTCTCTCGGACTATGTAACAACATCGAGATTTGGCCGGACGACATGGCCGTATCGCCTTCGCTGATTGCCAGGCGCACGTTCAGACCCTCCCAAACATCGACGAACCAAGCTTCTGACCCCGCCATCGCTCGGTCTTGAGCTTAATTGCACTGACTTCAGCAAAAGGACGACCCCGAATGACTACGGGTACTGTGAAATTCTATAACGAGCAAAAAGGTTTCGGCTTCATCCAGCCGGACGACGGCGGCAAGGACGTGTTCGTCCATGCAACGGCGCTTGAGCGCGCCGGCATGCGCTCGCTGGTCGAGGGCCAGAAGGTAACGTTTGATACCGCCCAAGACAGCCGCAGCGGCAAGACTGCCGTGAACAACATCAAGGCCGCCTAGTCCTTAACGGACAAACGCAGCTCTTGTTGTATTTAAAGCCGCCTCCTTCGGGGGGCGGCTTGTTAGTTTCAGGGGCTTTTTAGTGTCAGGGGGCGTCGCTGGTCCGCCGGTCGCCCGAGGTGGGGATCAGCCACACCGTGATGGCGTCCTCGATCTCGTCTCCCTCGGCAACCTCGTCGCTCAATTTGCTCCAGATGTTTGCTTCGGCGGAGGTCGCTTGGCGAGCGATGATTTGCGCCTGCCCGTTCCAGATACGCCGACCGTCACTGTGAACGGTTTCGAGCGCATGGCGCATGACGGCATGGATGTCGAGCCAGGCTTGCGCGCAGGCGACATCATCCGCGCGGAAGGCGAAGATCGCGCGCCCATCAATCTCTGCGACGTAGGTCTGCATCGGTTCTCCTCACGCCCGCGGCGACGCTACGCGCGTTGCTCGCTCTTTGGCTTGGCTGAGGACGGCACCGCTCGCGCCAGGGGATAGTCGGAGCTGTCATACAAGCGCCGAATCCCGCCGCCGTCAAATCTCTCCTCGTCGACCTCGAGATAGGTCCCCAACAGGTGCTGGGCGGGAAGCTCCTCGATAGCGTAGCGGACCGCCTCTGCGGCCTTTGCAAATCTCTTATAGGTGACGCGCCGCGCGCTGGTCTTCCAGCTTCTGGCCGGGAACAGCTCGGCTTCTGCCGTGTAATCGAATGTGGACATGGACTTGGTACCTTCAGTGGTTTGTGCCGCGTGGATCGCGGCCCCGCGGGAATGGGTGGAAGACCGTGCCTAAGCGGCCTCCCGTCTTCGTGAAAAAGCCAGCAATAGGCTGGCGTTGTTGCAGCAGACTGGCGGCTTCGTGCGACCGAAAAGCTGCGCAAGCGGTATTTTGCCCTGCCGCTCCAAAATGCGAGAAAATAGAGCCTGGACGAGGCTCCCACGAATTTCCCACTATATTTAGGGCTGAAATCGGCAAAAAACCAGGGACCGCTCTGAATTAATTTCAGGAATTCCCGACGTCATCAGCGAGCGCCGGCGATAAATCTTGATACTAGCTCTTGAGCCGATAGCCGGTCTTGAAGATCCACGCCACGACGGTAAGGCAGATGGCGAGGAACAGGCCGATCATGGCGAGGCTGGTGGCCGGGCTCACGTCGGCGATGTTGAAAAAGCTCCAGCGGAAGCCGCTGATCAGATAGACCACCGGATTGAACAGCGTCACGCCCCGCCAGAACGGCGGCAGGACGTTGATCGAATAGAAGGTGCCGCCGAGAAAGGTCAGCGGCGTGATGACGAGGAGCGGCACCAGCTGCAGCTTCTCGAATCCGTCGGCCCAGATGCCGATGATGAAGCCGAGCAGGCTGAAAGTCACCGCCGTCAGCACCAGGAACGCGACCATCCAAAATGGGTGCGCAATCTCGACCGGCACGAACATGAAGGCCGTGGCGAGGATGATCAGCCCAAGAATAACCGACTTCGTGGCCGCGGCGCCCACATAGCCGACCACGATCTCGAAATAGGAGATCGGCGCCGACAAGAGCTCGTAGATCGTCCCGGTGAAGCGCGGGAAATAGATGCCGAACGAGGCGTTGGCGACGCTTTGCGTGAGCAGCGTCAGCATGATCAGCCCGGGCACGATGAAGGCGCCATAGGAGACGCCCTCGATCTCGGTGATGCGCGAGCCGATCGCCGCCCCGAACACCACGAAATAGAGCGAGGTCGCGATGACCGGGGAGACGATGCTTTGCAGGAGCGTGCGCCCCCAGCGCGCCATCTCGAACTTGTAGATCGCCTTGGTGGCCGGAAGATTCATCGTTGCCTCACCAGATCGACGAAGATGTCCTCGAGCGAGCTTTGCGTCGTGTCGAGATCCTTGAACCTGATGCCGGCGCCGGCCAGGTCGGTGAGAAGGTTGGTGATGCCCGTGCGCGGGCCTTGCGTGTCGTAGGTGTAGACGAGCTCGCTGCCGCCATTGGCGAGGGTTAGGTGATGGGCCGCGAGGCCGACCGGGATGGCGTCGAGACTGTCATGCAGCTGGAGCGTCAGCTGCTTCTTGCCGAGCTTGTGCATCAGCTCGGCCTTGTTCTCGACCAGGACGAGTTCGCCCTTGTTGATGATGCCGATCCGGTCGGCCATGTCTTCGGCCTCGTGGATGTAGTGGGTGGTCAGGATGATGGTTACGCCCGAAGCCCGCAACGAGCGCACGTTCTCCCACATGTCCTTGCGCAGCTCGACATCGACACCAGCGGTGGGCTCGTCGAGAAAGAGGACCGTGGGCTCATGCGCCAAGGCCTTGGCGATCAGCACCCGGCGCTTCATGCCGCCGGACAGCGTCATGAGCTTGGAGTCCTTCCGGTCCCACAGAGAGAGATCCTTGAGCACCTTTTCGATGTGGTCGGGATTTTCCCATTTGCCCCATAGGCCGCGGCTGAAAGAGACCGTCGTCCACACCGTCTCGAACATGTCGGCGGTCAGCTCCTGCGGCACGAGCCCGATCATGGCGCGGGCGGCACGGAAATCGGTAACGATGTCGTGACCGTCGACGGTCACGCTGCCCGCAGATGGCTTCACGATCCCGCAGATGATGTTGATCAGGGTGGTCTTGCCGGCGCCGTTAGGTCCGAGCAGGGCGAAGATCTCGTCCTTGCGAATGTCGAGATTGATGCGTTTTAGGGCCTGGAACCCTGAGGCATAGGTCTTCGACAGGCCCTTGATGGAGAGGATCGGCTGCTGCTTGGGAGACATCAGGTGATGCGAAAAGCACTCGTGTGGCAAGATTGTGGACGCAAAGGCGCGTTGTTCGCGCACACGAGCGTGTCATCCGGGGGCGCCGTCAGTTCAACGGCGCAAGTCGCGATTTGTCAATGGCGATGCCACATAGTGCCTGCAGCACAGCGCGGCCGTCACTTCCTCTTCTTTTTTTTCTTGTCTCCCGGCACACACGCCGGAAATGGCGAACAGCTCTGTGGACATTGCGGAGGGACTGTGTCGGGTACGCAGCTCTGCGGGCACGGAAAGCACTCCTCAGCCGACGGATTGTCCCCCGGACGTTTGGGCTTGTG
This sequence comes from Hyphomicrobiaceae bacterium UBA4118, assembly GCA_002383105.1. Classification (GTDB taxonomy): domain Bacteria; phylum Pseudomonadota; class Alphaproteobacteria; order Rhizobiales; family Methyloligellaceae; genus Methyloceanibacter. The sequence goes on from DFXC01000178.1 coordinate 15,808, forward strand.
AGAGGGCTTATGAGGATGCTTGGGATTGATCTTGAAAGGAGCACATGGTTTGTGCGGCTTTTGCGGCTTGTGTGGCATCTGCGGCTTGGTCGGCTTGCGCACCATCTCGAGCTCGTGGATGCTGGCTTCTCCTCCGTTGCCAGCTTCGGCGATCTTTGGCAGCCAAACGGAATCGAAAATCGTTTGGCGCATGCCTTTGAGCGAGCGCCCCCCCAACGATCTCGGCGAGTGACGTTTCGAGGACGTTGCCGACGGGCCATTGCCTCGCCATGACGCAGGGATAGGCCGTGCCGTCCGGCGCGATACACAGCTTTCCGGACCAGCAATGACCGCACAGGCCTTCGAGCCGCGCGGGTCGCGAGAGAATTTCCTCGCCGCGGCCGAACTCGCGAACTTGTGCGCTTTTGACATGGGTCACGCCGAGCGCCGTCAAAAATCGCTTAGTGCGCTTCACATTCGCCCGATCCTGGTCGATCACGATCGTGGCCGCCCGTGTCTCGATGCCCTTGTCGATCAGCTTCTTGAGATTTCTGATCGTCCGAGCGTGGCTCGATTTCACCCTGGTGATGGGCGTCATGCGCCGCGGGCTCGTCGGAATAGACCGATGTGGCGAAGCAGATCCCATTTTGGGCGGCATAGCAGACCGTTTCGTCGTCGAGCTGAGTGAGGTTGCTGAACACCTCGATGAACTCGAAGCCGATCGTGTTGGCCGTGACGAGAAGCTTGTGGAAGTCGCGATTGAGTTGCGGCTCTCCTCCGATGAACTGAAGCTTGCGACAGCCGAGGTCGTAGGCCTCGCGCATGAGGCGCTCGTAGGCCTGCGTCGTTAAAACATCGCGATCGCCGCTATGCGGATGGGACTCGGTGTAGCAATGCACGCATCGCAAATTGCAGCGGTTGGTCAGTTCAAGCCACAGAAAGTCGAGGGTTTGCGTTGCCGGTGAGTGAGCGGTTCGTCTGGAATCTAACCCTACGTCTACATGAGATGCATGCATGACGGCCTCCTAGGTTTAGGAGGACAGGATAGCAGACTTTCAGCGGCCCGGTCTCTTTCAGCCGTGCGGGCTTTCCAGTGAGAGTCTCAGAATCTTGCCGTCGTCCTCGTCGGTCAAGGCGTAGACCGCGCCGTCAGGCCCTTGCACCACGTCGCGAATGCGCGTGCCCATGGGGATGCGCTCCTCCCCCGTCACCGCCTCGCCGTCGAGCGTCAGCCGGATGATCGCCTCCGACGATAGACCGGCGATCAGGAGATTGCCCTTCCAGGCAGGGATGGCGTCTGACGTGTAGAAGGCGATGCCCGAGGGCGAGATCACCGGGTTCCAATGGTCGATGGCGTCGGCGAACTCAGGATGCGTCGGCGGGGCAGGGATGGCGCGGCCGTCATAATGCTTGCCCCAGCTCACCACGGGCCAGCCGTAATTCGCACCCGCCGCGGGAATGTTGAGCTCATCGCCGCCCATCGGGCCGAACTCGCTCTCCCAAAGTTTTCCGGTCTCGGGGTGAATGGCGACGCCCTGGGGATTGCGGTGGCCATAGGACCAGATCTCGGGCTTGGCGTCTTTCTGCCCGACAAAGGGATTGTCCTCCGGCACCGAGCCGTCGGGATTGATGCGCACGATCTTGCCGAGATGGTTGGCAAGGTCCTGGGCAGGCTCGAACTGAAAGCGCTCGCCGAGCGTGACGAACAGTTTGCCGTCGGGGGCGAAGGCGAGTCTGCCGCCGAAATGGTAAGGCCCGTCGATCTCAGGCTGCTGCCGGAAAATCACCTGCACGTCGTCAAGGCCGGCATCGCCGAGCTTGCCGCGCGCCACCGCCGTACCGGCGCCGCCGTCGCCAGGTTCCGCGTAGGCGAGATAGACCAGCCGGTTCGACGCGAAGGCGGGATCGAGCGCCACGTCGAAAAGTCCGCCCTGACCTTTGGCAAAGACTTGCGGAACGCCTGTGAGCGGCTCGGATGTGCTGCCGTCCGGCGTCACGATGCGAAGCCGTCCCGGCCGCTCGGTGACGAGCATGCGTCCGTCAGGCAGAAAAGCGAGACCCCAGGGATGATCGAGCCCGCCCGCAACGGTCTCGACCTTGATCGGCCCGCCCTCGGTGTCGATCAGGGTGTCCTCGGCAAAGCTTGGCGCCGTCATCAGCATCAGCGCGCCGCCAGGAGGCACGATCGCAACCGCCTGTTGCGAACCAAGCCGTCACGGCCTCGTTGCCATTCGTTGCGGATCATGTGTCTCCCCCGGCGGGCCGCATGGCGTCGCAACGCCGGCTGCATGAGAAGTTCGCCATTCTGATCATGCTTGGGTCTTGCACGACGACGCGACATTCATCAAGAGTTGAGGCCATGTCGGCATTTCCATGCGGTTTGCGGCAGATCAAAGCTCGGCAACCCCGCCCGTGCCCTAGAGCATCAGGAGCCGGCCGCAGCGGTCTGGAACAGCTTGACGAAGCTCTCAAGCTCGCCGGCTGCCGCATCGGATACCGCCCAATACGCAATCCCGCCATCACTCCAGGTGATGGCGAGATACCCATGCTCGAAATAGTTTTCGACGGATGCCGGCGTGCCTCGCGCGTTCGGCATCTCCGTCAGACTGATGAAATGCTTACCGTGGCTGTAGACGAGCGACGCCACAGGCTCCAGTCCCACGACGTCGATCCTTGCCCCGACCAGGGGCAAGCCTTGGGCGCTAAGATCGGCCACCGTCGGCGCGAAAGCGAGCTTGCCGTTGAACCAGGGTTTGACCGTGTGGTGGTCTGAAGACACGACATCCGTCGGCTGCGGCGCCATCAGTGCGCGAATGTGGGCAGACACGACTGCGTGAGCAACATTCTCGCCCGGCCGATCGTTGAGCAGGCCGACGCTCATCGTCCCGGCAAGCACCGCGCCGATCAGGAACGACGCTGCCATGCGCCACGAGAGCCACTCACCCGGCCCACGCCGGCTGAGCTTGGCCATGACGCGGCGGCGAAGGTCCGGGGACGGCACATCTTCGCCGAGGTCGGAACGGAGCGCGTTGCGCAGCGCCCGCCGCGCTTCGACCTGCGCGCTCAATGCGGGCTCGGCGCCCAGGCGCTGTTCGAAGCGCACGGCCTCCATGGGGTCGAGTTCGCCATCGACATAAGCATTCAACAGAAGCTCGTCCTGCTCGGAAACGTTCACGCCGCGCCTCCCTGCATTGCCGCGATGAGCAGCCGCCGCGCCCGCGCCAGCCTCGACATCACCGTGCCGATCGGCACCTGGGCGATCTCGGCGATCGCGCGGTAGTCGAGTTCATGGATTTCTCTCAGCACGAGCACCTCGCGAAAGAGAGCCGGCAACGAGGCCATGGCCTTCCTCACCTCTGCGGCCTCCGTTTTGGCGATCAGTGCCGCCTCCGGTGTTTGTGGATCTTCGCTTGCAGCGGTTTGTTCGAGCCGCTCCCGCGCGCGGGAGTCGAGGTCCTCCGTCAGCACGAGCGCGGCAGGGCGGTTCTTGGCAAGCCAGCTGTAGCTCGTGTTGCGCACGATGGTCAGCACCCAGGCCCGCGGGTGGCCGCCGCTGAACCCGCGAATGCTTTTGAAGGCACGCATGGAGGCCTCCTGCACGATATCTTCCGCGTCGGCGCGGCTGCCCGCAAGCCAGCGGGCGAGCCGGAAGGCATCGACGAGGTGCGGCAGGAACACCTCGGCGAATCGGGCCTGATCGTTAGCGTCGTCCACATTCACGCCATTCGAAGTTTGTCCCCTCCCAGTCTAGCGGCATTCACGGCGTGACGACGATTTTTCCCGTCATGCGCGGGTGGATGGCGCAGAAATACTCGATCGTTCCTGCCGTCGTGAAAGTCTGCGAAAACGTGTCGCCAGTGTTGAGCGCGCCGGAGCGAAACCGGTTGTCCGTCTCTTTGATCACATGGGCGATGTCGTCGCCATTGGTCCAAGTGACGGTGGTGCCCACCGGCACTGTCAGGGTCGGCGGGTCGAAGGTGAAGTTGGCGATCTTCACTTCCGCGTCAGCGGCGAACGCCGCTGCGTTGCTCAGCAACACGGCCAATCCGGCAAGCATTGCAGTGGCTCTACTTAAACGCGATTTGGTCATGGTTTCAGCTCAGCCAGCCAGCGGCGTGTCGGTGATAGCGAGCGGCTTGTCGCCAGTGCGCACCTCCACGCTTGCGATCCCCAGCACCGAGCGAAGCTGCTCGGCGGGCACCGTCATGGGGCCCGGCGAAGGCGCAGTTCCCGGTGCCGGCTGCGGGAACGCCGTGGAGCGTGCCGTATGGAAGGTCATGTTACCTTCCACTTTCTGCACGATCTGGTGAATGTGGCCGTTCAGCACCGTGACCGAGCCGAACCGCTTGAGCAAGGCAAGCGCCTGCAAGCCGTCGGTGCCCCAGCCCCAATCGGCATAGACCGTCCACAGGGGGATATGGGCGAACACGACGATCGGCATGCTCGTCGACTTGTCCTTGAGGTCGTCGGCGAGCCAGGCGAGCTGCTCGCTCCCCAGACGCCCGAGACCACCGGCCTTGAGGTCGACCACATTGACGAGGCCGATGAAATGCACGCCGTGATCGTCGAAGCTGTACCAGCCCGAGCCCTTGGTGCCCTTGCCATAGCGGGCGAGATAAGCCTTCCCGAGACCCTCGTCCACGAGTCGTGCTCGCCCGGGACGTAATGCACGTCGAGCTTGGCCTCTCCGATGACTTGATCGGCATTGTCGAACTCGTCCGGTTTGGAAAGATGGGTGATATCGCCGGTATGAATCATGAAGGCAGGCTTGGTCGTCACCGCCTTCACCTTGGCAATGGCCTCGCGCAGCGTGCCGAGCGCATCCGGGTTAGCCGGCTTGCTGAAGCCGATATGGCTGTCGCTGATCTGCAGGAAGGTGAAGCCCGCCGATTCCGCGGCCAAAGCGTCGCCGAGCAGGCCCAAGGATTTCGGCACACCGCCAGACAGCGTCCACAACACCCCGGTCCCCGCCCAGATCATACATTCGAGCGCGCCGCGCCGGTCGATCCCTGTGCCTTGCTTGTTGTCTGACATGTTTTCGTCTCCATCACTGCGGTTTTGCCGTTGCTACAGAGGAGACTTGCCGGCGCGCCTGTTTATTCCCGGTGCCATGTGAATTTCTCGCGGCTCTGTCCAAGTCTTCATG
>DFXC01000178.1:20949-21379 GCA_002383105.1 Hyphomicrobiaceae bacterium UBA4118
TCGGCTTACGCCCGCCTCATCAGTTTTCCGCCTCCGCTCGTCACTCATCATCGTCTCCTTCGCTCGCTAGCCTGCGCGCCCCGCGATAAGGAGACTGGCGTTGGAGACGATTTATTCCCGCAAGCGGCGCTATTTTTTTGAGCGGCCTAGCCGCGTCCGGCTTTCACACGGAGGCCCGGAGCGGGGCGCTCGAGCACCACCTCGCGGCGGAAGCGGTAAAGCCGGGCCGGCCGTCCGCCGGTCGCGGTGGAGACACTGCCGGTGGCCTCGACCAGCCCGCCCTTCTCGACGAGCCTCCGGAAGTTCTGTTTGTGCAGAAGTGTGCCGGAGATGGCCTCGACCGTCTTTTGCAGGTCGTAAAGAGTGAACTCAGGCGGCAACAGCTCGAACACCACGGGGCGGTATTTCAGCCTGTCTCTTATACACATCT
>DFXC01000004.1 GCA_002383105.1 Hyphomicrobiaceae bacterium UBA4118
ACGGCGCGACAATCTGGATGAGACGAGGCGGCCGAGCGGAGCGATAATTGACGCTGGCCGGCGTCTTGGCAAGGCCTTGATTGACGCGGAACGTCAATCAGTCTTCGGCGTTCTCTGTTTTCTTGATTGTCGGGTGGGCTGGTGGCCGGCCGCGACCGCGCTTTCGATCGAGGGCCTCGCGACGGCGGTAGCTCTCGACATTCATCTCCAGGATCGTGGAGTGATGGACAAGGCGATCGATGGCGGCGAGTGTCATTGCCTGGTCGGGGAAGATCTTGCCCCATTCGCCGAACGGCTGATTGGCCGTGATCAGCATCGATCGCCGCTCGTAACGTGCGGCGATCAACTCGAACAGTACGCTGGTTTCGGCTTGATCCTTGGTGACGTAGGCGATGTCGTCAAGGATGAGCAGATCGTAGCGGTCGAGCTTGGCAATCGCGCTTTCGAGAGCCAACTCACGACGAGCAACCTGGAGCCGTTGCACGAGATCGGTGGTGCGGGCGAACATCACGCGCCATCCATTCTCGACCAGGGCAAGCCCGAGCGCTGCCGACAGATGGCTCTTGCCGCCGCCGGGCGGTCCGAAGAGCAGGATGTTGGCGCCCTTCTCCAACCAAGCATCGCCGGAGGCCAGCGCCATCACCTGAGCTTTCGAGACCATTGGCACGGACTCGAAGTCGAACGCGGCGAGCGTCTTGCCGGCGGGCAGACGCGCCTCTGCGAGATGTCGTTCGATGCGGCGGCGGCCACGATCGGCTATCTCGTGCTCGGCGAGCGCCGCGAGGAAGCGGGCCGCCGGCCAACCCTCCTTGTCGGATAGCTCGGCGAGCTTGGCCCACATCAGCCTGATGCCCGGTAAGCGCAACTCGTTGAGTAAAAGTTCGACGCGGGCGGCATCAACAATGTTGGTCGTCGTCATGCCACGGCCTCCAGCTTGGAGGTCGCCTTGACGGCATAGACAGCCGCGAGTTCGTCGTAGGTGCTGAGTGGTACAAACTCCACCTTGATCGCCGGTACGGATGCCGGATTTGGACCGAACCGCTCACGCAGTATCGTCAGATCCGGTAACCGGCCCGCATCCAGTTCCGCGTCGATCAGACCTGCCAGCTCAGCCTCGCAGCCGCGATCGTGGGCGAGCGCCAGCAACTCGACGGTCAACTTGCACGCGCGCTTGTCGCCCACGCTCTGGTGCAATGCCTCAAAGGCTCGTGCATAGGCCGGGCGCGGGAACAACTGATCGCGATAAACCAGATTATTGAGCGCCATCGGCTTCTTGCGCAGCGCGTGGATCACATGCCGATAATCGACGACGTGACCACCCTTGCTCTCCGATGCCGGCCGTCCACGCCGGAGCGTCATCATCGGAGTTGCGCCGAGGAAGCACTCGAGCCGATCATCGTAGAGATGTACGCGCAGGCGATGGCCAATGAGACGCGATGGCGCCGTGTAGAAGACGCGGCGCAGGATGAAGCCGCCGCTCGACGTGACGGTGACGATCTTCTCCTCGTAATCGGCCGTTCGGCGCTTGGGTAGCGGAGTGAGCATCGGCCGCTCCAACTCGATCCGCTTGCGATTGTTGGCGTTGCGCCGGCCAACGATCTCGTCGATGAAGCGGCGGTAACCATCCAGGTCATCGAAGTCTCGGCTGCCACGCAGCAACAGTGCGTCCTCCAGCGCCTTCTTGAGATGCCCATGCGAACTCTCAATGGAGCCATTCTCGTGCGCAACTCCCCGGTTATTCCGGGTCGGTATCATGTCGTAATGGCGTATCAGCGCCTGATAGCGCAGCGTCAGATCCTCCTGAGCGTCGCGGTCCAAGTTGCAGAATGCCGCCGAGAGACTATCGCTGCGATGCTCGCGTGGTGCCCCGCCGAGCGCCCACAGGGCATTCTGCAGACCCTCGGCCAGCGCGACAAAGCTCTCGCCACCGAGTACGACGTGGGCATGCTCGAAGCCCGAGAAGGCGAGCCGGAAGTGGTATAGCCGATGCCCCAGCACGACACCTGCGACGGTGACGCCGAGTACGCTCGTGTCGGTGAAGTCGGACAGGCCAAACCGGCCGGGCTCGTGCTCCTGGCGGAAGATCACATCCTGCTCGGGCCCGACCAGCGCTCGCCACGTGCGCATGCGCCGCTCCAGCGTGCGCCGAATGCCGGCGCCGATCTCCGGGTGGCGCCGCCGGATCTCTTCGAGCACCGCAATAGCCCGAATGCCGGGAGCCGACTTCAGGATCGGCACAATCTCGCCATCCCAAACCTCGGCCAATGGGTCCGGCCGCCGTCGGCTACGCGGTGCTTTCTTCTGCGAGGGCAGCCGCGGATCGTCCTCGATGCGGTAGCCGGTTGCTCTGCTGAAGCCGGACTTGGCGGCAGCAATGGCGGCATCTTTGCTATGTCGGTAAATCATGTACAGCCTCATCTGGTGGTCGGTGATGTGAAGGCCGGGCAATGTCTGATCCCTCAAATTCGAGACGAATCAGACACTTGACCCGGTCGCTCACGACCGCCAGACCGCACTGACCCCATGGGGAAAAGTGCGCCGCCGGGGCTGGACGAACTTCGCTCGGGCTACGCCCTCGCTCCGTCCGTCCAGCCCGGCGCATTCTCATCCTGATTGACGCTGC
>DFXC01000138.1:0-1285 GCA_002383105.1 Hyphomicrobiaceae bacterium UBA4118
TACGCCGATATCGAAGGCCACCCCGACGAGCGACCGGTCAAGCTCGCTATGGAGGAGCTCGCCTTCTTCACCAGCGAGGTGACGGTGCTCGGCACCTACAAGGCAAGCCCCTTCCGCGCCGCGCTTATTGCCGGAAGTGGTTGATATCGTGCCGCCGCTAGGCCGTGTGCTCCCGTTCCACGGTTAATCGCCGGGGCATTTCTTCACCCAAGTGCACTTCACGTAGGGTGCCTGGACGGGTGGGATGAGGATTTGAGGAACAGGGTGGCGTCACCGTCTTGCAGATCTTGACCAACGGACACTTTTCCAGGTCGGGTTTGAACGCATAGGCAGGCCTGGGCATGGCAGCAAGGAGTGCCGCCGCACCGAACACCAAACCGAAGGCGATGCGTGCTTTGGACATGCTTTGCTCCTTGCAATAGCGTCTGTCGGAAAGGACAAGGCGGATTGTAGCGCCAAATTGGGCGCCGCGTCCTGCGGGTTGCCACGGGGGCCGCTATCCCCGATATACTCCGGGAGGGAGGTTGGCGGCAGGCGCGTCCCTCGCCAACCGGGTCAGGTCCGGAAGGAAGCAGCCCTAACGAGAGCATCGCGGGTTGCTCGTCCAGCCTCCCACCTGCCTTAAGCGTTATAGTGTGTCGCGGCGCCTCTGCCGTCCCCGCCGTTTGAAGCCATAGCCTTTGCGTCGAGAAGCCCATCCGTCCATGGCTGAAGTCGAAGACCGAGAGAAGAGCGCGCCGAAGCGCCCGGCCAAGGGCAAGGCGGACGCTGCTGCCGCTTCTCCTCCGTCTGCGCCGGAGAGCCACGCGGCGCTTGCCCGCAAATACCGGCCGAAGGTCTTCCCCGAGCTGATCGGGCAGGACGCCATGGTGCGGACGCTGAGGAACGCGTTCGCTACGGGGCGCATCGCGCAAGCCTATATGCTGACCGGGGTGCGCGGCGTCGGCAAGACCACGACGGCGCGGCTCATCGCGCGTGCGCTGAATTATGAGGGGCCGGGCACGAGCGGCCCCACCCTCGACATGGGGCAAGAAGGTGTGCATTGCCGCGCCATCCTCGAGAGCCGGCATCTCGACGTGGTGGAGATGGACGCGGCCTCGCACACCGGCATCGACGACATCCGCGAGCTGATCGACAGCGCCCACTACAAGCCGAACACCGCCCGCTACAAGGTCTACATCATCGACGAGGTGCACATGCTGTCGAAGCAGGCCTTCAACGGCCTGCTTAAGACCCTTGAGGAACCCCCGGAGCACGTGAAGTTCATCTTCGCCACCACCGAGGT
>DFXC01000138.1:1551-2740 GCA_002383105.1 Hyphomicrobiaceae bacterium UBA4118
GTGCGCGATGCGCTCTCGATCCTCGACCGCGCCATCGCCTTCGGCGCCGGCAAGGTCGAGCAAGAGGCGGTGCGCGGGCTTCTCGGCCTCGCCGACCGCACCCGCATCTTCGATCTTCTGGAGACCGTTCTCTCGGGCGATGCCGGCGGCGCGCTGGGGCAGCTTGCCGCGCTCAACCGCGATGGCGCCGAGCCGGGCCAGGTCATGGCCGATCTCGCCGATGCCGTGCATGCCGTGACGCTGGTCAAGGCCGCCGGCGCCGATAGCGCCGACCCCGCCGCCAGCGAGGCCGAGAAGGCGCGCGCCGCCGACCTCGCCACGCGCCTGCTGATGCCGGCGCTGGCACGCGCCTGGCAGATGCTGCTCAAGGGCTATGAGGAAGTGCGCGCCAGCCCGCGCCCCCTGGCCGCCGCCGACATGGTGCTGGTGCGGCTTGCTTATGCCGCCGACCTGCCGTCGCCCGCCGAGCTTGCCCGCCGCGTGCGCGACGGTGCGGGAGGAGGCGTTGCCTCCACGACTCATGCCGGAAGTGCGCCCAAACCGGCGCCTAAGCCGGCCCACGACGAAGCCGCGCCCGTCGAGGCGTCTGCTCCGGCACAAGCCGCTTCGCCCGAGCCGCTCGCGCCCCCGCCCGAGCTGAAAAGCTTCGAGGACGTCATTGCGCTCGCCGAGACGAAGCGCGATCTGAAGCTCAAGAACGCGCTTCTCGAGCAGGTGCGGCTCGTACATTTCAAGCCTGGCATGATCGAGATCAATCCGGTGCCGCAGGCTTCCCGCGAGCTCGGCCAGGAGTTGATGAAAAAGCTCAAGGCCTGGACCGGGCGCGTGTGGATCGTGGCGGTGAGCGACGAGGCGGGCACTCCGCCGCTCGGGGCTCAGCGCCGCGAGAAAGATGCCCGCGAGATCGAGGCGATCCGCGAGCATCCGAAGGTCAAGGAGGTGCTGCAGCATTTCCCCGGCGCGCGCATCTCGGCGGTGAGGCCGACGGCGAAGCCCGCGACCGACGCGGGCGCGCCCGAAGAGGCAGACGATCTCAAAGAGGACGGGACCACGAGATGAAGAACTTCGCCCAGATGATGAAGCAGGCGCAGGAGCTGCAGGGCCGCATGGCCGAGATGCAGGCCGAGATGGAGCGCACCAGCTGCGAGGGCCGCGCCGGCGGCGGCATGGTGGTGGTGACGCTGAGCGG
>DFXC01000090.1:0-4715 GCA_002383105.1 Hyphomicrobiaceae bacterium UBA4118
GCCGGTGATGAAGTCGTGCGCGGCGGCGGCCTTGGCAGCGGCGATCACTTGGGCCTCGTCGACCGGCTTGGAGCCATAGGCGATGTTGGCGGCGATGGTGTCGTCGAACAGCACCGGGTCTTGGGTGACGAGCCCGATGGCCTCGCGCAAGCTATCGATGGTGACCTCTTTGATATTCTGGCCGTCGATCAGCACCTTGCCGCGCTCAGGATCGAAGAAGCGGAGCGTGAGGTTGACGAGCGTGCTCTTGCCCGAGCCGGACGGCCCGACCAGCGCCACGGTGCGCCCCGAGGGGACGGTGAGGCTCACGCCTTTGAGCACGCTGTTCTCCGGCTCATAGGCAAAGCACACGTTCCTGAACTCGATCTCGCCGTGGTCGAGCTTGAGCGGCTTGGCGTCCGGGACTTCGATGAGGCGCACTTCGAGGTCGACCACGCCGAACACCCGGCTTGCCGCGGCGACCCCTTCCTGAAGCTGCGTCTGCAAGGTGGCGGCGCTTTTCAGCGGCCCGTAGATGAGGAGCGCCGCCGTCATGAAGCCCATGAAATGGCCGAGGGTCAGGTCGCCGCGCACGCCCTTGGTGCCGGCGAAAAAGATGGCGAGCGCAAAGCCGAACCCCGTCAGGAGCTCGATGGAGGGGCTCGACAACGCGCGTGCGCGGGTACCGCGCATGGTGAATTCGAGCGCGCGGTTGATGGCTGATTTGGCGCGGGCCTCCTCCCTGTCCTCCTGGCGATAGGCGCGCACGATGCGCATGCCGCGCAAGGTTTGGGTGATGAGCGCCGAGAGGTCGCCCGTCTCCTGCAGCGATTTGGTGGTCGACTTCCGCATCTTGCGGCGCTGGCTCGACAGCATGAACCAGGCGAACGGCATGAAGAGCAGGATCAGGACCGCGAAGCGGGGGTCCATGTAGAACATGGTGCCGATCAGGATGATGACCTTGAGATAGTTCTCGCCGAGCGTGACGATGGAGCGGCTCGCCGTGCCGCGCAGCAGATTGGCGTCGTTGAGGAAGCTCGATAGCAGCCGCCCGGAATGCACCGTCTGGATGAAGCTCAAATCGGCGCGGGCGAGCCTCGCGAACATCTCGATGCGGAGATCGGCGATGAAGCGGTGGCCGAGATAGGCGACGGTGACGTCGGCGACATATTCGGCGATCGCCTTGATGATCGTCACCACCACTATTGCCGCGGTGATCCAGTAGACCATGGTCTGGTTCTTGGCGACGAACACGTCGTCGGCCGTCTTCTGAATGAGGAAGGGGATGGCGCCGGTGGTCGCCGCGGTGAGGATCATGGCCAGCGAGGCGAGCAGGAGCAGGCCGATGCGGGGCCGCAAATGCTCCCGCCAGATGCGCAGGATGATCTCGGAGGTCGTGTACTCGATCTGGAGCTCGTCGGCGCTCCGCGTGATCGTGCTCACGTCCCTGAACAACTGATCTTTCAAACTTTTCCCCGATTCCTGGCGCCTTGGCAGGGGCCGCTTTCGCCCGGCCGCTGGCTCTTCTAGCACGCGGCCCCGCCGCCCTCTAAGGCGAAAAACTCTTGCGCTTTGCGCTACGAGGCCGCGCCCCCGCCGCCCTCCAGTCCGGGGTCGAGCAGGTGGTGCAGATGCACGATGAAATAGCGCATATGAGCGTCGTCGACGGTCCGGTGGGCGGCGTCCTTCCAGGCGTCATAGGCTTGCGCGTAATTGGGGAAGATGCCGACCACATGCAGCGCCTTGAGGTCGCTGAACTCCATTCTGTCGAGCGTGGTGAGCTCACCCCCGAACACGAGGTGGAGCAGTTGCTTCCCGCTCCCCCTTGCACCGCCTTTGGCAGCCATCTCCGCTCCTTCCCCGCACGCATTCCCACTTCTGCCGAATTGGGCGCTAGAGGTCTATACGGCCCGTGCGCTCGATCAAGAGGGGATGCAGAGCCTTCCCGCTCGCCACCAGGCTCGGGAAGCGCGGGGAGGCGCGGTTGTAGAGGTGCGCCTCGCCATGATGATCGGTGATGACGCCGCCGGCCTCCTCGACGATGATCGCGGCGGCGGCAAGGTCCCACTCGCACTTGGCCGAGAGCGAGATGGTGGCGTCGGCCTGGCCGCAGGCGACCAGCGCGAGCCGGTAGGCGACCGAGTTCACCCACCGCGTCTTGACCTCGGGCCAGGGCTCCTTCCAGATCTTCTTCTTGAACAGGCCGCCGCTGGCGATCAGCCGCGCCCCGTCGAGCGTCCTGATGCCGCTCGTCCTGATCGGCTGATCGTTGAGGAAGGCGCCGCGTCCGCGCATGGCGTGGAAGAATTCCTTGGTCGCCGGATTGAACACCACGCCGATCACCGGCTGGCCTTCCTCGACCAGCGCAGCGGACACCGTCCATTCCGGCACATGGCGCAGGAAGGCGTTGGTGCCGTCGATCGGATCGACCATCCACACAAGGCGCCTCTCGAGCCGCTCAGGATCGTCCAAGGTCTCCTCGGAGAGCCAGCCATAGCCGGGCCGCTTGCCGATGAGATCGAGCTTGAGCGCGGTGTCCACGGCGAAGTCGGCCTCGCTCACCTCCGAGCCATCAGGCTTCCGTTTGACCTCGATCTGCCGGCGGAAATAGGTGAGCGCAAGATCGCCCGCCTCGCGCGCGGCCTGCTTAACGAGTGCGTAATCCTCATCGAGTGAGGGAGCAGCAAGCGGTCGTTCGGCGGGCTTGATGGTGGTCATTGGCTCTGGCGGAAGATTCTCTAAACCATGTGGCAAGCTAAGCACCGCATACCAGACGTTAACAACGTCCATTAAGCGGTTCGGAAAGCTTCTATGGCAGGATCATCGCAATCAAGGCTGTCTGAAGGCAGCCGGAAAAACAGTGAAGCTAACAGCAAGGCGTCATCCGGGCCCCGGGGCTTCAAGCTCCGGGGCCCGATGCATTTCAGCATCACCAAATTGAGCCTTGCGTAACTCACCACACCGCCGCGAGCGCCATGTCGAGGAGGATGGCCGCGAGCACAAGGACGCCGAAGTCGCGGTTCGAGCGGAAGCGCGCAAGACAGTTCTCGGCATCGTCGATATCGAGCGTCACCACCTGCCAGCCAAGCTGCGCTCCGGCCACGATCATGCCGAGCAGGAACGCCGTGCCGGCGCCGGCCATGATCCCCGCCGCGGTGATGGCGAGCCAGGCGATGCCATAGAGCAGGGTGAGCCATGGTTTGGTGGCGCGGCCGAATCTAAGCGCGGTCGATTTCAGTCCGAGCAGGCCGTCGTCCTCGCGGTCCTGGTGGGCGTAGATGGTGTCGTAGCCGACGGTCCAGCAGACAGCCCCCGCATAAAGCACCACGGCAGGCCAGTCGAGGCGACCGAGGACCGCAGGCCAGCCCATGAGCGCGCCCCAGTTGAAGGCAAGGCCGAGGACGGCTTGGGGCCAATGGCTGAAGCGCTTGACGAAGGGATAGAGCGCCACGATGGGCAGCACGCCAAGCCCGAGACAGATGGTGAAGCTGTTGAAGCTCAACAGCACGGCAAGTCCGATGAGAGACAGCGCGACCATGAGGACGATGGCGGCCCTCAGCGTCACCTGTCCGCTCGGGAGCGGACGCGACATCGTCCGCGCCACCTGTCCGTCGATCTCGCGGTCGACGATGTCGTTATAGGTGCAGCCTGCGCCGCGCATGACCAGCGCGCCGATGGCGAAAAGCAGGAGCAGCCACGGATCGGGATAGGCCTCGTCGAGATTGCGCGAGGCAAGCGCCACCGACCAGAAGCAGGGAAGAGCGAGCAGGAAGAACCCGATCGGCCGGTCGGCGCGGGCCAGCCGCAAATAGGGGACGAGCATCTTGGGCGCGAAGCGGTCGACCAGGTTCCTGGCGCCGGCGTCAGCCACCGCGCTCGCTTTGCCTTGGGGCAGGGGACGTGCCATGTGTTTGACGCCTGAATCCTTCACCCTTCACATAACCAAGCGACCCATGCCGGCAAAGCTTCAGCGCCTCTTCGTCAAAGCTCCGTTGGGAGCAGGTTGCGAGGTTGAGCTCGACCGGGAGCAGCTCCACTACCTCGGCAATGTGCTCAGGCTGAGAGAAGGCGAAAAGCTCCTCGTCTTCAACGGCAAGGACGGCGAGTGGTGCGCCGAGCTTAGCGCCATCGGCAAGAAAAAGGCGCAAGTTTTGCTCCAGCATCGGACGCGCCCGCAAGAAGAGGGGCCGGACCTACATTATCTCTTTGCGCCGCTCAAGCGCGCCCGCCTCGACTATATGGCGCAGAAGGCGACGGAGATGGGAGCAAGCATGCTCCGCCCTGTGATCACTCGCCACACCGTGGCCGAGCGCGTCAAGATTGAGCGGCTGCTCGCCAATGTCGTCGAGGCCGCCGAGCAATGCGGCATATTGCGCGTGCCACGCGTGGCAGAGCCCGAGAAGCTCGGCAAGGTGCTTGGCGAGTGGGACGATGCGCGCCTCCTCATCTTCGCCGACGAGGCCGCCCCGCACGCCTCTCCCATCGAGGCGCTCAAGGCGCACGGCGACGCTCGCCCGCTTGCCGTCTTGATCGGGCCTGAGGGCGGCTTCGAGCGCGAGGAGCGCGCGACTCTCCTTGCAAAGCCCTTCGTTCTCCCTATTTCCCTTGGGCCAAGGGTGATGCGGGCCGATACCGCCGCGGTCGCCGCTCTCGCCCTTGTGAATGCTGCCCTTGGCGACTGGCAGTAAGGATCACTTGTCAGGCTCGGGCGGTCAGCGCCATAAAGGCCGCCCCCT
>DFXC01000090.1:4908-8831 GCA_002383105.1 Hyphomicrobiaceae bacterium UBA4118
CCTCGCTTTCCGAGCAAGCGTCTTCCAACTTGAAACGGAGCTCTTCTCATGTCGACACGGGTGAGTGGGCCGGAACGCCCCATCATCTGCTCGCGCGATGAGCTCGTCGCCGATCTCGAGGCGGGATCGAAGCCGGCAAGCGAATGGCGCATCGGCACCGAGCACGAGAAGTTCGGCTTCTATACGAGCACTTACACGCCGGTCCCCTACGCGGGCGAGCGCGGCATCCGCGCGCTGCTCGAGGCGTTACACGACCGCTTCGGCTGGGACCCGGTCACCGAGAAGGGCAACATCATCGCGCTGCGCCGTAAGGACTGCCCGAAAGGGGGCGCCATCAGCCTCGAGCCGGGCGGCCAGCTCGAGCTGTCAGGCGCGCCGCTCGAGACCGTGCATCAGACGCAAGAGGAGCTGCGTCAGCATCTCGTCGAGGTGGGTGAGGTCGGACGCGAGCTCGGCGTCGGCTTCCTCGGCATCGGCTTCTCGCCGAAATGGACCCTTGCCGAGACCCCGGTGATGCCGAAGGAGCGCTACCGCATCATGAAGCGCTATATGCCCAAGCGTGGGACGCGCGGCCTCGACATGATGTTCCGCACCGCGACCGTGCAGGTGAATCTCGATTTCGGCAGTGAGGCCGACATGGTCGAGAAGCTCCGCGTGGGCCTGGCGCTGCAACCGGTGGCGACCGCGCTCTTCGCCAACTCTCCTTTCACCGAAGGGCGCCCCAACGGCTTTCAGTCCTACCGTGCGGAGGTGTGGCGCGACACCGACCCCGATCGCACCGGGCTCATCCCGTTCGCCTTCGAGGACGGCATGGGCTTTGAGCGCTACGTGGACTACGCGCTCGATGTGCCGATGTATTTCGTCTATCGCGACGAGCGCTATATCGACGTTGCCGGCGCGTCCTTCAGGGACTTTCTCGAAGGCAAGCTCGAGGCCCTTCCGGGCGTGCGGCCGACCCTCGACGATTGGGCCGACCATCTCACCACGCTCTTCCCCGATGTGCGCCTCAAGCGCTTCCTCGAAATGCGCGGCGCCGATGCCGGTTCCTTCGCTCAGCTCAATGCCTTGCCGGCGCTGTGGGTCGGGCTCCTTTACGACAAGACGTCGCTCGATGCGGCCGCAGCGCTGACGGCCGATTGGACCGAGGCCGACCGGCAGGGCTTGCGTGACGCCGTCCCGCGCCTTGGGCTTGCCACGCCCTTCCGCAGCGTGATGCTGCGCACGGTCGCGCGCGACGTGGTGAATTTGGCGCTTTCTGGATTGGAGCGCCGCGCGCGGCTCGATCGCAACGGCGAGGACGAGCGTAAAGCGCTCGAGCCGCTCATCGAGACCATCGAGGACGGGCGCTCTCCCGCAGATCGCCTGCTCGCCGACTATCGCGGGCCCTGGCAGGGGAATATCGATAGAGTATTCGCCACCTACGCATTCTGAGTGTCAGTCGCGGTCTTGAACGGCCCCGAGGCGGTAACCATATTGGGGGGCAAGTTACCGTCCCCTTCCGCTACCCTGCACGGAGGGGACGTTAGTCCGTCCCCCAAGACGGATGTCATCGGCGACAGAGTCTCCTTTCTCTGTCGCCGATTTTTTTGCCCGCGATGATCCGCTATTTCAGGCCGGCCAGAGCGTCGCCGAAGCCTTGCAGCGACACCGGTATTCCGATCCCGGCCTCCGGCGTGTCGAAGATAATGAACATGGCGGTGCCGCCGGCCTTCATCTTATTGATGACCTCGTCCTGCAAGACGACCTCGGCGACGCAGCCGCGCTTGCCGCATTTGAGGAAGGGCGCGTTGCCGACGTCCTGATTGTCGATCTTGAGCCCGAGCCCGGTGGGCAAGAGGACGCCGAGCGGGACGACCACCCGCAAGAGCTTCTTGTCCTCTCCGATCGCCTTATAAAACACCACGGTCAGCCCGACATTCGGCCGGTCCTCGGCCGTGACGCTTTGCACCAGCGCGCATTTCTCTTCCTTGGCGCCGGGCGGCGTGCGGCAGCTGACCTGCCAGGCGCCATGGGTTTCGCGCACCACGCTGCCGGGGCCGGTGGCCGCGGGGGCGTCGGTCGAGGCCCCTTGCGCCTCGACCTGGCTCGCCAGGCCAAGCGCCAAGGCCAGCGCGAGGCCGAGCCTGGCGATCAGCCGCGCTCTGGGCAGGATGACGAAGGACTGAAACTTCAGCGTTTGAGTCATGGTGTTAAAGAGACCGGCGCGCGCGATCATTCAAGCGCGAATCACGTTTTGGGAGACTAGGGGGTGAGGGGAGGCGCGTTGAAGCGGGATTGCGCAACATGGAAAACCGCCATCGCCGAGTATTGGGGCCAAATTTCGGCGCGAACCCCTCGGGAACTTCTCCAAAGCCCGAAAAGTCCACGCGGCAAGCGTACATATGCCGCAGCGAGGCCCTGAATCATGAGTGTTGCCAATCTATATCCTTTATGATTTGAACACCGGAAAAGAGCCTCTAGGCCCGCTCGTTTTGCGGGAGCCTGGCGGCAAATGGTGGGGCGACGCTTTTTTATAACGACTCATCCTCCGCGCCGCCCTTGCTTAGACGAGGCGGCGTCGGCGACCCTCTGTTCGCCCACGCCTAACCATCGTAAAGTCCGCCGCCCTGTCTTCAAGAGACGTGGACGACGGTAAGGGAGCAGGCTTTAGGAGCGGAAGGAATGGGGATTTTCGATCGGACGCTGAAATTTTTTGCCGTGGCCGCAAGCCTTGCCTTGAGCGGCCCTGCTTTTGCCGGCGAAGGCCAGCCGTCGCCCTGGCAAATGGGCTTTCAAAAGGCTGCGACGCCGATCATGGAGCAGATCACCTCGTTCCATGCCTATGTCACGATCATCATCACCGTCATTGCCCTCTTCGTTCTCGGCCTGCTCGTCTATGTGATGGCCCGCTTCAACGACAAGCGTCATCCCGAGCCCACCCGCACCACCCACAATACGCCGCTGGAGATCGCCTGGACCGTCGTGCCGGTCCTAATCCTCGTCGCCATCGCGATCCCCTCGTTCCGGCTCCTGTTCGCCCAGTACGATTTCCCGAAACCCGACCTCACCATCACCGCCACCGGCAACCAGTGGTACTGGAGCTACGAATATCCAGACCAGGGCATCAAGTTCGATTCGATCATCGTGCAGGATGCCGACCTGAAGCCGGGCCAGCCCCGCCTTCTCACCGTAGACCGTGAGGTGGTGGTGCCGGTGAACAAGAACGTGCAGGTGCAGGTCAAGTCCACCGACGTGATCCACGACTGGGCCGTGCCCTCGTTCGGCATCAAGCTCGACGCGGTGCCGGGCCGGCTGCAGGTCACCTGGTTCAGGACCGAGCGCGAGGGCATGTTCTATGGCCAGTGCTCAGAGCTGTGCGGCCGCAACCATGCCTTCATGCCGATCGCGGTCCGCGTTGTCTCCGAACAGGAGTTCGCCGATTGGCTTGCCAAGACTAAAGCTAGCGCGTCGCGCGATGATGCGAGCAAAGTGGCCACGGCCCGAGACTAAGGAGAGGCCGCTCCCGAGTGCGGCTGGAGCGGTGGCCCGCGACCCGAACAAAGAATGACGGAAAAGACAGACAAGAAAATAAGGAAGACCACCATGGCACAAGGCGCCCACGCCGAAGAAACCCATCACGAGCACAATCCGACCGGATTGCGGCGCTGGCTCTTTTCGACCAACCACAAAGACATCGGCACGTTGTATCTCACCTTAGCAATGGTGGGTGGAATCGTCGGCGGGCTGCTGTCCATGGGCATGCGGCTCGAGCTCATGCAGCCCGGCATGCAGATCTTCGGCAATCCCGAAATGTTCAACGTCTTCGTCACCGCCCATGGTCTGATCATGGTGTTCTTCACGGTCATGCCGGCAACCATGGGCGGATTCGGCAACTGGATGGTGCCGCTGATGATCGGCGCCCCCGACATGGCCTTCCCGCGCCT
>DFXC01000011.1:0-3649 GCA_002383105.1 Hyphomicrobiaceae bacterium UBA4118
TTATGATTCCGCTGCTCTAACCAGCTGAGCTACTCCGCCATTGGTCTCATAGGACGGATATTACTCCGCCAATTGGCTTTGCAGTCGCCGATATAGGGATCGCCAATAATTGGTGTCAAGCAAGCGCCGGCAATGCACGAGAGCGCGGGCGACCTGCCATTTGATCCTCACCCTGATGGGCTCCGGCAACCTCGCGCTCACCGGCCTGCGCGCCCTTGCCCGCGCGGGCGCCCGGGCGCCAGCCGCCAGTTGGGGCAGAAGCCCGAAGCCCGGCTCCTTGACGAAGCGGAGCATGGTGAACAGGCCGAAGGGCCTGAGCGCGCGGCGCTCGACCAGGCGAAGATCCTCGCAGACCAGCACCTGATCGATGTCGAACAGCGGGCGCCAGCCGATGAACTCGGCAAAAGGCGCAAGCTTCCGCTCGAAGAAGCCCCGCACGCCCTCGTCCTGGCTGAAATGATTGACGAGAATGACCTCGCCGCCCGCGGCGCAGACCCGCTCGAGCTCCCGCATCACACGATCGGGCTCGGGCACGACGGTCATGACATACATGGCGACGACCGTGTCGAAGCTCTCGTCAGGAAAGGCGAGCGCGCCGGCATCCATCTCGTGCAGGCCCGCGACATTGTCGAGATTTTTGCGCTCGACCCTGCCGGCGGCCTTCGCCAGCATCTCCGGCGAGAGATCGATGCCGGTGATGGTGAGGTGGCCGCCGTAGCAGGGCAGCGACAGCCCGGTGCCAACGCCGACCTCGAGCACGCGGCCCCTTTTTCGGTTGATGATCTTGACGGCGTGCTTGCGCCCGGCTTCGGCGATCTGGCCGAAGGTGACGTCATAGACCGGTGCCCAGCGGCGATAGGCATGACGTACAGAAGCCGCGTCCATTACGGTTACCTTGTAAGCCAACATTCCCTCTCCAATGCCGTAGTGCCGCTTGTGAGGCGGCTAACGCGACACAGCCGCTAACGCCTCCCCGGCTCCGCTCGTCGCGGTTGCCTGAAAGCCGTCCCTGGCCGACCATGCCCCTCCAGCGGCGGATTTGATCCATCCGCCGCCGAGAAGCCGCTCCCCACCGCCGCTCGCGGCATAGAAAACACAAGCCTGTCCGGGCGAGACGCCGTCCTCGCCATGGGCGAGCTCCACCGTGACGCCGTCCTCCTCGCAGCTCAATCTTGCCGGCTGCAAGGGCCCGCTTGACCTTATCCTTGCGAGAATTTCCGCACCCGCCGACGCGTCCAATGGCTCATCGCCGAGCCAGTTCACGTCGCGGAGCTTGAGGATGCGCATGCGTAGGCACTCCCTGGGGCCGACCACGACCTCGCGGCGTGAGGCATCGAGCCGGAGCACATAGAGCGGCTCCTGCGCCGCCACGCCGATCCCCTTACGCTGGCCGATCGTGTAGTTGATGATGCCGCCATGGCGGCCGAGTACGCGGCCATCGACATGGACGATGTTGCCGGCCTCGGCGGCACCAGGACGCAGGCGCTCGATTACTTGCGTATAGCGCCCGGTCGGCACGAAGCAGATGTCCTGGCTGTCGGACTTCTCAGCCACCGCAAGCCCGAAATCCCGGGCGAGCTTGCGCGTCTCGTCCTTGTCGCGGCCGCCCAGCGGAAAGCGCAAGAACGCGAGCTGCTCGCGGGTGGTGGCGAACAGGAAATAGCTCTGGTCGCGCTCCTTGTCGGCAGCCCGGTGAAGCTCCCAGCCGTCGCGCCCCGGCCTGCTCCTGACATAATGGCCGGTCGCGAGCGCCGCGGCTCCGAGTCCCTCGGCGGTCTCGATCAGGTCGTGGAACTTGATCTTCTGGTTGCAGGCGACGCACGGGACCGGCGTCTCGCCCTGGAGATAGCTGTCGGCGAAGGCGCCCATCACCGCCTGGGCGAAGCGCGCCTCGTAATCGAGCACGTAATGGGGGATATTGAGGCGATCCGCCACGCCGCGGGCATCCTGGATGTCCTGGCCGGCGCAGCAGGAGCCTTTACGGCCGACTGCCTCGCCGTGATCGTAGAGCTGTAGCGTGATGCCCACGACATCGTAGCCCTCTTCCTTCAACAGCGCCGCGACCACCGAGGAGTCGACCCCGCCCGACATGGCGACGACCACGCGCGTGTCGGCCGGACGGCCGGATAGGTGAAGGCTGTTAAGCATGGGCTTCAGCGATGACAACGGGATCTAGCTCAAATTTGCGAATAACGCCGGACGGAAGCCCGGCAGTATAGACGGTCCGCCTCAGGGCCGCGCCGATTTCTTTCCCCGCCTTCCGGGCCGAAGATAGGGATCGGCCGGCGGCTAGGCAAGGCAAGAGCCAGGGCGACCAAGGGGGATCTAGCCCGCCATCCCCCTGGAATCCGGCAAGTTTTGGCTATTTCCTTGCGAAGTCTTTTACCTGATGGCTTAGGCAAATCTTAAATGCGGCTTGCTAGGGTCCAGATCAAGTTGGCTCATCGAGTAAAGCGAGTTGTGTGAGTACGATGACCGAGCATTATAGGCCGCGCGTCAGATATGTGATCGGACCCGACGGCAGTCCCCTGACCGTGGCCGATCTCCCGCCCAAGGATACCAAGCGGTGGGTGATCCGCCGTAAGGCCGAGGTCGTGGCTGCCGTGCGCGGCGGCTTGATCAGCCTCGAAGAGGCTTGCGAGCGCTACACGCTGACGGTCGACGAGTTCCTGAGCTGGCAGCGGTCGATCGACAAGCACGGCCTTCCCGGCTTGCGCGCGACCCGCGTCCAGGAATATCGCGGCAGCTAAGCCCTTCCCTGTCTGGCTGATCCCCATTCTGTCATGACCCGCCGGCGGGCCCGGCCTTCGGCCGGCCTGAGCACAAGCTCAAGGCGGATAATCCCGTAGTCACCTCGTCCGTGGTTTACTGGATTGCCCGGTCACGCCAGGCAATGACAGAGAGTCAAAGTCATGCGGGCCGGCGCGATCTACACCATCGGCTATGAGGGCGCGAGCGTTCCCGACTTCATCGCAGCGCTGCGCTGGGCCGGCATCGCGCTCGTGCTCGACATCCGTGCCGCGCCGGTCTCCCGCAAGAAAGGCTTCTCCAAGAGCCCGCTGGCCCAGCATCTCGCCGAAGCCGGGATCGGCTACCGCCATTTGCGCGGGCTCGGCACGCCGAAGCGTGGCCGCGAGGCCGCCCGCTCAGGCGACCTCCATGCCTTCGAGCGCATTTTCCGGGCCCATCTCGAGGAACCTGAAGCGCTGCTCGATCTTGGGGAAGCCTTGGAGCTCGCGCAGGCGCAAGCCATCTGCCTTCTATGCCTTGAGCGCGACCCCGAGCATTGCCACCGCCTGATTGTGGCAGACCTCATGTCCGCCAACACCGGGCAACAGATCGAGCATCTCTTTGTCGAGCCAGGCGGGCAACAGGTGCTGCTCTGAGAAAACAGCTACGCGCTTGAGACGCCCTAGGTGGTCAGGATCGAGAGGAGAAGTGTCGGGCTCAGAATGACGGGGCGCGTCTCGGACCACGAGGTCGCGGCGTCATTACCGCGAGGCGGCAGCCGGGGCGGCGGCGGTGACCTTGGGCATCTCCTTGCTGCAATTCGTTTCCCCGCGCTTCCAGCGGTCGATATCGAACTGCATCTTGGCAGCAAGCTCGGGCGTCATCTTGCGGTTCTCGGTGGTCACCACAGTGTAAGACC
>DFXC01000011.1:3752-6965 GCA_002383105.1 Hyphomicrobiaceae bacterium UBA4118
GGTCACCACAGTGTAAGACCCTTCCTGCTTGAAATCGATGGCGTAGGTCGAGAGGCCCGCCCGACCCAAATTCTGCCTCTGGTGGATGGTGATCTGCACCTTGCTGCCGTCGGGGCTGACATCGGCGCGATAGACATGGTTCGGCAGAAGCGGGGCATCGGCATTGAACCAGCAGCTCTTGATCCGCCCGCCTAGCAGCACATAGGCGTCGACCGGCTTGGAGCCGGCGATCGACATCCGGGTCGAGGCCGCAACCGGGGCCGGCATGGCGCTCGTGCTTTCGTTCGATGCTTCGCTCGACGTGTCGCTGGAGCTCCCGCCGAGCAACCCGCCGCCGAGCGACAGGCCGCCCGGCCGCCATCCGCAGCTCGCGACGAACGCGGCCGTCAAAATCAGCAGAACGCTCGCTAGCATCACACGTGACAAGGTATCCGTCCCCCGCAAAGCGTCCCGCGCTCACTCGCGGAAATTCACATATTGCAGTGGCAGCTCGATCGGAAGCCCTTTGATGTGCTGGATCACCGCCTGCAAGTCGTCGCGCTTCTTGCCCGAGATCCTGAGCTCGTCGCCCTGGACGGTGACCTGCACCTTGAACTTCCCGTCCTTGACCTCCTTCACCAGGCGTTTGGCCAGCTCCCGATCGATCCCCTGGCGAATGAGCGCCTTCTGCCGCACGGCCTGGCCGGCCGCCTTCTCCAGCGGCTTATAGTCAATCACGCCTACGTCGATTTTGCGGCGCGCGAAATGCCCCTGCAAAAGCTCATGCATCTGTTTGAGCTTGAGCTCGTCGTCGGCGTTCAGCGTGATCTCGGCTCCGTTCCGCTCGATGCGCGACTGGGAGTTTTTGAAGTCGTAACGCTGGCTCATCTCGCGCGTCATGTTGGCGAGCGCATTGTCGACCTCTGCGAGATCGGTCTTAGAGACAATGTCGAAAGACGGCATCGAGACCTCCACCCGCCCGCTCGCCTCGAAGCGATGATAGCACCGAACAAGGCTTTGCCGGACCGGGTTCGCGCGCTCTCCCCCGCCATAGCATTGGCGCGGGCAAGGCAAGGCGAATCGATCGGAAAACCCTTAGCTCTCGATCAGCTCGCCACGCGATGGGCCCCGACCTCATCGAGGTCGGCCTGGGCGGTGCGGGCCTGCTCCAGCCGCAGCCGTTCCGCGTCGCGCTCCTCCAAGTGCTCGATCTTCTTCAGATCCTCGCAAGCCTCGTCGAGCTCGCCGCGGGCCGAAGCGAGCTTGGCGGCAAGATCGGCGGCTGACGCCGCAAGGTTGTTGCGCCTCTGGATGGCGGCCTTGGCGAAGGTCGGATAGGAGTAGTGATTGACGTCGGCTATGCCGGCGCGCTCCTGCTCGATCGCGATCTGCCGGTCGAGGTCCACCGCCATATGGTTAAAATCGCCGATCATGGTCTCGATCTCGGCGACCTTACGGCGCTTCTCCTCAACGTCGAAGCGCTTCAAGCGGATCACTGCGTCGCGTGACTTCATGACTCATTACCCTCAAACGTACTCGGACCCCGTGACGAGAAATTCAATATTCATGCCAGCCGCCCGGGTGACCCCGGGACGGGCTCTCCTGCCTGTGCCAAGGGCGGAATCCCGCTCCCCTGGGCCGTTCGGCGCGCGCTTCAGGGGCGGTGCAGCCGGGGGCACCCTCCCGCCGATGTCATTGAAGTGAATCAGCAATCCACGCCTCGAAACGATACGAACCGATGCCAGAACTGGAGCCCCCTGCCCTTAGAAGCCTGATCATGGCCGACAGGGCTTAAGGGGCGGTAAACCATATAACCGGCATTTAACTGATGGCAGAGACCCATCCATGAAAGGATGGTTAGCGCTCGCCACGGGCTTAGCTTTTGTTAACTATTGGAAGTTAATTTGTTGATTCGAATTAACCAATCGTTCGCGGCGTAAGGGTCAGGGGACAAGCCGGACTGCAAGGAGAGACGGGGGATTTTGACATGCGGGTTCTTCTGATCGAGGACGATAGCGCGACCGCCCAAAGCATCGAGCTGATGCTGCAGTCGGAAGGCTTTAACGTTTATAAGACCGACCTCGGTGAAGAGGGCGTCGACCTCGGCAAAATCTACGACTACGACATTATTCTGCTCGATCTGAACCTCCCCGACATGAGCGGTTACGAGGTGCTCAAGACCTTGCGGGTGAGCAAGGTGCAGACCCCGATCCTCATCCTGTCCGGCCTTGCCGGCATCGAGGACAAGGTGCGGGGGCTCGGCTTCGGCGCCGACGACTATATGACCAAGCCCTTCCATAAGGACGAGCTCGTCGCCCGCATCCACGCCATCGTGCGGCGGTCGAAGGGTCATGCCCAGTCCGTGATCCAGACCGGGGGCTTGAAGGTCAATCTCGACACCAAGACTGTCGACGTTAACGGCCAGCGGGTGCATCTGACCGGCAAGGAATATCAGATGCTCGAGCTGCTCTCGCTCCGCAAAGGGACCACCCTAACCAAAGAGATGTTCCTGAACCACCTCTATGGCGGCATGGACGAGCCGGAGCTCAAGATCATCGACGTCTTCATCTGCAAGCTGCGCAAGAAGCTCGCGGCGGCAACCGGCGGCAAGCACTATATCGAGACGGTCTGGGGTCGCGGCTACGTGCTGCGCAACCCGGAAGACGAATCCGAAGCCGCCTGATCTTCAGCCTCGCAGCCTTCACCTTCCCCGTGGGCTTAATCGGCACCGCATTCGTGCGCCTCGCGGCCATGCCACACGCGGATGATGACAAGCCGGTTCAGCTCCGGAAGAGATGAGCATAGCGGACGAGATAGGCCGACCTGCCAAAGGGCACGACAAGCTCGCGCACCCCAGGAACCCCGGAAGGACGTCCGCGACCGGGAAAGACCTCAAGCGACCTGATGGCATCGTATAGGGCAGCAACCACCCGCTGCGCCGTTCTTGTTTCCCGATCTGCCAAAAACTCGCGGAGCCGATAGATATCGGCGATCGCCTCCTTGTAAATGATGAGCCTCACAGCTTGCGCGGCTTAGGAGGAGGAAGCTCCTCTCCGGTCCCCCAGCTCTGCATCCAGGTCTTGACTTCGTCCCAGGGGACGCCCTCGCCCGCGCGTTCGGAGGCGGCGAGCCGGCGGGCATCCTCGGCCAGGACCTCGGGGGCCCAGGGCCCGCGGCCGGCCCTGCGCATCGATTCCCAGTCTCGCGGCAAGGAATGCTCGGCGACCGCGAGCT
>DFXC01000011.1:7142-15132 GCA_002383105.1 Hyphomicrobiaceae bacterium UBA4118
GCAGTTTTGGAGTGATGGCGACAGCCTAAGTGTGGGCTCTTCAATTGTCGAGGAGTGAACCGGCCTCAGCTCGACTTCACCCGCCTGGGTAACCCACAGACCTTAAGCGCGCCCGGCGCGGCGTCCAGCTCGGAAGCCCCTTCCCCTCCTTTGACCCGGCGAGCCCCCTCGCGCGCCTGCCGCGGCGCACCAGACCCTGATGCGGCGCGAGACCTCCCGCTTCGCCATCAGTTTCGGCAGCATCACGTCGATGAAATAGTTGAACGGCGCCTTGTCGCGGAAGAAGTAGGACTCCTGCACCGTCACGGCCTGTGCGACGCGCGTGCGCAAGACATGGGAGTCAGGCTTCATCAGGGCGAGCGCGAGATGCGATAGGGACGGCAGCTCGAACTCCTTGAGCAGGGGCCTGAGCTTCCCTTCGAGCATTTCCTGCTTGTCTTCGCCGAGATTGAGGCCGGAGCGCTCCTTCAGGATCCTGCGCAACAGACCGAATTCATGCACCATCATGGCCGCTCTCCGCGCACGAGCTTGGAAGCGGCCTCGGCAATCCCGCCGCGCAGGCGCCGACAGCGGCGGCGGCGCCGGGCATGCCCCATACCACGCTCGAGGCCTCGTCTTGGGCGATCACGCTGCCGCCGGCATCGGCAATGGCCCGCGCCCCGGCTGCTCCGTCATAGCCCATGCCGGTCAGCACGATGCCGAGCGCGGCGGGCCCGAAAGTGGCGGCGACGCTCGCGAACATGGGGTCGACCGCCGGCCGGCAGAAATGCACTGGCGGCTCGCCGCTGATGCGTATCGTGGGCGCCTTGGGGCGACCCACCGTCATATGATGGTTACCGGGCGCCACGTAGATCGCGCCGGGCTTGAGCGGCTCACCGTCTATCCCCTCCTTGGTCTCGCGCCCGGTGGCCTTGGCCAGCCGCTCGGCGAGGATCGTGGTGAACACCGGCGGCATGTGCTGCGCCACGAGGACGGGAACCCGCGAAAGGGACGGCGAAAGCGCGCCGAGAAGGCTCGCCAGCACCTGCGGTCCGCCGGTCGAGCTTCCGATCGCGATCACCCGCGGCGGCACCATGGAAAAGGGGCGCTGCTTGAAGGCGAGCAACCCCTTGGGGATTTCGGCCCGGGCCGCATCGCCGGCGACGAGGCGCGCTTCCTCGTGCGGCGCCGAGCGCCGCGTGCGCGCCCGCCCGAGCGCCTTGATCTTGCGAATCACCTCGCTGCGGAAGTCGAGCGAGGTAGTGATCTCGCGATTTGAGTCGGGCTTCGGCAGATAGTCCAAGGCGCCGAGCGACAAGGCCTTGAAGCTGATCTCCGCATTGCGCTTGGTGAGGGTGGAGACCACCAGCACGCGCACGTCAGGCCGCGCCCGCAGCAGGAGGGGCAGCGCCTCGAGCCCATCCATCACCGGCATCTCGATGTCGAGCAGAATGATGTCGGGGGCGCTCCGCGCCACATCCTCCACGGCCTGCCTGCCATTGGCATGACGCGCGACCGTCTCGAGCCCGGCCTCCTCGCCGATCCAGCGCGAGACGAGGCCCCGCACGACCGCCGAATCGTCGACGATCATCACTCTGATGGGTTTCTCGCCGAGCAACGGCGTGGCCTCGGCTGGCGCCGGGCCATGCACGCTCGCTCCCTGACCAAGCATGGTCATGCCGGGCTTTAGATCAGCCCGACCTCATGAAACTTGGCTTCGATGATGTCGCGGTCGAAGGGTTTCATGATGTATTCGTTGGCCCCGGCCGAGATCGCGCGGGTGATGTGCTCGACGTCGTTCTCGGTCGTGCAGAAGATCACCTTCGGGTCGTTGCCGCCTTGCTCCTTGCGCAGCGCAACGAGAAAGGCGATGCCGTCCATCACCGGCATGTTCCAGTCGAGCAGCACCACGTCGGGCATCGACATGCGGCATTGATCGAGAGCCTCGCGCCCGTTCTCGGCTTCAGTCGCCGAGAAGCGCAGCTCCTCCAGGATGCGCCGGGCCACCTTGCGAATGACGGCGCTGTCATCCACCACCAAGCAGTGTTTCATGCGTTCCTTCCTCCGCTTGCCGTCATCTTTGACGGCGATTAGGCAGCGACGCCGAACTGACCGAGATCCAGCACCTTGTCGACATCGAGCACGACCATGAGGCCGGCGTCGAGCCGGTGGACGCCGGCGCAGACTTGGCCCCAGCGCTGATCGAGATTGACGGGATTGGTCTCGTAGCTTGAGCGCTTGAGCCGCAGCACGGCGCCGACCTGATCGACGATGAGGCCGTAAAGCTCGCCGCGTTCCTCGATGCCGACCGCGACCGGAGCCCCTCCGTCGGCACGCGGCGGCAGCCCAAGGCGCCGGCGGAGATCGATGGCCGTGACGATGCGGCCGCGGAGATTGAGCAGACCCGCCACTTCGGGCGGCGCGAGCGGCACCTGCGACAGCCCGCGCGGCACGAACACGTCGCGCACCCGGTCGAGCCTCAAGCCGAACAGCTGGCCCCCGGCCACCACGGTAACGAAACCTTCGGTCGCCTGTTCAAACTCGTTCTCCTCTGCGCTCATGCGGCCACTCCCCACTGTCTGCAACACTCCTGAAGCGTGGTCATGAGCTTCTGCCGGTCGAACTTGCCGAC
This sequence comes from Hyphomicrobiaceae bacterium UBA4118, assembly GCA_002383105.1. GTDB lineage: Bacteria > Pseudomonadota > Alphaproteobacteria > Rhizobiales > Methyloligellaceae > Methyloceanibacter. The sequence continues at coordinate 9,754 of DFXC01000011.1, forward strand.
ATAGCTCACGAACCCGGCCACGCGGCTCTTCTCCACGAGAAGCGGGCTCGAATGGGAGGAGAGCGCGATCAGCGGGATCTTCCCCCAGTCTGGGTCGGCCTTGATGCGCTCGGCGAACGTGATGCCGTCCATCCCGGGCATATCGAGATCGCTGACGATGAGCTCGAACGATGCGCCCTTCTCCTTGAGCGCGAGAGCCTCCTCGGCGGACGCGGCGAGCGTGACGGCGTAGCCGCTTGCCGCAAGCAGCGGCGCCAGCATGTTGCGGAAAAATTGGCTGTCATCGACGAGGAGAAGCCTGACCTCGCGCGACGCTTCCTCGGGCTTTGCGGCGAGCCGCTCGCCGAGGCCCCTTCCGAGATAGTGCGAGACATCCACGATCTCGACGGCCTTGCCCTTGATGATGGCGGCGCCGATCGTCCCCGGCGCCTCTGAGTGGAGCTCAATGTCGAGCCGTTCCTCGACGATGTCGACGATCTCGTCGATGGCGAGCCCGACGGGGCGGCCGCCTTCGGTGAACACCAGCACCGGCTGCACGCCGTCGTCGCGCTTTGCGCGCTCCGCATCGATATAGACGAGCGGCATCAAGGCGCCGCGGTACTGCACCACGTCCTCGTCGTTGCAGCGCTCGATGACGCCGAGATCGATCTCCTCGAGCCGGGTGATGAGCGAGAGCGGCACCGCTTTCGGCGCCGGAGAGCCTGCGCGGAACAGGAGCAACGCCGTCTTGCCTTCGTTGGCCACCGTCGCCGAAGCGGTCACGGCGTTGGCCGCCTCGCCCGCTTGCCCCGCGACCGAGCCAACCATCGAGCCGAGCGCATTCGGGTCGATGATCATGATGACGCTGCCGTCGCCGAGAATGGTGTTGCCCGAGAACATGGTGACATCGCGCAGGAGGCTTGACATCGGCTTCACCACGATCTCCTCGGTGCGGAACACGCTGTCGACCAGCACGCCGAACAGCGTCGCTCCGATCTGGATGACCACGACGGTGAGGATGTTGTTGGCGACCCGCTCAAGCGTGGTGCTGGCGCCTTCAAGATGCAGGAGTTGAGCCAGGTCGAGAAGCGGCAGGAGCTTGTCGCGCAAGCGGACCACCGCCGTATCGTTGATCAGCTCGATTTGGTGCCCGGACGCCTTGCCCGTTCGGACGAGCTCGACCACGCCGTATTGCGGGATGGCGAAGCGGTGGCCTAAGGCCTCGACGATCAAGGCCGCCATGATCGCAAGCGTCAGCGGGATCTTGATGATGAAGGTGGTGCCCGCCGGCGAGGTCGACTTGAGCTCGACGGTGCCGCCGATCAGCTCGATATTGTTGCGCACCACGTCCATGCCGACGCCGCGGCCCGACACTTCGCTGATGGCGTTGACGGTGGAGAAGCCCGCCCTGAAGATGAACTTGTTGGTGTCGAGGTCGCTCAAGCGGTCGAGATCGGCCGGCGTGGCGAGGCCATTCTCGATGGCTTTGGCGCGAATCTTCTGGACGTCGAGCCCGCGTCCGTCATCGGCCACCTCGATGACGATATAGCCCCCTTGCTGATAGGCGCTGAGCTTGATCCGCCCGGTCTCCGGCTTGCCGGCCGCGACCCGTGCGGCCGGGGATTCGAGCCCGTGATCGGCCGAGTTGCGGACCATGTGGGTGAGCGGGTCCTTGATCATCTCAAGCACCTGCCGGTCGAGCTCGGTCTGGCCTCCGGTCATGTCGAGTTCGATCTTCTTATCGAGCTCGAGCGACAGCTCGCGCACCAGCCGTGGCAGCTTCTGCCAGGCATTGGCGATCGGCTGCATGCGCGCCTTCATGATGCCTTCCTGCAGCTCGGCAGTGACGCTGGAAAGGCGCTGCAAGGGAGTCTTGAACTCGCTCTCGCCGGTGCGGCGCACGAGATCGAGCAGCTGATTGCGGGTCAGCACGAGCTCGCTCACCGTCGTCATCAGATGCTCGAGCGTGTCGACGCTCACCCGCACGGTCTGCGCACGGGCTTGCGTCTCCTTGCCGTTGCCATCGGGAGCGCTTGCGCCATTGGTCGCGGACCGGGTCACGGGCTCGGCCGCTTCGGGCTCAGGGTCCGCGCGCCAGGCGCGCTCGATCTCCTCGAGCGCGGCCTGCACGGGCGGCCGGCCCCTACCCTGGCTCTCGGCTGCGCCCCGAGCGTGGCCGAACCTCTCGTCGACGACGGGCGGCGCGGCGTCCGGTTCCCCCAGAGCGAGCGTCTGCAATCTGCCGATCAGATCGACGTCGGAGCCGGGGGGCTCGGCGCCATCGCGCTCAAGCCCGGCCAGGATCTGCTTGATCCGGTCAATGCTGGCGAGGATGACGCTGACGCCCTCGACGGTGACGGGAGCGCCGTCGCGGTATTGGCCCATGAGCGTCTCGGCGGCATGGGCGAGCTTGGCGAGCCGGTTCAGCCCGAGAAAGCCGCAAGTGCCTTTGACGGTATGGACCAGCCGGAAGATGGTGTTGAGCATCTCGGCATTGTTCGGCTCCTGCTCGAAGCGCACGAGCTCGACATCGAGCTGATCGAGACCCTCGCCGGTCTCGGTCAGGAATTCACCCAAAAGCTCGTCCATCGCCCACCCCCGGCGCGAATCAGAGGCGCTCTCGCCCCACGCCTTCGCGCCTTAGAAGGAGATTGTCTGAACTCTGGTTTACGTTCCGTTGACCAGCGCGACGATTTCGCCTTGGAGCGGCGATTTCTCAGGTCATGCCGCCTTGAACTCGACCTCCCCCTCGCGCGCTTCGGCCGTCACGGTCATGCCCGCTGCCGCCGCCACCCGGCTTGCGTAGTAAGGCTGGATCGAGTGGGCATCGACGGTGACCCCGTTGGCCCCCGACAGCAGCAGGCTCCTCACCTGGTCGGTCAGCCGCGCGGCATCCCCCTTGGCCCGCACGATGAAATTGACGTTTGGAGAGGTGCCGGCGATCTCGACGCTGACCGTGCCCCCACGCGGGAGCGCCACGACCCCGAGCGCCGCCAGGTTGAGCAGGAGCTTGACCTTGTTCTTCGGCAGCGTCAGCGCCGGCCCTTGCCAGGTCAGCTGATGCTTGCCGCTCCCTTGCATGAACTCGCGGGCGACCTTCTCGGCGTCGCGGAGGTCGATCTCGGCCCCTGCCGATCCGGCCGCACCGAAGGCAAGCCGTGCAAATTGCAGCTTGGCGGAGGCTTGGAAGGCGCTCTTGCGGATAAGTTCCATGGCCGCCTCGCGCATCGCCTGGTCGGGCTCTTCGCCGAGCATCTCCAAGCCGTTGGCGATGGCCGCAACGGGATTGATCACGTCGTGACAGATACGGCTTGAGACGAGCGCAGCAAGCTCAAGGTCGCCGATAGTGGTCGGCTCAGTCATGGCCTCCTCCTTCGCTTCCGCTCTTTCCAGCGGAGTTGACGTGGCCCACACCCGAATTTCTGTTACATGGGGGTCGCGCTTCCGCCTGAAACTGCCGCATCGCGGGCGCGAAACGAATCAACGTCGCAAGAGAGCATTGTGCCTTGTCAGCCCCAAGACACACAACAGCGCCGGTGAGGAGCGCCGGCTTCGACTTCGCCCGCGCCGCATCCCTCCTGACCGATGCCGCTTCCCGGGCCGGCGCCGCCATCATGGCGCATTTCCACACGAAGGCGGAGGTCGAGCTCAAGGGCGATCTGAGCCCTGTGACGCGCGCCGACCGGGACGCCGACGCCATCATCCTCGAGGCGCTGCAACGGCTCGCACCCGAGATCCCGGTAGTGTCGGAGGAGGCGCACGGGCCCACCTCAACCCCTCTCGGGGACCGCTTCTTCCTGGTCGATCCCCTCGACGGCACCAAAGAGTTCATCCAGAGGCGCAGCGACTTCACCGTCAACATTGCGCTCATTGAGGACGGACGCCCGCGCTTCGGCCTCGTCTATGCGCCGGCCCGCGCGCTCCTTGCCGTGACGATTGCCGAAGGTGAGGCGGTCGGGGCGGAGCTTCCGCCGAACGCGGGCGGCGCCGATCTCCATAGGCTTGAGCGGAGAAAGCTCAGCGCCCGGGCCGGCAACCCTGACGGCCTGACGGCCCTGGTCAGCCTCTCCCATCTCGACCCCGAGACCGAGGGGTTCCTCGCCAAGCTCAAAATTGCCGCGCGGTCGGGCGCAGGCTCATCGGTCAAATTCCTCGCCATCGCGCAAGGCGAGGCGGACGTCTATCCCCGGTTTGGGCCAACCATGGAATGGGACACGGCGGCGGGTCAGGCCGTGCTCGAGGCCGCGGGCGGCAGGGTCGTCACCGTCACTGGCGAACCGCTGCGCTATGGCAAGACCGAACAGGGCTTGCGCAACCCAAGCTTCATTGCCTGGGGTCGACGGGTCTGACCTCGAAGGCTGGGCCGGCCAGGCCCCTGGCGTGATCGCAAATGTCGGGGGGCCAAGCCTCGACCAGCTGCCGGAAGCGGTCCTCGTCTCCGGCGAAGAGCGCCTTGACCGCTTCCTCGAACCCGGCTTCGTTCCCCGCCATGGCAAGCATGAAGCGGTAAGCCGCCTCTTGTGACTGGCGAATACGATCCTTGACGCCATTTCCGCGCCTCGCCTCCTCGACCAGTTTGCGCAGAGCAACGGACGCGCCGCCCGGTTGCCGGCCGAGCCAATCCCAATGCCGCGGGAGCAGGGTAACCTCGCGGGCCACCACTCCGAGCTTGGGACGGCCGGGACCGCGGCGAGCCGCGCCCGTGGCCTGTCCCGTCGCGTCGGGACGAGCCTCCGGCGCTTGCCCAAGCCGCCTCAGGACGTCGTCGGGGGCCCCGCGAAAATCCAAATCGATGGGCTCGGCGGTCGCATCGTCGAAGATCAGGATCTGCGCCGTCTCGTCGGCATCGAGTTCGGCCTTTGCCGCCAACGCGACCTCTGCCAGGGCTCCCGACGCAATGCGTGTCGAGCCCCGAAAGACCGTGCAGCTTCGCCTCTCGTCCATGGTCAGGCACCTCGCGTCAGGGTCAGCCGTATGGTTTTATCCGGGTGAAATAACTTCGTCAATATCACCCGGATAAATTTATTGACTGACGCGCCGACGCCACCCTCCGCGGCGCCGCAAGCTGGAGAGCCACAGTTTCGTAATAGTTTAGGCAAATCATAGCGGCCGCCCGAGTCGGCAGGCCACCCGGCGCGGGCCCAAGAGGCAAGGTCATGCATCTGAAATTCTCTTTGACTGCCGTGCTCGCGACGATTCTGATTGGCTTGGCTGCGGCCCCGGCATCGGCGGAAGAAGCGGGCGCGCCTCGGCCTGCGCCCCAAATCGAGCTCGCCCAGGCCGACGGCCCCATGGTCATAACGCCGCAGCCGGACCCGAACCGGCATCACGCGGTCAATCCCGACGCCCAGCCCCCGCTCCCTCCGACGGACCAAAGCACCTATGTGCCGCCGGCTGACC
>DFXC01000011.1:15206-18648 GCA_002383105.1 Hyphomicrobiaceae bacterium UBA4118
ACCTATGTGCCACCGGCTGACCAGGGCGGTCCGGGGCACAGCTATGAGGCCGCGCCCGGCACTCAGGGGCCCTATGTCCCGCCGGAGGCCCAGAGCAAGGGCACGTTTTCGCTGGAGGAGATCAATGAGACGGGGCACCGCTTCTTCGGCCGCGTCTCCATGGGGTTTGCCCAGGCGGTGGAATACGCCTTCCAGCGCGCCGGGCGGCCTAATGGCTATATCCTCGGAGAGGAAGCCGGTGGCGCCTTCATTGCCGGTTTACGCTACGGCGAAGGCACGCTCTATACCAAGGACGCCGGCGACCATAAGGTGTTTTGGCAGGGCCCCTCGCTCGGCTACGACTTCGGCGCCGAAGGCTCAAAGACCATGGTGCTCGTGTACGATCTGCGCAGTCCGGGCGAGATCTTCAACACCTATGCAGGGGTGGATGGCTCGGCCTATTTGATCGGCGGCGTGGGCATTACCTTTCTCGCCCGCGACGACGTCGTGCTGGCGCCGATCCGCTCAGGCATAGGACTGAGGCTGGGGGCCAATATCGGCTACCTGAAATATACCCGCCAACCCACCTGGAATCCGTTCTAGTTTGGCGGTAAGGAAGCTCGGCGGAGGGCTTCTGCGCGTGCCGCGCCGAATTGGCGCCACGTTTCCGCTTAGGCTTGCCCGAGGAGCGTCGGCTTTAGTGACGCGTGGGCGCTGAACCGGGGAGCGCTTGGTTTTGATGATCAACGCGTTGATGTTTGGAGCGCTCGGCTTCCTTTTGGGATGTCTGATTGCGCTCATGCTCGCGCCCCCGCTGTGGAACCGCGCCGTGCGGCTGACCACGCGCAAGCTCGAAGCCACCATGCCCATGTCGCTCGCCGACATCCAGGCCGACAAGGATCAGCTCCGCGCCGAGTTTGCCATCGATCTTCGCAAAGTGGAGGTCGCGCTCGACAAGGCGAAGGAAAAGGCCACGCGCGAGCTGATCGAGGCGAACAAGCGCCGCGTGGAGATCGCGGTGGTGAACACCGACCTCGCCGCGGCCAAAGCGCAGCTGCAAGAGAACGAGAATGCCAACCGCGTGCTGCAGCAGACGATCAAGCGACGCCTGCCCGATCTCGATAGCCGCCTGAAGGCCGCCAAGAAGGCGCTTGCCGAGCTCGAGTCGGTCAACGCCGAGCTGCGCACCACGGTCGCCTCCCAGTCCGAGGCGCTCAAGACCGCACGCACCACCTTGCACAATCAGCGCTCCGACATCGAGCGCTTGCGCGTGGCGTTGGAGAGTGGCAGCGGCGCGGGCGTGCGTGGCCTCGGCAAGGCGGATGCCCGCACGCTTGCCGAAAGCCAGCGCTTGAGCGCGGAGCTGTCAAAGACGCAGGAGGAGCTCGAGCGCGCCAAAACCGGCGCCCAAGAGAACATGCTTCTCCGCCGCGAGCTTACGCGGCTCACCTCGCAGATCCTTGCCGTGGCGCGGGCGCAAGGGGGGGCGCCGATCCCGCAACGCATGGTCATGGAGGTGACCCAGACCTATACCGAGTTTGGCGACATGCCGGAGCCGCAAGCGCCCGAGCCAGAGCCGGAGCCCGAGTGGCATAAGGCGCACGCCGGGAACGGTTCCGCGCGCGAGCCGGAAATGGCCGAGACCGTTCTTGCGGTCGATGCCGTGGCGGCCGGGATGGGTCGTGCGACGGCCAACGAGGAGCTCGCCGCTCCCGCCGAGGAAGAGGCGGAAAGCGAGGCTGAAGAGCCCAAAGGACCGCTGGCGAAAAGGTTCGCGGCCCGCAGGGAAAAACGGCGCGCCCGCAAGGCAGGCGGCGGCGGGAGTCTCAGCGACCGGCTGCGTGGCCTTGTCGCCGATAGGGCCGAGACCTGACCTCGACTTAAGTTTTCAGGTCTGCAGGAAGCTCCGGGAATCACCCTTAAGTCTCAGCGCCGTCAGCCGATCGGTGAACACCGCGCCGGTATCGATGCCGATGCGGTTTGAGCGCGTCACCGGCGCTTTCCCCGGCGTGTGCCCATGCACCACGATCTTGCCGAACGGCTCGGTGGAATCGAGAAACGGGGCTCTGATCCAAATGAGATCGGCTTCGACTTGCGCGGCAAGCGGCACGGCGGGTCTGATGCCGGCATGGACGAATAGATAGTCGCCGAAGGAAACGCTGAGCTTCAGCCTCTTGAAGAAGCTGAGATGCGCCTCGGGAAGGGCCTCGGCGAAGGCTCTGCGCCATGTCTCCGGAGGCGCCACCAAGCGATTGAGCCGCTCGGTGTCGACACGATAGGAGGCCATGGTCGCCTCGCCGCCATTCATCAGCCAATGCTCGAGCCGCGCTGCATCGTGGAGAAAATCGAGCAGGATCGCCTCGTGATTGCCCTTAAGGAAATACGCGTTGAAGCCCTGCGGCAGTCCGCCGAGCAGCGTCTCGACCACGCCCCGGCTGTCGTGACCGCGATCCACATAGTCGCCGAGAAAGACGAGTGTCGGCCGCTCGCCGTCGCTCGACGCCCGCGCATCGGCCGCGATCTGGCGAAGCATGTCGGCAAGCAAGTCGACCCTGCCGTGAACGTCACCCACTGCGTAGAGGAGCTGGCCCTCTGGCAGTGTGGGATGATCCAAGCTTGGTGAAGCCGAAAGCGACACGCCTTGATTCTAACCCAAACCGGGGTGGCTTCGGCGCCCAATCTGGGCGCTCTATCGGAATTGCAGTTGCGCGCCGAGAAAGATCCTGAGCACGGCGAGCTTGCCCATGGGCCGGGCCCTAGCCGCTCTCGGACTTGCCCGCCAGCTCGTGGTAGAGCTTCGTCGGCAAGCCGAACACCGTGGTCACGCAATCGGTCTTGAGCCCGATGAAGAGGACCATCTCGCCGTCGCGGAGCCGGTCGTCCTGCGTGATGACATAGAGCGCTTCGATATTGAGCGGCGGCAGCCCCTTGAGTTCGGCCGCGCGTTGCTCGAAGGCCTTGAGATCGTCGCCTGCGCGGTAGTCGTATTTGGCGTGCACCTGCTTGATGGCGGCGAGGATCTCGCTTTCACTCTTGCAGACCGCGGGCGTCGAAACCGGTCCGTCGCCATTAAAATAGGTGGTGCCGTGCTCCTGGACGAGCGGACCAAGCTTCTCCGAATAGGCCTTGAACCCGGCAAAGCCCATCAGCGCGCCGGAAAGCAGGACTCCCGCCAAAACTTTTGACCAGATTGGTATGGTCACATTCGCTGCCTTCGCTGGCGGCGCTGGGCCGCTCGCCGCCTAGATCTCCGAATCCACCTCGCAGATCACAGTATCCTTATGCCCGCATTCGGGGAGCTTGTAGCCGATGGTCTCGCCCGTGCGGGTGTCGATGATACGTGATGGGCAGCCGATGCGCCACACCCGCCAAGGAGTGTTACGATGCTCGTTATCCCACTTCATCTCTAAGTCCATGCCAGCTCGTTGGCATTGAGACCAATCTGAAAAATCAGGATTGAGTG
>DFXC01000117.1:0-12731 GCA_002383105.1 Hyphomicrobiaceae bacterium UBA4118
GCATCGTGGTCACGTGCCAGAACGAGCGGTCGCAGCACAAGAACCGCGCCACGGCCTGGGCAATGCTGCGCGCGCGCCTTTACGAGGCCGAGCTAAAGCGTCGGGAGGAGGAGGCGCAGGCCGCCGCCGCCGCCAAGTCCGACATCGGCTTCGGCCATCAGATCCGGTCTTACGTGCTGCAGCCCTATCAGCTCGTGAAGGACTTGCGGACAGGCATCGAGAGCACCAACCCCGCGGCGGTGCTCGACGGCGACATCGACCGCTTCATCGAGGCGGCCCTCGCCGAACGCATCCACGCCGACGCGAAAGCTTAAACGCCTTCGTGCCCCTTAGGGGTGGGTCCTCGAAAAGCCTGCCTGCGCTATTCCGCGGCGCGAGTCGAATGCGTGCTGGCGCCGCTCGGCGTGCTCACGTGCTCCGTAGGCCGCGAGTCGAAGCTTGCGGGCCGTGCATCGGAACGGGGGCTGCCGGCGGTCGAGGAAGCCGTCTTGATCTCCGCCAGCGGATCGTCGGAGCGGCGTGACTTCCCTTCGAAATACGCACCTTGCTCGATGGCGAGGCTCTGGTGGAAAATGTCACCCTCGACGTGGGACTGCGCTTGTAGCGTGACGCGCAAGCCCCTGATCGAGCCGACCACGCGGCCGCGCACCACGATATCTTCGGCGATGACACTGCCCATCACCTGCGACTTGTCGCCGAGCAGCAGCGAGCCGCAATGGATATCGCCCTGGATCTCGCCGTCGACCTGGATCTCGCCCTTGGAATTGACGTTGCCGATGATGGTGAGGTCCTCGCCGATGATGGACGGGACCATCTTGCTCGCACTTGGGCCGGGACTCTTGGCAGCATAAGTCGCCGGCCGTTCGGTGAAGGGCGTCTTCGCCTCTCCCATCACGCCCCCCATCTTCGTCACACTTTCGCCGGGCTCGGGCTTCTTGGTGAACATACGTGGTACCTCCCCATCGGATACTATGACGCCGCGCCGAAGACCTCCTTGGCGCTAGGCTCGCGACTTACAACCGTAGGTCGCTTAAAGGGATTGTCGCGGAGTTTCCCGTCTGAGGGCCAACACCCAGCGCCCACTCCTTCCGCCGACAATATCGCCTCGCCTTGCCGTTGTCATCGGGGTTCTCCCCCGGCATGCTGACGCGTCGGCCGGGATGGCTAAGCCTTGGCGGAAGCTTGGGGAACCGCCTTCCTTTGGCCGATTTTGGCGCCTCCTATGCAACAAGCCCTTAGCCTCGCATTGGGCGCCGTGGGAACGAGGTCGCTTGAGGGGGTTCGAGAGGCTTGCCTTGGGGGGATGCCGACATAGGACTATGAGCAGACCCACGCGTCGCTTTCTGTCCAAAAGCGAGGCCGTCTGCGCGTTTCGTTGCTCGCGACCTGCCTTTAGGGCAGGGCGGCAATGCGCTCCGACGGCCTTGGTCATGGCGGGGCCATCGACCGAATGAACGAGCCGATCTCAGACGCTCTCGTGAAGTTGACCACCGAAGGTGGCAAGGCGCTGCTGGCGTTGCCCGGGCGCGGCCGGGCGCTCGTGAGGCGAGTCCCCGCGCCGGTTCAGATCGAGCTCAGGAAATTGTCCTCGCGCGGCGCCCATGTCTGCCGCGAGATCTTCGCCGGCATTCTGGTGGTGGGGCTCGTCGCCATCGTTGCCGGCTATGGGCGGCTCGGCCGCGGCCCGATCTCGCTCCCGACCCTCGTTCCCTCCATCGAGGCGGCGATCAACGGGGAGCTGTCCGACCTGCATGTGAAGATCGACGACGCGATTCTGCAGCGTACGGCCGACGGACCGGGCGTCCTGTTTCGCCTGCGCAATATAAGGTTGATCGACAAGGACGGCTCGATCCTCGCCCAGGCGCCGCTTGCGGCCATCGGCTTGAGCGGCAGCGCGCTTCTGTCCGGGCGCATTGCTCCGGGAAGCGTCGACTTCATCGGCCCGCGGCTTTTGCTCTTCTATGATTCCGACCGGGGCCTGTCGCTCAGCTTCTCAAAGACCGCGGCGGGCGAGAACGAGACGGTGATTCGCGGCTCGCTGCCGGCGGGCGAGCCCCCGGGCGAGGGGCTTGCGGCGCCGGCGCCAGAAACGATCATCGCCAAGCGCCAGGGCGCTCCCTTGAGCGGCGCCCGGAGCCTTGACGTGACCAGCACCATCGCCGAGGTGTTCGAGCGCGCCCGCAGCGGCAATACCTCCTATTTGACACGGTTCGGCGTCAAGAACGCGCTGGTCGTGCTCAGTCAGAACGGCACCCAGACCTCGTGGCAGGTGCCGGATTTCTCCGTCGATCTCGAGCACAAGGACAACCGGAGCCTCCTCGTCGGCCAAGCCAATATCGCCTCGACCAAAGGCGATTGGCAGCTCGAGGTCCGCACCGAGCAGCGCACCAGGCGGCAGAGCCTCACCATCACCGCTCTCATCCAGAATCTCGTCCCCTCGGGCCTTGCCGGCAACTTCCCCTCACTCGGTGCGCTCAAGGCCCTCGACCTGCCGGTCCTGGGGGAGGCCACCGTCGAGCTGTCCGATTCCGGCAAGTTCCTGTCAGGCGATGCCAAGCTCAAATTGGCGTCCGGCCAGATCACGCCGCCTTGGGACCCCGATACGCCCGTGCGCATCGACTATGGCGATCTGCATATTCGCTATCTGAAAGAGACGGACGTGGTCGAGATCGCGCCCTCGATCCTCGTTTGGGGAGCGAGCAAGGCCACCATCAGCGGTGAGTTCCACCCGGTGCGCGACACCAACAACACGCCGACCTCCTGGAACTTCACCTTGAAGGCCGACGATGCGGTGCTCGCCGTCGAGGAGTATGGGCTTAAGCCCATGAAGATCGATGAATGGTCGGCGACGGGAAGCGTCGCGCCGCAAAGCGGGCGGCTGACGTTCTCCCGCTTGGCCATTCGCTCAGGGACCGCCTCGGTCGCACTATCCGGCAGCATTGTAGATGCTCCCGGGTCGCCGGAGGTCCACCTGGTGGGCGAGGTGAGCCCGATGCCGGTCGACACCCTCAAGCGGTTCTGGCCCAAATTTGTTGCCGGCAAGGCGCGGACTTGGGCCCTGGAGCAGGTGGCCGGCGGCCAGGTTTTGGGCGGCAAGTTCAACGTGAATTTGGCCGCGGGCGAGCTCGCCCAGATCCAAGAGGGGGCCGAGGTTCCTGCCGAAGCCGCAACCGCCGAGATCAATTTTGCCGGCATGAGCATCACCTACCTCGACAAGATGCCACCGGTCCTCACCGGCGCCGCCAAGCTCATGGTGTCGGGGGCAAAGTTCTCCGTCGACATCCCCCAAGGCAAGATCGTCGTGCCGTCGGGGCAGGAGATTGCGCTCAGCGAAGGCCGCTTCTACATCCCCGACCTCCACCAGGACCCGCAACAAGCCGAGATCGCGTTCAAGGCGAACGGCGCCACGCCGACGGTGCTTGAGCTTCTCGACCACGAGCCGCTCGGCTATATCCAGAGGGTCGGCCTGAAGCCGGACTTCCTGGGCGGGAGCGCCGATGGCGCCTTCACCCTGTCGATGCCAGTGAGGACAGACCTCCAGCTGGATGAGATCAAGTACCGGGGGGCGGCGCGGCTCAATGATGCCATCGCCTCGAACCTTGTCGGCAATATCGACATCGAGGGCGGCGCGCTGGATGTAAACATCACCGAAGAGGCGGTCGAGGCCAAGGGCGAGATCAGCATCAAAGGGGTGCCAGCCGAGCTTGCTTGGCAGCGTATCTTCCACGCCCCCGACGACCGCCAGCCACCGATCAGAGTGACGGCCAATCTCGACGAGGCCTCGCGCGAGAAGCTCGGGATCAAGGTCAATCACCTGGTGCATGGCCCGACCCCCGTAACCATGACCATCGCCGGACTTGGCAAGCGCGCCATGAGCATGCAGGCCGACCTCACCGACGCGCGGCTCCTCTTCGGCAGCATCGGCTGGACCAAGCCGGCAGGCCGCACCGCAAGTATTCAATTCGACGTCGTGCCGAAGGAGGACGGCTCGACCGATCTCGATAATCTCGCCATTCTCGGCGACGATATCGCCATCCGTGGCGGGATCGCGCTCGACCCCGAGCAGCACCTCAAGGAGTTCTATTTCTCCGACTTCTCGGTCAACCGCCAAACCCATATGGAGATCAACGCCATCGTCCGCGACGACAAAGTGCTCGAGATCAAGGCGGAGGGCCCGAGCTACGACGGCAAGCAGTTCTTTCAGTCCCTGTTTTCGGCAGGCCAGCTTGCCGAGGACGTCTCGACGGAACCCGCCGACCCGTTCGGGGTCGATCTCACCGCGCAGGTCGGCACGGTCGCAGGCTTCTACGACACGACGGCGAAAGACGTGCACGTGACGTTGAAGAAGCGCAATGGCCGGCTGGTTGCGCTCGAGGCCACCGGTCAGCTGAACGGTAAGACCCCCGCGGCGGTCAAGATCGAGGAAGGTGACGGCGCGCGCTGGATCAAAGCCGAAGCGCGCGACGCCGGCGCTGCCTTCCGCCTCGTCGGCTTCTATCCAAGCGTTGAGGGCGGTGAGGCGTCGCTGGAGGTCAATCTCGACGCGGGCAGTCCTGGGGCGAAGAGCGGGACGCTGTGGGCGCGCGACTTCACCGTGCTCGGCGATTCGGTGGTGAACGACGTGCTGACCGACCCGAGCTCCACGGCAGTCTTGGGCGAGCGCAGGCCGCAGACCACGCAACAGCGCATTGCCTTCAAGCAGTTGCGGGCTCCCTTCTCCGTGGGCGGCGGCAAATTCAAGCTAACGGACGCCTATATGAACGGACCCATGCTCGGCGCCACCATGCGCGGCACGGTCGACTTCAAGGCGAAGACGGTCGAGCTCGGCGGCACCTACGTGCCGCTCTATGGCCTGAACTCGGCGCTCGGAGCCATCCCCATTCTTGGCAAGGTGCTCATCGGCCGTCAGGGGGAGGGGGTGGTGGGCATCACCTTCGCGGTCAAGGGTAGTCTCGACGACCCCACGGTTCTGGTGAATCCCATATCGGTTATGACGCCGGGTATCTTCAGGCAGATCTTCGATTTCACCGGCTCGGTCCCAGACAAGCCGCCGCCACCCTCATCCGCCTCCGGCCTCGATGCACCTGCGCAGTAGGGCCCCGTTCGAGCCTCACGTCGGCCTGATGAGCACGTGCCGCTTCTTGCCGAACGAAAGCTTGATCACGCCGTCTCCCGTGAGATCGGAGACGGTGAGGAGCCGCCGCTCATCGGTGACGGCCACGTCGTTCACCTTGAGCCCGCCCCCCTTGATCTGACGCCTGGCCTCGCCGGTCGATTGGACGAAGCCCACCAGCACGCTCGCGCTCAGCACGCCGAGACCCTTTTCGAGGTCGGCGCGCGGTACGTGCACAGTGGGCAAGCTCGTGGTGGTCTCGCCTTGCTCGAAGGTGGCCCGCGCCGTCTCTGCCGCGCGGTCGGCGGCATCGCGCCCATGGACCAGCGCGGTCGCCTCGGTGGCGAGGATCTTCTTCGCCTCGTTGAGCTCGGCCCCTTTGAGCTTGGCGAGGTTGCCGACCTCTTTCAGCGGAAGCTCGGTGAAGAGCTTGAGGAAGCGCTCCACGTCGCCGTCCTCGGTGTTCCGCCAATATTGCCAGTAGTCGTAAGGGGAGAGCATATCGGGGTTGAGCCACACCGCCCCTGACGCGGTCTTTCCCATCTTGGCGCCCGACGCGGTGGTCAGCAGAGGGGAGGTGACCCCGAACAGCTCGACGCCGTCGGCACGGCGCCCGAGCTCGATGCCGCTCACGATGTTTCCCCACTGGTCCGATCCGCCGAGCTGCAAGCGGCAGCCAAGTCTCCGCCACAGCTCGACGAAGTCGTAGGCCTGCAGCACCATGTAGTTGAACTCGATGAAGCTCAAAGGTTGCTCCCGCTCGAGCCTGAGCTTCACCGAATCGTAGGTCAGCATGCGGTTGACGCTGAAATGGCGGCCGTAGTCGCGTAGGAAATCGATATAGTTCAGCGCGCCCAGCCAATCGGAATTGTTGACCATCACCGCATCGCCGGGGCCATGGCCGAAGCTCAAGAATTTCCGGAAGACCGATTCGATGCCGGCAACGTTGGCGGCGATCTCGGCATCGCTCAAGAGCTTGCGCGCCTCGTCCTTGCCGGAGGGATCGCCGACCTTGGTGGTCCCGCCGCCGATCAGCACGACCGGGCGGTGCCCGGCCCGTTGCAGCTTGCGCAGCATCATGATGCTGACGAGGTTGCCCACATGCAGGCTCGGCGCCGTGCAGTCGAAGCCGATATAGCCGGTGATGCGCTCGGACCGCGCGAGCCTGTCCAGGCCCGCCCCGTCAGTCGATTGGTGGATGAAGCCGCGGGCCTTAAGCTCGTGCAGGAAGTCCGATTTGACGGTGCTCATGGGTGCGCCGGGCCGGCTCAAGGGAGTTCTCGAATTCGGCAGAGGCTGTATCAGGTTTGCGCCGTGAATGCACGGAGGGGAGTGCCGAAGTAGCCTTGACCAAGTCGCGCTAGGCGGCGGAGTCTTTCCGCTTCTTGCCCTTGCCGAGGCGCTTGTCGAGATAGGCGTCGACCACCTCCATGAGCCCGTCCATGCGGCCTTCGAAGAAGTGGTTGGCGTCGGGCACGGTCTGGTGGTCGATGACGATGCCCTTCTGCGTCTTGAGACGGTCCACGAGGCCGCGCACGGATTCCGTTGGCACGACTCGATCTTTCGCCCCGTTGACCATCAGCCCAGAGGACGGGCAGGGGGCAAGGAAGGTGAAGTCGTAAAGGTTGGCGGGGGGCGCGACCGAGATGAAGCCTTCGAGCTCCGGGCGCCGCATGAGGAGCTGCATGGCGATCCAGGCGCCGAAGGATACCCCGGCGATCCAGCAAGTGGAGGCATCGGCATTATAGGCCTGCAGCCAATCGAGCGCGGTCGCCGCGTCGGCAAGCTCGCCCGGGCCGTTGTCGAATAGCCCCTCGCTCCGCCCCACGCCCCGGAAGTTGAAGCGGAGCACCGAGAAGCCCCGTTTCTGGAAGGCGTAATACAGGTGATAGACGACCTGGTTGTTCATCGTCCCGCCGAATTGCGGGTGGGGATGCAGGATGAGCGCGATGGGGGTGTTGGGTCCGCGCTCGTGATGGTAGCGGGCCTCGATCCGGCCGCCGGGGCCGCTGATATTCACTTCAGGCATGAACCACTGGCCTCAACACCACGTTACACGGGAGCACCTCAGGGAGGGCACGCGCGGGGGAGTTGGGAAACGCGAACCGCCACCGCAAACCTTGACTCTGCCGCTCCGGAATCCTATAGAACTTAAGATTAGAATTGTTCCAAACAATTCCGCTCCTGGAACAGCTGGGCACTCGGAGCGGTCCGAACTTCAGGCCGCGCTTCATAGCACGCGCGATAGGGGCTCGTGCAAGCGTTAACCGGCGGCACGTGGCCGCGAGCTTCGGTAAAGCATGAGCCAGCGCTCCTATCTTGATTACAACGCCACCGCGCCGCTCCGCGCAGAAGTCCGTGCGGCCTTCTCCGAAGCGCTCTCGCTCTATGGCAATCCGTCGTCGGTCCATGCGGAGGGCAGGGCAGCGCGCGCGGCGATCGAGGCTGCCCGGGTGAAGGTGGCAAATCTCGTGGGCGCGCGGGCCGAGGATGTGATCTTCACGAGCGGCGGGACCGAAGCCAATGCGCTGGCGCTCGCCGCGCAGGCCGGAGAGGCCTGGCATTGCTACCTGTCGGCTGTGGAGCATCCTTCGGTGCTCTCCGGCGGCAGGTTCTACCGCGAGACGACCACGCAGATCCCCGCCACGGTAGACGGCGTCGCCGACCTCGATGTCCTGGCGGGAGAGCTTGAGAAGCACAAGCGTGGCGGATGGAGGCCGTTCGTCTCCCTGATGGCCGCCAACAACGAGACCGGCGCCATTCAGCCGGTCGCCGAAGCGGCGCACATCGTCCACGCCGCAGGCGGGCTCCTCCATAGCGACGCCGTTCAGGCGGCGGGCAGGATGCCACTCGATATCGTTGCGATCGGCGCCGACATGCTGAGCCTTTCGGCCCACAAAATGGGTGGCCCAAAGGGCGTTGGCGCTCTCGTGCTCGGCAACGGCGCGTCCGTCGAGCCGCTCATCAAGGGCGGCGGCCAGGAGCGTCGCAAGCGCGCCGGCACCGAGAACGTGGCGGGCATCGTTGGCTTTGGCGTTGCGACAGAGCTTGCCGCCGCTGACCTCGCACGAGCGGAAGCCATCGCTGAGCTTAGGGACGCGTTGGAGGCGGGTGCGCTCGCCATCGCCCCTGACGCCGTGGTGCTTTCGGGCCGCGTAGCGCGCCTCCCCAACACGACATGCATCGCCGTCCCGGGCGCCAAGGCCGAGACGCTGGTGATCGGGCTCGATCTTGCGGGGGTCGCCGTCAGCTCGGGCAGCGCCTGCTCTTCAGGCAAGGTCGAGGCCTCGCACGTATTGAGCGCCATGGGCGTTGCGCCAGAGCTTGCGCAAGGGGCCATCCGCGTAAGCCTTGGATTTGGGACCGGGAGTACCGATATTGAGAGCTTCCTCCTGGCTTTCGGCGAGTTGGTCAAGCGGCTCAAGCAGAGCCGGAAGGTAGCGGCGTAAGAGGCCGCTAGGGAAAGGAATTTGGAGTAGGCCATGCCGGCAGTGCAAGAGACCGTCGCCCGCGTTCGCGAGATCGACGTCGACAAGTACAAATACGGCTTCACCACCGACATCGAGTCGGTACGGGCCCCCAAGGGCCTGAACGAGGAGACCGTTCGCTTTATCTCGGCCAAGAAGGGCGAGCCCGACTGGCTGCTCGACTGGCGGCTCGAGGCCTATCGCCGCTGGATCACCATGCAGGAGCCGACCTGGGCGAACGTCGTTCACCCCAAGATCGATTTCCAGGACCTTTATTACTATTCGGCTCCCAAGAGCACCGAGGGACCGAAAAGCCTCGCCGACGTCGATCCCGAGCTGCTTGAAACCTACGCCAAGCTCGGCATCCCGCTCGCCGAGCAGAAGCTGCTTGCCGGCGTCAAGGAGTCGCGCGTCGCCGTCGATGCCGTGTTCGATAGCGTCTCCGTGGTGACGACCTTCAAGGAGGAGTTGGCCAAGGCAGGCGTGATCTTCTGCTCGGTGTCCGAGGCGGTGAAGACGCACCCCGAGCTCGTGCGCAAATATTTGGGCTCGGTGGTGCCGATCACCGACAATTTCTACGCCACGCTCAATTCAGCGGTGTTCTCCGACGGCTCGTTCGTCTATGTGCCGCCCGGCGTGCGCTGCCCCATGGAGCTCTCCACCTATTTCCGCATCAATGCGGAGAACACCGGGCAGTTTGAGCGGACGCTCATCATCGCCGACAAGGGCGCCTATGTCAGCTACCTCGAAGGCTGTACCGCGCCCATGCGCGATGAGAACCAGCTCCATGCCGCCGTGGTCGAGTTGGTCGCGCTCGACGACGCCGAGATCAAATATTCCACAGTGCAGAACTGGTACCCCGGCGACAAGCATGGCAAAGGCGGCATCTACAATTTCGTCACCAAGCGTGGCGATTGCCGCGGGGCCCGCGCGAAGATCTCCTGGACGCAAGTCGAGACGGGCTCTGCCATCACCTGGAAATATCCGTCCTGCATCCTGCGCGGCGACGGCTCGCGCGGAGAGTTCTACTCGATCGCCATCTCCAACGGCTATCAGCAGGTCGATTCAGGGACCAAGATGATCCATCTCGGCAAGGACACGTCGAGCCGCATCATCTCTAAGGGCATTGCCGCCGGACACTCCAATAATACCTATCGCGGGCTCGTCTCGGCGCATCGCCGGGCGTCCAATGCGCGGAACTTCACCAACTGCGATTCGCTGCTGATCGGCGACAAATGCGGCGCGCATACCGTGCCTTACATCGAGGCGAAGAACGCGTCCGCGACCTTCGAGCACGAGGCGACCACGTCCAAGATCTCCGACGACCAGCTGTTCTATTGCCTGAGCCGCGGGTTGTCGGCGGAGGAGGCGGTGGCGCTGATCGTCAACGGCTTCGTCCGCGACGTGCTGCAGCATCTCCCCATGGAGTTCATGGCCGAGACGCAGAAGCTGATCGGGATCAGTCTTGAGGGGAGCGTCGGGTAATAGTGAGCCAACCTCAAATGCCGCGTCATGCCCGGGCGAAGTCCCGGGCATCCACGAATCGCGTGACACAAATTCAAGACGTGGATGGCCGGGGAAGCCCGGCCATGACGAGTGAGGAAAAGGCGGAGTCAAAAGAAGATTCAGTACCAAGGGATTGGGAAGAAGTCGTAATGCTTGAGATCAAGAACCTTCACGTCAATGTCGATGGCCGCGAGATCCTTAAAGGCCTCGACCTCACCCTGCCCGCGGGCGAGGTGCACGCCATCATGGGCCCCAACGGCTCAGGCAAGTCGACGCTCGCTTATGTGCTGGCCGGCAAGCAGGACTACGAGGTCACCGCGGGCTCCGTCACCTGGAAGGGTGAGGACCTGCTGGCCATGGCCCCAAGCGAGCGCGCCGCCGCGGGCGTGTTCCTCGCCTTCCAATACCCCATGGAGATCCCGGGCGTCGCCACCATGACCTTCTTGCGCACGGCGGTGAACGCGGTGCGCAAGGCGCGCGGGGAGCCCGAGCTGTCGACGCCGGACTTCCTGCGGTTGGTGCGCGAGAAGGCGAAGCTGCTCAAGATCGACCCCGAGATGCTGAAGCGCCCGCTCAATGTCGGCTTCTCCGGCGGCGAGAAAAAGCGCAATGAAATCCTGCAGATGGCCCTGCTTGAGCCGGCTCTCTGCGTCCTCGACGAGACGGATTCGGGCCTCGACATCGATGCCGTGCGCATCGTCGCTGAAGGCGTGAATGCGCTGCGCTCGCCCGACCGCGCCATGCTGGTCATCACCCATTATCAGCGGCTCCTCGATTACATCGTGCCTGACCGCGTGCATGTGCTGTCAGACGGCAGGGTGGCGCGCTCAGGCGGCGCCGAGCTTGCGCTCGAACTCGAAGAGTCGGGCTACGCGGAGTTCGGTGAAGCCACGCGCGGCGAAGCCAAAAGCGGCGCGGCTGCGTAGGGGATTTCTACCATGGAGTTGCCGGCCCAGCAGTTCCGCACCAAGGCCGAGCAGGCCTATCTCGACATGTTCGAGGGGGCCAGGAAGGCGCTTCCCGGCGCGCGCGACCCATTTGTGTCTGGCTTGCGGAGCAAGGCCATCGAGACCTATGCCCGGCTTGGCCTGCCCCATCGCCGCATCGAGGCCTGGAAATATACCGACCTCCGCGCGCGGCTTACCGATGTGCATCCGCTGCTCAGCGCCGTGGGCGTGCCGGTCGGGGAGGCCGACCTCGCTCAGGCGCTCGCCGCCGCGGTCGCGGGGCTGCCCTCCTATCGCCTGGTCATGGTCGAGGGCGACTTGAGGGCCGATCTGTCGGACATCTCAGGGCTGAAGGCGGCGGGCGTGGAGGTGGTTTCGCTGGCCCAGGCTCTGGAGAAGCCGCCTTCCTGGCTCAAGGCTGTTCTCGGCAAGGTCAATCCGCGCGACGACGATCCGGTGCTCGCCCTCAACACCGCGCTGATGACCGGCGGTGCTGCCTTGCGCGTGCGTGAGGGCGTCACCCTCGACAAGCCCATCCATCTCGTCCAGCTCGACGGAACGGGCGAGCCCGCCTCGACTGTCACCCGGAACGTCGTGGTCGCCCAGCCCGGAAGCTCCATCACAGTGGCGGAAAGCTTCGGCAGCCTCGGTATCCGCGGACTGCAGCGCAATGCCGTTACCGAGCTTCTGGTCGGTGACAAAGCGGCGATCAGGCATGTGAAGATCGAACGGGAGGGCGACGACGCGCTCCATCTCTCCACCTGGCTGGTCGAGCTAGGCGCCGACGCGCGCTACGACGCCTTTCAGTTCTCGATCGGCGCTGCCGTTATCCGCAACCAGGTCTATGCACGCTTCGCCGGCGAAGGCTCTGCGCTCGACATCTCAGGCGCCTTCCTCATGCGCGGCCGCCAGCATTGCGACACGACGCTGCTGGTCGAGCATGCCGTGCCGCGCTGCACCAGCCGCGAGCTGTTCAAGGGGGTGCTCGACGGCGAGGCCCGCGGCGTCTTCCAGGGCAAGATCATCGTGTCGCCCGGCGCGCAAAAGACCGACGGCAAGCAGATGGCAGGAGCGCTGCTTCTGTCGGAGACGGCAGAGTTCGACTCGAAACCCGAGCTCGAGATTTTCGCCGACGACGTGGTGTGCGGCCACGGCTCGACCTCGGGCCAGATCGACGAGGATCTGTTGTTCTACCTTGAGGCGCGCGGCATCCCCGAGGCGCAAGCCCGCGCGCTGCTAATTCAGGCCTTTGTCGGCGAGGCGTTCGAGCGCGTCGAGGATGAGGGGCTGCGCAACGCCTTTGCCGCGGCCTCCGCCGAATGGCTCAGCGTCAGGCTCGATTGAAGGAGCGGCCATGACCGTCCTCACTCCTGCGGCCAAGGATCTCCAGGCGATTGCGGCGCCCTTCGACGTGGACGCGATCCGCGCCGACTTCCCCATCCTCTCCCGCAAGGTGAACGGCAAGCCTCTTGTCTATCTCGACAACGGCGCCTCGGCGCAGAAGCCGCGCGTAGTGCTGGACACGATCCAGCGTGCCTATGGTGAGGAATATGCCAACGTCCATCGGGGCTTGCATTATCTGAGCAACCTCTCCACCGCCAATTTCGAGAAGGCGCGGGAGTCCGTGCGCCGTTTCCTCAATGCGCGCTCCGACGAAGAGATCATCTTCACCCGCAACGCCACCGAGGCGATCAACCT
>DFXC01000117.1:12917-18458 GCA_002383105.1 Hyphomicrobiaceae bacterium UBA4118
ATCATGGAGCACCATTCCAACATCGTGCCCTGGCATTTCCTGCGCGAGCGCCAAGGCGCGGTGCTGAAATGGGCGCCGGTGTCCGACAGCGGCGAGTTCCTGCTGGATGCGTTCGAGAAGCTGATCTCACCTCGCACCAAGATGGTCGCCATCACCCAGATGTCGAACGTGCTCGGCACCATCGTGCCGATCAAGGAGGTGGTGAGGATCGCGCATGCGAGGGGCATTCCGGTGCTGGTCGACGGGGCCCAAGGGGCAGTGCATCTTCCTGTCGATGTGCAGGACCTCGACGTCGATTTCTACGCCTTCACCGGCCACAAGCTCTACGGGCCGACCGGCATCGGCGTGCTCTACGGCAAGAAGGAGCATCTCGAGACGATGCGGCCCTACCAGGGCGGCGGCGAGATGATCGCTTGGGTGACCACCGGGGATGTGGCCTACGGCAAGCCGCCCCACCGTTTCGAGGCGGGGACACCGGCAATCGTACAGGCCATCGGGCTTGGCTCGGCCATCGACTATGTGGAGAGCATCGGGCGCGAGCGCATCACCGCGCAAGAAGAGGCGTTGCTCGACTACGCCATGCAGCGCCTGGGCGAGTTCAATTGGCTCCGCATTTTCGGCCGCGCCAAGAACAAGGGTAGCATCGTCGCCTTCAACGTCGACGGCGCCCACCCCCATGACGTGAGCACGATCCTCGACCGCTATGGCGTGGCGGTCAGGGCCGGCACCCATTGCGCCGAGCCGCTCCTGGCCCGGTATGGAGTGACCTCGACATGCCGGGCATCCTTCGCCATGTATAATACCTTCGAGGAAGTGGATAAGCTTGTGGAGGCGCTCAAGAAGGCGCGTGAGATGTTTGCTTAAACGAGTGCACGAAATGATTGAAAAGATTCGAGATCAGGATGAGGTGGCGGTGTCGGCGGAGGAAGCCCCTCAGGCCGCGGCACAACAAGGTGCGGCTCCGCCGGCTGAGCCAAAACCCGAGACCGCTTGGACGCCGAAAGGCGATGGGTCGGCCATCCCGGCCGAAGAGCTTGACCGCCTACGCGGCGACCTCATTGCTGCGCTCAAGACCGTATTCGATCCCGAGATCCCGGTCGACATCTACGAGCTCGGCCTCATCTACCGCCTCGATGTCGATGACGACCGCAACATCGAGGTGGACATGACGCTGACCGCGCCCGGCTGCCCGGTCGCCGGCGACATGCCGGGCTGGGTCGAGAACGCGGTCTCGTCAGTGCCGGGGGTAGGCCAGGTGAAGGTCAAGCTCGTGTTCGATCCGCCCTGGGACATGACGCGGATGTCCGAGGAGGCGCGGCTTGCGCTGAACATGTTCTAAAGGGCAGACTGAAGGACAAGACTTGAACGGTCGCACGCCCCAACCCAATTGGTAGCCATGAGCATTCGTCCCCGCCCGCAAGTGATGAGCCTGACCGAGGCCGCCGCCGAGCGCATCCGCGCGCTTTCGGTCGCCTCCAAGGAGATCGCCGGCGTTCGCATCGGCGTGAAGAATGGCGGCTGCGCCGGCATGGAATACACCATGGAATATGCGCAAGCGCGCGGGCCCCACGACGAACTGATCGAGGACAAGGGCGTCAAGCTCCTCATCGACCCGACCGCCGTGATGTTCCTGCTCGGCACCGAGATGGACTACCGCACCGACCGGATGCGCTCGGGCTTCGTGTTCAACAACCCGAACCAGACGAGCGCCTGCGGCTGTGGGGAATCCGTCTCGCTCAAGCCTGCGTCTGAAGCGGCGCAGAGCGGCTCCGAAGCCTCCGAGCCGACGTCTTAGCGCTCCTCCCCTCGTATACTCCTCGTCATGCCCGAGCTTGTACCGGGCATCCACGTCTGGCCCATCGACGGGGTAGAAACGTGGATGGCCGGGCCTTCGCCAGCCGAAGCGATAGGGTAGGCCCCGCCCATAAGGCTTCGGCCCGCGTAGGCGGGACAAGCCCGGCCATGACAAGTAGTGGGATAGCGGGGGAAAGTCGCGCTATGTAACGCGCACCGGCCGCATCATGAAGGCGGGGACGTGGTCGCCCATGCCCTGCTGTTTCGAACGTGCGGGCTGGAGCTGGGGCGCCTTGTGTGCGGGTGCCGGGCGGTCGGCAGAGGCAGCATGGGTGTGCGTCGGTTTCTGCTCACCCTGGTGCTGGTGTTTGTGCTGGTCGTGCCGGGGTTCGTTCCGGCGCTCATCCCTCGCCTTGGCGTCGTTGCCGTTCTGAGGGGCGGCGCTCCGCGGTGCTGCCGGCGCCTCGTGCCTTGTCTCGTGCTTTGGAGGTTGTTTTGCTTGCGGGCTCGTGGCGGAAGGCCCGGCATGGGCGCCCCTGCCGGAAGGGCCCTTTTGCTGTTTCGAGCGCCCGCCGCCGCGCCGATGCCGGCCATTTGACCCCGAGGCCTCGCCTGGCTCGGTCGGAGTGGCCGCGCCGTCGATCCACGGGATCTCTTGGCGGAGCAGCTTCTCAATGGCTTTGAGGGCTTTGAAGTCTCTGGGCGTCACCAGCATGGCGGCGAAGCCTTCGCGCCCGGCCCGGCCCGTGCGCCCGATGCGGTGCACATAGTCTTCAGGGTGGATGGGCACGTCGTAATTGAAGATGTGGCTGACGTCGGGGATATCGAGCCCGCGCGCCGCCACGTCGCTTGCGGCAAGAAAGGCGATCGAGCCGTTGCGGAAGGCATCGAGCGTCGCCGTGCGCTGATGCTGGTCCAAGTCCCCGTGCAGGGCCCCGACACTGAAGCCATGGCGGAGCAACGACCGGTAGACGATGCCAACGTCCTTCTTGCGGTTGCAGAAGATGATGGCGTTCTTGACGTCGATCTCCCGCATTAAGGCGCGCAGCGCCTCGCGCTTGCCGGCAGGATCGTCAGGAGCTTTCTTCAGCCTTTGCACGATGGTCGCCGCGGCCGTGGCCGAGGGGGCCACCTCGATGCGCTCTGGCCGGGATAGGAAATTGTCGGCGAGGCGTTGGATCTCGGGCGGCATGGTCGCCGAGAAGAACAGCGTCTGCCGCGTGAAGGGGAGGAGCTTGCAGATACGCTCGACATCGGGAATGAATCCCATATCGAGCATGCGGTCGGCCTCGTCGACCACCAGGATCTCGATGCCGTTCAGGAGCAGCTTGCCGCGCACGAAATGGTCGAGCAGCCGGCCGGGCGTCGCGATCACCACGTCAGCGCCGCGATCGAGCTTGCGGTCCTGGTCGTCATACGACACGCCGCCGATCAGCAGCGCGACGGTGAGCTTATGGCTTTTGCCGAGAATCTCGAAATGCTCGGCGACCTGCGCGGCAAGCTCGCGGGTAGGCGCGAGAATCAGCGAGCGCGGCATGCGTGCGCGCGCCCGGCCTCGCTCGAGCCGCGTCAGCATGGGGAGCACGAAGGATGCGGTCTTGCCGGTCCCCGTCTGCGCGATGCCGAGCACGTCGCGGCCCGACACGGCGATGGGGATGGCTTTGTCTTGAATGGGGGTGGGAGTATCGAAGCCTGCCGCCTCAACGGCAGACAACACTTTTAGGCTTAGGCCAAGATGTGAAAAGGTCATGCGTTAGCAAAAATTCCGCGAGGCCCGAAGCGCCCCGCGTATCTTCTTTCGTTAGGCGCAAAGATTTGCTGCAACGATTCGCAGGTTTTGCGCAAGACGCCACTTGAGCATCGCGGCCAAAAGCCCGCAACGCTCCACAATCAAATAGGCGGCGGGGCGCATCGGCGCAAGGGGCAAAATGCCCTAAGCGCTCGCCTCCAATGGGGCGCTCATGCGCAATTCAGTCCTCTTTGCCAGGGGAGCGGCAACGAGCAGAAGCGCCGCGGCGGCACGGAGAACGATCATGGGCATGATACTCTCCTCGCTTCGCTGTGGATCGCGGGGGGCATGGAACCGCGTTCAGATGGCGATTTATAGGATATTGCGGCTTGGCGCGACAGAGGGTGGGGGCGGCGGGGCGTCTTAGGCGGGACTTAGGACCCTAAGCGCTCCTCGAAAGGTGTCATGGTCATGAGCACGACCGACTTTGCCGACGTGGCCATCAAGCCGCCGCTTCTATTTCTCGGCGCGCTGGCGCTCGGCTGCCTGTTGACCCTCGTCATTCCCATCGGGCCCGGCCTTGCATCGGCCAATGGGCTTGCGCTTGCGACGGGACTTGCTTTGATCGTGACCGGCTTTGCCCTTGCCGCCGTCTCGGTCCGCGCCTTCCAACTTGCCGGCACCGATGTTGTGCCGGGGAGGCCTTCCACGGCGCTGGTCACCACCGGCCCCTATAAGATCACGCGCAACCCCATCTATATCGGCTTCACGCTCGTCTATTTCGGCCTCGCCATCGTGCTGACGAGCGTATGGGTGCTTCTGCTGCTTATTCCGGTGCTGGTGATCTTGCAGCGCGGCGTGGTGGAGCGCGAGGAGGCCTATCTCGAGCGGAAGTTCGGCGGCGCCTACCGCAAATACAAGGCGCACGTGCCCCGCTGGCTGTGACGAGGGGGTCCTAGGCAGCAGGGCGCTTTGCGAACCGCTTGACCTTGATCTCCGCCTCACGGCGGCGTGCCTCAACGAGGTCGAAGGCAAGCTGCATCCGCATCAGATGATCCATCTTGGGGCCGAAGGACTTTTCGATCCTGAGCGCCATGTCGGCGGAGAGCGACGTCCGCTCATTCAAAAGGTTCGACAGTGCCTGCCGCGTGACGCCAAGCGCCGATGCCGCGTCGGTCACCGACAGACCGAGAGGCGCGACGATCTCCCGGCGGATGAAACCACCGACATGGGGAGGGTTCTTCATCGACATGCTGCGTATCTCTCAATGATAATCCACAAGATCGAGATCGAATGCATCGCCTTCGTCAAAGCGAAAAATCACGCGCCAATTGCCGCTGACTGTAACGCTCCAATAGACCGCAGGATTGCCTTTCAGCCGATGCAGGCGCCGGCCTGGAAACAGTCCGACGTCTTCGACGGCGTTCGCCGTGTCAATGGCCGCGAGCATGTCGCGCAGCTTGTCGGCGAAGCTCGCAGGTATAGCGCGCCGATCATCGCTCTCAAAAAGCCGCCTCAAACCTTTGTGGCGAAAGCATCGTAACGACTGTAAAGTGTCAATTGACGGATGTCAATTGGACGAGACAATCAAATATCCAGCGCGTCGGGCTTGGCGAACTCGGCGCGTTCCTGGATGAATTGGAAGCGCGCCTCGGGCTTGTTGCCCATCAGCTGATCGACCAGCTTGCCCGTGCTCTTGTCGTCCTCGGCGACCTCGACGCGCAGTAGCGTGCGCACCGCGCGGTCCATGGTCGTCTCTTTGAGCTGCTTCGGAAGCATCTCACCCAAGCCTTTGAAACGACTCACGTCGACCTTGCCCTTGCCGTTGAACTCCGATGCCATGAGTTCGTCTCTATGGGCGTCGTTGCGGGCGTAGAAAGTCTTGGCGCCTTGGCTCAAGCGATAAAGCGGCGGCACGGCGAGATAGAGATGGCCACCCTCGATGAGCTCGCGCATCTCACGGTAGAAGAAGGTGATGAGGAGCGAGGCGATATGCGCGCCGTCGACGTCGGCGTCGG
>DFXC01000117.1:18529-20069 GCA_002383105.1 Hyphomicrobiaceae bacterium UBA4118
CGACGTCGGCGTCGGTCATGATCACGACCTTCTCGTAGCGAAGGTCGTCCTCGCGATAGCGGGTGCCCGTGCCGCAGCCGAGCGCCTGGATGAGGTCGCTCAGGAGCTGGTTGTCGGCAAGCTTGGTCGAGCTTGCGCTCGCCACGTTGAGGATCTTGCCTCTCAGCGGCAGCACCGCTTGCGTCGCCCGGTCGCGCGCCTGCTTGGCCGAGCCTCCGGCTGAGTCGCCCTCGACGATGAAGATCTCGGTGCCCTGCGCGCCGCTTGCCGCGCAATCGGCAAGCTTGCCGGGGAGGCGAAGGCGGCGGGTCGCCGTCTGCCGCCCAATCTCTTTTTCCTTCTTGCGGCGGAGCCGCTCCTCGGAGCGGTCGACCACCCAGTCGAGCAGACGGTTGGCTTGGGTCGGATTGCCGGTGAGCCAATGGTCGAAGGCGTCGCGCAAGGCGCTTTCGACGATACGGGCGGCCTCGGCGCTGGCCAGCCTGTCCTTGGTCTGGCCCTGGAACTCCGGCTCGCGGATGAAGAGTGACAGCATGGCGGCAGCCGTGCCGAGCACGTCGTCGGCCGTGAGTTGGGGCACGCGCCTATTGCCGGTGAGCTCGCCATAGGCGCGCAAGCTCTTGGTCAGCGCCGCCCGCAAGCCCGCCTCGTGGGTCCCGCCGTCGGGGGTGGGCACGGTGTTGCAATAGGTGCTCAAGAAGCCGTCGTCGCTGGCGATCCAGGCGATCGCCCATTCGACCGACCCGTGGCCTTCGGTCCTCTCGATGCGGCCGGCGAAGACGTCGTTGGTGACGGTCTCCTGCCCCTCGATGCGGCTGCCAAGAAAATCTTTGAGCCCGCCGGGAAAGTGGAAGACCGCGCTCTCCGGCGTCTCGCTGTCGCCGGCAAGAGCAGCCTTGGCGCAGGACCATCTGATTTCGACGCCGCGGAAGAGATAGGCCTTCGAGCGCGCCATGCGGAAGAGCCGCGCTGGCTGAAAGGCGGCACCTTTGCCGAAGATCTTGGGGTCCGGTTTGAAGCGGACCTTGGTGCCGCGGCGGTTCTTCACCGCCCCCAGGCTCTTGAGCGGACCGTCGGGTGTGCCTCGCGCATAGCTCTGCCGGTAAAGCTTCTGTCCACGCGCCACCTCGACCTCCATGCTCTCCGACAGGGCATTGGCGACGGAGACGCCGACGCCATGTAGGCCGCCGCTCGTCTCGTAGACCTTGGAGTTGAACTTCCCGCCCGCATGCAGCGTGGTCATGATGACCTCGAGCGCGGACCTCTTCTTGAACTTCGGATGTGGATCGACGGGGATGCCGCGGCCGTTGTCGGTCACGGTGAGGAAGCCGTCAGCCTCGAAGTCGACTTCGATGCGGGTCGCATGGCCCGCCACCGCCTCGTCCATGGCGTTGTCCAGCACCTCGGCGAAGAGGTGGTGCATCGCCTTCTCGTCGGTGCCGCCGATATACATGCCGGGGCGCCGGCGCACGGGCTCGAGCCCCTCTAGCACCTCAATATCGGCCGCGGTATAGGCATCCTCCGCCGAGCGCCCCGAGGA
>DFXC01000117.1:20190-23621 GCA_002383105.1 Hyphomicrobiaceae bacterium UBA4118
CGCCGATATACATGCCGGGGCGCCGGCGCACGGGCTCGAGCCCCTCTAGCACCTCAATATCGGCCGCGGTATAGGCATCGACCGCCTTATCCCTCACCGACCCTCCAAGAGCCATCGGTAGCTGCGCTAATCCAGCACTTCTCTTAGATTTTGCCATTGAAAGCCGTTGTCTGTAGGTAGGAGAGGGGGTTTAGGCATGGGCGGACGGCGGCGCGGATCGCCAACATCACCAAGCCCGGCCTGAGTCGGGATCGAGGGGAAGGTGCCATACGTGGCCTTTACCTTCAAGTCACTGAGGCCGAACGGCAGCGGGTGAGATCGGCAAAGTTCGGCGTCACCAAATCTTGGATTTTCCGCTTTGTGTCGCCGGTCACGGGCAAGACGCGCTGGATGGGGTTGGGCGGTCTAGCAGATGGGATCGGCCAGGCCGACGCCCGGGGCCTCGCGCTGGCCGCGCGCAAGCTGGTGAAGCTCGGCAAAGACCCGATCGACGAGCGAGATCGGGAGCGGGCGGCGGCAAGGCTAGAACAGGCCAAGCAGTTGACCTTTGCCGAATGCGCCGACGCCTACATCGCGAAGCAGGCGAGCTCGTGGACCAATGCAAAGCATAAGCACCAATGGTGCGTCAGCATCGACCTGGCTAAAAAGGCTTTCGGCGATCAACTGGTCGGCGAGATCGACAAAGCGATCATTGTCAAATTCCTGAGACCAATTTGGACGCGGACACCGGAAAGCGCCTCGCGTCTGCGCAACCGCATCGAGAAGGTGATCGATTGGGCGATCGCAGCTGATGCACGCGAGGGCCCCAACCCGGCGCGGTGGGGTGGCAACCTTGAGCATCTCTTCGCGCCAGTTCAATCGGGCGCGCATTTCAAAGCGTTGCCTTTCGAGGAAGTCCCCGGTTTCGTGGAGAAGCTCTGCGAGCACGACACGGTCGCGGGTCGCGCTTTTGAGCTGTTGATCTTGACGGCAGCGAGGACCGCTGAAGTCGTCGGCGCGACGTGGGAGGAGTTCGATCTCAAGGCGCGAGTTTGGACCATCCCCGGCAATCGCATGAAAGCTGGCTGCGAGCATTCCGTGCCGCTGAGCGACCGAGCCGTCGAGATATTGAACGGCCTGTATACCGATGGCAGCGGCCGCGTGTTTATCGGCACCAAGTTGGGCGTGCCGCTCGGCAGCTCGTCGCTACGCAAGCAGCTGCATGATAAAATGGGCCGTAAGGATATCACCGTGCATGGGCTTCGCTCGTCGTTCCGCGATTGGGCGGGTGAGTGCACCGAGTTTGAAAATGAAACGATCGAGTTCGCTCTCGCGCACGGCATACCGGACCGGGCCAAGGCAGCGTACCGTCGCTATCGTTCGCTGGGGAAGCGACGCAAGCTGATGGAGCTGTGGGCGGCTTACTGCGACGGCCGGAAGATCGAGGACGAGAACGTCTCACCGATGATCCGGGCGGCGCGATGAGGCGGCAGACGTGGGTCGAGTGGGTTACTGGTGCCAACCTCGCGAGGCTGGAGGAGGAGGTCGCTTCGTACCCGCTGCATATGCAGAGGGTTTTAAGGCCGTATGTAGCGTTGGTCGCATCGCTCAAGCGGCGGCTTCAGCAAACGCCAGGATGGACCAACTTTGTGCAAGGGTTGAATAGCCCCGACGCCGAGCAGCGGGAGCGCTTCAATGCCGCGGCTGTGGCAGCAAAAGACCTTACGCTAGAGAAGGCGCAGCCGTTTCTACAATTCGCCGAGACCGCCAAGAAACCACGGGGACAAAAAAAGGGTAATCGCAGGCGTGACGACACCGCTGCGCACCAAGAGATGCAGCGGCTCAAGGGAAGCGACCCCAACATGAGCAAGGCGAAAGCCGCACGCATTGCCACCGGGGACGTTCCGCTTGGGCGCGCCAAACGGGAGAGTGTCGAAAAGCGAATTGCCCGCACCTACCCATGGGCGTGGGACGTTTAATAAAACAGTTTTTTATCCCAAATTTGTGTGCATATTTGTGAGCCTCCTGAAACCAGTAGGAGGCTCAAGTGCGAAGAGTGTTCCGCCCCCAGGGCGCTGCCGATTTTCTCGACATAGGTTTATCAACCCTCGAAAAAGCGCGCCGGCTTGATCCCGACTTCGCGGACTGCCGGGCGATCAAACTCGGGACCCGTGCCATTGGCTTTGATTTCGAAGACCTGCTTCGCGTCTACCTTCGCAAAGTCTGCCGCCGTGACGGCGTCAAGCCTGAGCATCTTGAGGCCGAGGTCGAAAGACGGCTCATCGAGGAGCACGCTCGCGCGGAGCTCATCGCTGAGGCTCGGGCACGTCTTGAGGCGAAGACCAAGACCAACAGGAAGAGCAGCAAGCAATTGGAGGCCGTGTGAGCAATGGTCCTCCAAAATGGACGAAGGCCACCGCCCCCGGCGAGGAGCGACGGTGCCAGCAAGCGGGCACAAGGCCCGGCAACAGGCTTGGAGGGTCCCCGGGCGAGTCAGCACCGTGAACCGGCCTCAGCATCTTCGCCAGCGCTTCAGAAGCTGACCGCTATCGCCGAGGATTTGCGCAAGGCGGAGCCCGAGCTCTCCGCGGCGGCGGCATTCACCAAGGTCTACACAAATCCCGTTCATCGGGAGTTGGCTGCAGCGGAACGCCGTGAGCGCCGTCAATTCGCGGTGGCAGGCTGATGATGTTCGCCGCCTCCATGGCGGCGGCTACGGCCGGCGCGTTAAGGCCGGGTCAGGCATGCCTGGCCTCTCGACGGAGCTCCATCGGCGCGCCGGCCACCTCAACCAAAGGCGCGAACGATCCAGGACGTTGTCGATTTCGATCCGACCAGCAGCATCGCTCCTTCAGTCCTCTTCCCTCCTGGCCGCTAACTGTTTTTGGACCGAGTGCATACGATCATTGAAGGCTTTTTCTGCTGCGGTGTTACGTGAGAAGACATAGTCAAGCCATTCTTCAACATCCCCGTCATCAGGAGTGCGTGGGGTTGGTTCGAGACGCGGATATAGGCGATAGGAGTTACGGTGAGGCTCTAACGTCGCAAGGCCAACTCCAAAGCGACGACACTCCCGAGCGAGCTGATCCAACCTATAAGTTGGGTCCGTTAGCGAAAACTTCTCGTCACATGCCCACTCAAGGACAACGTACGCTTCGTGCGAGAAGCGATGATGCGAGGCTGCCTCGTAAACAACCTCCGTGGTCCAACGTGGAAACTGCTTTACCTCGTACGTCGTAACCGTGACGTGGGCCTTTCTAAGATGATGATATTGTTCGATGGCCACACGAGTGACATCAGGATTTTGCCACTGGCCTCGGACCCTCAGTGCGTGGGTCGCGCAAATGACCGCTTCGAGCCCATCCTCGTCCGCTTCCTTTTCGAGGAAAGCGATAAGTGGCTTGTATAGTGGAGCCTCGTTTTCAATCGTTGAGCCGGCACCGTCATAGCTG
>DFXC01000155.1:0-140 GCA_002383105.1 Hyphomicrobiaceae bacterium UBA4118
CCGCGCATCACGCCGAAGCGCGGCCTGATCTCATCCCGGAACTTCCACTGGATATGATAGAGGATGCGGGGCAGCTCCTTGTAGGATTTCACCGCGTCGCGGAAAATCGCCGTGATCAGCTCCTCATTGGTCGGGCCGTA
>DFXC01000155.1:400-8158 GCA_002383105.1 Hyphomicrobiaceae bacterium UBA4118
CCAGAGCTCGGCGGGTTGGATCGTGGGCATCAGCAGCTCGAGCGCGCCCGCGCGATCCTGCTCCTCGCGCACGATCTGCTCGATCTTGCTCAGGACGCGGAACCCGAGCGGCAGCCAGGAATAGATGCCGGCACTCGACTGGCGAATGAGCCCAGCCCGGAGCATCAGCCGGTGAGAGACGATCTCCGCTTCCTTGGGATCGTCGCGGAGAAGCGGCAGAAAGTAACGGCTGAGGCGCATTGGCAGCTTTTTCGGGCGTTAGGGGCGGATGCGGGGTCGCGCCGCCCGTGAAAGATGAGCCATGCCTTACGCGAGGGACCTTGCCTCCCCGCCGGCCCCCAGGCGCGGCTAATAACTTACTTTCGCAAGGGTAAGCAATCCTGGGAAAGGTCGCGTGCTTCGCTCCAAGGCGAGCGCAACGCCATGCACGCCACAAAGCTGTCGCGCAGTACGTCTGCGAACGGTGCGAAAAAAGAGTGCCTATTTCGCAGGCAGAATCGCTGCCCAAGCGGCGCCACGAAAATTCTTTGTTCCGCCCGGTTTGAAGCAAACCCGCTTTGTCAAGAGTGGGCGTCAAGTATAAATCTTCGGCAGCTTGCCACAATCATGGTGACAATTTGGCGCGCCCGCGCTAGTGTCCTCGACACAACGTGGATCGTTCGGGACCTGTTAGAGATCTCGGAGTCATGCGTTGAGATTGGACCAGGTCCAAGTCTTGGGAGGAAGTAACTCCAGGCGCGCCGATCATGCAGGAGCATGGGCGCAGCCGCTCTTAAGCCAGCAATCTCGATTGTCGTAACCGACGGGCGAGCCTCGCTAGGGCTGAGGAGAGAAGGAGTCGCGTTACTGAAGCAAGGTCGGTTCGACCTTGCTTTTTTTTGCCCCATCCCCTGCCCGCCCGGCCTGCTTCTAAGCCCTTACTGCAGGTGCTCGTAGCGCGGAAAAAACGGGATCTGATCGAGCGTGATCACGTGCAGCGCGATGATCGCGTAGAGCGCGGCGAAGACGAGGCTTGAGACCACCGTGGTCGCGACTATCTTCGGCAGCAAATGCGGCAAATGCGGCGCGCTCTCCGCGTTGCCCGGCGAGGGCTTCTCGCCTGCTTCCTCCGAGGTGCGCACGCTGATCGGCAGCATCACGAAGAGCACAATCCACCAGATGACAAGGTACATGGAGACGGCGAAGAAGAGTGTCATGCTTACGCTTCCTCGAGCTCGACAAGGGTGCCGCAGAAATCCTTAGGGTGGAGGAACAGCACCGGCTTGCCATGGGCGCCGATCTTGGGCTCGCCCGGGCCCAACACGCGCGCGCCTTGCGACGTCAACCGGTCGCGCGCGGCCCTGATGTCGGGGACCTCGTAGCAGAGATGATGGATCCCGCCATTCGGATTACGCTCGAGAAAGGCGGCAATCGGGGACTTGTCGCCGAGAACGCCGAGCAGCTCGATCTTGGTGTTGGGCAGCTCGATGAACACCGTGGTCACGCCGTGCTCGGGCTGGTCCACTTCGTCGGACACCTTCGCGCCGAGTGTGTTGCGAAAGACCTCGGTGGCGGCCTTCAAGTCCGGCACGGCAATGGCGACGTGGTTCAAGCGGCCAATCATGTGTCTCTCTCTCGATCGTCATGCCCGAATTGCCGGGTCAAGCCCGGCAGTGACGGACTTCTACCATAACCGTCATGCGCTAGAGCACCGTCAGCAGCACCGAGCACACGGGCTTTTTGCCCCAGGCCTGGTTGACCGCAGCGCGCACGCTGCGGCGCACGGCCTCGCTCACCAGCGCCTGGTCCTTGCGCCTCGGCTTGGGAATGCTCTCGATGGTGCCGATCGCCGCGTCCCGGGCAATCGTCGCGAAGGGAATGCCTTGGGCGTCGGTCGCCGGCAGCCCGGTCAAGGCCACCTCCGGATCGGCGAGCAAAGATCCCTTCTCCGACAGCACCAGAGACACCGCGACGGTGCCGGCAAAGCTCAGCTTGCGGCGCTCGCGCACCTGGCCGTCGTCGGCACGGGTGATGATTGCGCCGTCGCGGTAAAGACGCCCCACCGGCACGTTGTCGATGATCGCGGCAGGGCCCGGCAGCAGCCGCACCATGGCCCCGTTCCTCGCCCGCACCACCTGCTTGACGCCGAGCCTCTCGGCAAGCCGCGCATGGGCCTCGAGATGCCGGCCCTCGCCATGCATCGGGATGGCAATGTCGGGCTTCACCCAGCCGTAGAGCTGCTCGAGCTCGCCGCGGCGGGGGTGACCCGAGACATGAACCGGAGCGTCCTGATCGGTGATGACTTCGACCTCGTTGTCGGCCAGCCCATTCTGCACGCGCGCCACCGCCTTCTCGTTGCCGGGGATGGTGCGCGAGGAGAAGATCACCCGGTCGCCGGCTTCGAGCTTCACATTGGGATGCTCGCCAAGAGCGATGCGGGCCATGGCGGCACGCGCCTCGCCTTGGCTGCCGGTGCAGAGCGCTACCACCTTATGCGGCCAGAGCTGGGCAAAGGCTGTCTCCTCCAGGAACGGAAGATCGGGGTCGAGATAGCCCGTGGCCTGCGCCGCCTCGATGACGCGATACATGGCGCGGCCGACCACCACGAGATCGCGGCCGGCGGCGCGGGCGGCATTGGCGACGGAGCGGATGCGCGCGACATTGGAGGCAAAGGTGGTGACCGCGACAAGCTGCGGCGCCTCGCAGATCAGCCGGTTTAGGGTGACCGCTACATCGGCTTCCGAGGGAGATATGCCGTCGCGCACGGCGTTGGTCGAATCGCAAATGAGCGCGGCGAGCCCCTCGTCTCCGAGCGCCCTCAGCCGCGCTTGATCGGTCGGTGCGCTCGTCAACGGGTTCTCGTCGAGCTTCCAGTCGCCGGTGTGAAGCGCGGCGCCAAGCGGCGTCCTGATGATGACCGCCGAAGGCTCGGGGATCGAATGGGACATGCTGACGAGCTCGACATCGAAGGGGCCAATGGTGCGGCGTCCCCCCATCGGCATGATGTGGAGGGGAAGGCCGTCGGCGCGGCCCGTCTCGGCAAGCTTCGATTTGAGCATCTCGGCGGTGAAGGGCGTGGCGTAGACCGGCACGCCGCCAAGCTGCGGCCAAAGGTCGGCAACCGCGCCGAAATGATCCTCATGGGCGTGGGTGAGCAACAGGCCGGCAATGTTGTGCCGCTCCTCCTCGAGGAAGCGGATGTCGGGGAGAATGACATCGATGCCCGGCTCGAAGTCGCCGCCGAAGGTCACCCCCATGTCGACGATGAGCCACTCGCGCGCGCCCTCGCGCCCATAGCCATAAAGGTAGAGGTTCATGCCGATCTCGCCCACGCCGCCGAGCGGCACGAAGACGAACTCGGCCTCCTTTCGATCGGATTTTCGAGACATGTCGGGGCGGCAGCCTCACCGGCTCAAGAAGAACACGTCGCCGGCAGCAATGCGGTATTCGGCGCCGTCGGGAGTGAGCAGCCTGAGCGCGCCATCGGCGTCGAGTCCGCCATAGACGCCGTCGGTCTCCTCGCCGCTGATCTTCACCCGCAACGGTCTCCCGGTCGGGCCGGCGCGGTCGAGCCAGGCGCGGCGGATGGTCGGGAAACCGTACCCCTCCCCCCAGCGCGTCAGCCATTCATGCGTGGTCGCGGCAAGCACCTCGAGCGCGTCAGCCGGCGTCACCGTCATGCCGTAGGCGGCAAGGCTGACCGCCGGGAGCGGCAGGTTCTCCGGGTGAGATGCGAGATTGATCCCGGTGCCGATCACCACCGTCGAGCGGTTCTCGGTGCCGCCGACGCTCTCGAGCAGCATGCCGGCGACCTTCTCGCCTGCGAGCATGACGTCGTTCGGCCATTTGAGCAGGACCTCCGAACGCCCCTCATAGGCGATCAACTTGGCGATGGTATCGAAGGTCACGATGCCGGCGACGAGCGCCAGCTGTCCCGCGACGCGCAGCGGGCAGTTGACCCCGATGAGAAGGCTCGCAAACAGATTGCCGTAAAGCGAGGTCCATTCGCGCCCGCCGCGGCCGCGGCCTTGGGACTGCCGGGCGGACCAGATCCACAAGGGTCCGGGCTCGCCGGCCATGGCGCGCCTGCGGGCCTCGGCGTTGGTCGAATCGACGGTCTCCAGCTTGACCAGCCGGTAGCCGCTCGGCATTTTTGGCGATGGTGACGACAATAAGCTCATTAGAACAGTGACTTGGCTGCGACGCCTGCGAACGCTACCAAGGGCGCCGGATGGACGAAGTAGAGCAGAATGAACAGGCCGCTCACACCGAGCACGGCGGCAAGCGGCGCTTGCATAGGCTCGAAACGTTCGGCGGGGGCGTCGAAATACATGATCTTGACGATGCGAAGATAATAGTACGCACCCACGACACTTAACAGCACGCCGATGACGGCGAGCGCATAGAGGCCAGCGTGGATGGCGGCAAGGAACACGTAGAACTTGGCGAAGAAGCCTGCAAGGGGCGGAATGCCGGCAAGGGAAAAGAGCAGCATCGCCAGCATGAAGGCCATCATCGGGTTGGTGCGGGAAAGCCCTGACAGGGCGTCGATATCCTCAACCATGCGACCCTCACGGCGCATGGCGAGGATGCAGGCGAAGGTGCCGAGCGTCATGACGAGGTAGATGGCGAGATAGATGATCACGCCCTGCACGCCTTCGGCGCTGCCGGCGGCAAGCCCGACCAGCGCGTAGCCCATATGGCCGATCGAGCTATAGGCCATCAGCCGCTTGATGTTGGTCTGGCCGATTGCCGCAAAGGACCCCAGCGCCATCGAGGCGATGGCGAGGAAGGTGACGATCTGTTGCCACTGGATTGTGACCGCCGGAAACGCCGTGACCAGAACGCGCACGGTGAGCGCCATAGCGGCAAGCTTGGGGGCCGCGGCAAAGAACGCCGTGACCGGCGTCGGCGCGCCCTCATAGACGTCTGGCGTCCACATGTGGAACGGCACGGCGGAGATCTTGAAGGCGAAGCCCGCCATCAGGAAAACGAGCCCGAAGATCAACCCGATATTGGCCCCCGACGGCTGCACCGCCGCGGCAATGGTGGCGAAGTCGGTGGAGCCCGTGAAGCCGTATATCAGCGACGCTCCGTAGAGCAGCATGCCTGAGGAGAGTGCGCCGAGGACGAAATATTTCAGTCCCGCCTCTGCCGAGCGGGCCGAATTGCGCCGAAACGCGGCGATGACGTAGAGCGAAAGGCTTTGCAGCTCGAGCCCGACATAGAGGGCGATGAGATCGTTGGCCGAGATCATCATCATCATGCCGGTCGAGGCGAGCAGGATGAGCACCGGGAACTCGAACTTCACGCCGCCGGCCGCGCGCCAATAGTCGGCCGACATGAGAAGCGCCACCGCGGCACCGGTGAGCGTGAGCAGCTTCAGCATCCGCGCGAAAGGATCGACGATGAAGCTGTCGTCGAACAGGGTCGCGGTCCCTGAACCGCTCGCCACGAAGACCCCCGCCACGCCGAGAATCAGGATCGCGAGCCACAGCACGAGCTCGCCCCGCTCCCGCTTGGTTGCAACTCCGAGCATGAGCAGTGCCATGGCACCGCCCGCAAGGATGATCTCGGGCAACGCCAGATCGAGGTGAAGCGATTGGAGCACGGGCAAGGCTCCCTAAGGCATAAACGCGAGCCGCGCCTGCTCGGCGGCGGCAAGGCTAGCATGGAAGTTCTTGATCAGCGCATCGACCGAGGCGGCTGACGCATCGAGAATGGGCCCGGGGTAGAAGCCGAAAAAGATCGTGAGGGCGACGAGCGGCGTCATCACCACGACCTCGCGCCAGGTGAGGTCGGTGATGAATTTCAGGCTCGCCTTTTCGAGCCTCCCGAAAATGATGCGGCGATAGAGCCAGAGAGCGTAGGCCGCCGACAGAATGATGCCGGTGGTAGCGAGGAAAGCGACCCAGGTGTTGATGCGGAAGGCGCCGGTGAGGCTCAGGAACTCGCCGACGAAGCCGCTGGTGCCGGGCAGCCCGACATTGGCGAGGGTGAACACCATGAAGCAGAAGGCATAGACCGGCATGCGGTCGGCCAGTCCGCCGAAGGCGGCAATCTCGCGGGTATGCATGCGGTCGTAGATCACGCCCACGCAAAGGAAGAGCGCGGCGGAGACGATGCCGTGGGACAGCATCTGGAAGATGCCGCCTTGCAGGCCCTGCATGGTGAGGGTGAACACGCCGATAGTGACGAAGCCCATATGGGCGACCGAGGAATAGGCGATGAGCTTCTTCACGTCCTCCTGCGCGAGCGCCACCAGAGAGGTGTAGACGATGGCCACCACCGAGAGCGCGAAGATGAGCGGGGCGAACTCGGCGGAGGCGAGCGGGAACATGGGGATGGAGAAGCGCAAGAACCCGTAGCCGCCCATTTTCAAGAGGATGCCGGCGAGGATCACGGAGCCCGCGGTCGGCGCCTCGACATGGGCGTCAGGCAGCCAGGTATGCACGGGCCACATCGGCAGCTTCACGGCAAACGAGGCGAGGAAGGCGAACCACAACCAGGTCTGCATCTTTGCCGGAAAGCCGTGGGTGAGCAGCACCGGGATGTCGGTGGTGCCCGCCTCCCAATAGATCGCCATGATGGCGAGCAGCATCAGCAGCGAGCCCGCGAGCGTAAAGAGGAAGAACTTGAAGCTCGCATAGACGCGGCGCTGCCCGCCCCAGATGCCGATGATGAGGAACATCGGGATCAGTCCGCCCTCGAAGAAGAGATAGAACATCACGAGGTCGAGGGAGGTGAAGACGCCGATCATCAGCGTTTCGAGCACGAGGAAGGCGATCATATATTCCTTCACGCGCGCGGTGATGGCGAGCCAGCTCGCCAGGATGCAGAGCGGCATCAGGAAAGTCGTCAAGAGCACGAAGGGCATGGAGATGCCGTCAACGCCCATATGGAAGCTGATGGGCCCTAGCCAGGGGCGAAGCTCGATGAACTGGAATTGCGGGGTGACGGGATCGAAGTCGCGCCAGAGCAGCAGCGACAGCGCAAAGGTGATGAGCGTGGTCCACAGGGCAATGAAACGCGCGTTGCGGAAGGCGCTCTCGTCCTGACCGCGCAACAGGCCGATGAGAAGGGCGCCGAGCAGCGGCAGGAAAGTGACGGTCGAGAGGATCGGCCAGCTATAGCTCATGGCTTGAGCCCCCCGCCGGCAAAGAGGAAATAGGTAATCAGCGCCGCCACGCCGAGCAGCATGGCAAAGGCGTAGTGATAGATGTAGCCCGACTGCAGCTTGACAACGCGGTTGGTGATGTCGATGACCCGCGCGGCCACGCCGTCGGGCCCGATGCCGTCGATCACGGTTCCGTCCCCGGTCTTCCACAGGAAGCGGCCGAGCCGCTTCGCCGGGCGCACGAACAGCGCGTCGTAGAGCGCGTCGAAATACCAGCCGTTGAGCAGGAAGAGGTAGGCCCCGCGGAAACGCTTGGCGAGGCCGAAGGGCACCAGCGGGTTGGTCATGTAGAAATACCAGGCGACGGCGAAGCCGCCCGCCATGGCGAGGGTCGGCGCGAGCATCACCCAGAGCGGCGCCTCGTACGCTGCCGCGGCATGGGTCACGAGCGACCCCCGCCAGAACTCGGCCTGGCCTTCGCCGATGAAGAGGTGCGCGAACAGCCCGCCGGTAAGCAAGGCGCCCAAGGCAAGCAGCACGAGCGGCACACCCATGGTCCAGGGCGGCTCGTGGGCGTGCTCGAGCAGCTCAGGCTTCTCGCGCGGCTTTCCCTCGAAGGTGAGGAACATCAGCCGCCAGGAATAGAACGAGGTGAGCACGGC
>DFXC01000083.1:0-1029 GCA_002383105.1 Hyphomicrobiaceae bacterium UBA4118
TCCAGGCCTTCGAGCCGGTGCTGATCGAGGGCAAGGCCATCCAGCTGCATCCACTCGTCTGCGCGGCCTTCAATGCCGATTTCGACGGCGACCAGATGGCAGTGCATGTGCCGTTGTCGCTCGAGGCGCAGCTCGAGGCGCGCGTCTTGATGATGTCGACCAACAACATTCTGCATCCGGCCAACGGCTCACCGATCATCGTGCCGTCGCAGGATATCGTGCTCGGCATCTATTACCTGTCGCTGGCCATGGACAAGGAGCCGGGCGAGGGCATGGCTTTCGGCAACGTGGCCGAGATCCATCATGCGCTCGACGCCAAGGTCGTGACCTTGCACACCAAGATCAAGGGCCGCTACATCACGGTCGATGCCAAGGGCAAGCCCGTGTCGCAGATGCACGACACCACGCCCGGCCGCATGCTGCTCGGCGAGCTGTTGCCGCGGCGGCCTGAGGTGAGCTTCGATCTCGTCAACCGGCTGCTCACCAAGAAGGACATCTCCAACATGATCGACGTGGTCTATCGCCACTGCGGTCAGAAGGAGACGGTCATCTTCTGCGACAGGATCATGGGGCTCGGCTTCGTCTATGCCTGCCGCGCCGGCATCTCGTTCGGCAAGGACGACATGGTGATCCCGGAGACCAAGGACGCCATCGTGCAGAAGACGTCTGACCTCGTGCGTGAGTACGAGCAGCAGTACAATGACGGCCTGATCACGCGCGGCGAGAAATACAACAAGGTGGTCGACACCTGGACCGAGTGCACCGAGCTCGTCGCCAAGGAGATGATGAAGCGCATCTCCGCGGTCGAGCGCGATCCCAAGACCGGCCGGGAGAAGGCGATCAACTCCATCTATATGATGTCGCATTCGGGTGCGCGCGGTTCGCCCGCCCAGATGAAGCAGCTTGCCGGTATGCGCGGTCTGATGACCAAGCCGTCGGGCGAGATCATCGAGACGCCGATCATCTCCAACTTCAAGGAGGGGTTGTCGGTGCTCGAATATTTCAACTCGACCCACGGCGCCCGCAAGG
>DFXC01000083.1:1241-1693 GCA_002383105.1 Hyphomicrobiaceae bacterium UBA4118
ACCCACGGCGCCCGCAAGGGCCTTGCCGACACCGCGCTGAAGACGGCGAACTCGGGCTACCTCACGCGGCGTCTGGTCGACGTGGCGCAGGACTGCATCGTCACCGAGGAGGACTGCGGCACGAGCGAGGGCATCACCGCGCGCGCCATCCTCGAGGCCGGCGAGGTGACCGTGTCGCTCGGGCAGCGCGTGCTCGGCCGCACCACCTGCGACAATATTAAGAACCCGTCGACCGGCAAGGTGATCATCAAGGCCGGCCAGCTGCTCGAGGAGGAGGAGATCGATGCCTTGGAGGCGGCTCGCGTGCAAGAGGTGCGCATCCGCTCGGCGCTGACCTGCGAGACTCGCAACGGTATCTGCGGCAAGTGCTACGGGCGCGATCTTGCCCGCGGCACGCCGGTCAATCTCGGCGAGGCGGTCGGCGTCATTGCCGCCCAGTCGATCGGCGAGCC
>DFXC01000083.1:1882-6163 GCA_002383105.1 Hyphomicrobiaceae bacterium UBA4118
CCCGGCACGCAGCTCACCATGCGCACCTTCCATCTCGGCGGTGTCGCCAGCGCCAAGGTGGTCGATCAATCCTCGCTCGAATCCAATTTCGACGGCACGGTGAAGATCAAGCAGCGCAACGTCGTCAAGGATTCGCAAGGCCGCCTCATGGTCATGGGCCGCAACACCGCCGTCGTCGTGCTCGACGAGGACGGCAGTGAGCGGGCCGTGCACCGGCTGCCTTACGGCACGCATCTGCGCGTCGATGACGGCGTCAAAGTTAAGCGCGGCGATCGTCTCGCCGAATGGGACCCCTATACCCGTCCCGTGCTGACCGAGATCGAGGGCACGGTCGACTTCGAGGACCTGGTCGAGGGCGTGTCGGTCAGCGAGCGGCGCGATGAGTCGACCGGCATCACCAACAGCGTGATCATCGATTGGCGGGCATCGCCGCGCGGCGCCGATCTTAGGCCTGCCGTGGCGATCAAGGACAAGAAGGGCAAGATCGGCAAGCTGTCACGTGGCGGCGAGTCGCGCTATCTGCTCCCCGTCGATGCGATCCTGTCGGTCGAGACCGGCCACCAGGTGATGGCCGGCGACGTGCTGGCGCGTATTCCGATGGAGAGCGCCAAGACCCGCGACATCACGGGTGGCTTGCCGCGGGTTGCCGAGCTGTTCGAGGCGAGGCGGCCTAAGGACCATGCCATCATCGCCGAGGTCTCGGGCACGGTGCAGCTTGGCCGCGACTACAAGAACAAGCGGCGCATCACCATCACGCCGGACGACGGCCAGGAGCCGGTCGAGTACCTCATCCCCAAGGGCCGCCACTTGGCCGTGCAGGAGGGCGATCGCATCGAGAAGGGCGAGTTCCTGCTCGATGGCCATCCTGCGCCCCACGACATCCTGGCCATCAAGGGCGTCGAGGAGCTGGCCAACTATCTCGTCAACGAGATCCAGGAGGTCTACCGGCTACAGGGCGTTACCATCAACGACAAGCATATCGAGGTGATCGTCAGGCAGATGCTGCAGAAGACCGAGGTGAACGATCCCGGCAACACCGAGTTCCTCAAGGGCGAGCAGGTGGACCGGATCGACTTCGAGGACGCCAATACCGCGGTTGAGGCGGCAGGCGGCAAGCCCGCGACCGGACAGCCGGTGCTGCTCGGCATCACCAAGGCGAGCCTGCAGACCCGCTCCTTCATCTCGGCGGCGTCGTTCCAGGAGACCACCCGCGTGCTCACCGATGCTGCCGTGAACGGCAAGTCGGACGCGCTCGAGGGCCTCAAGGAGAACGTGATCGTCGGACGGCTGATCCCAGCCGGCACGGGCGGCACGCTGACGAGGCTGAACAAGATCGCCACCCACCGCGACGAGCTGATTCTCGAGGAGCGGCAGCGCACCGCCGACGAGCAACTCGAGCAGGAAGAGGAACAGGCGGCCGAAGGCGTATAGCCTAAGGTTCGATCATCATCTGCATGCCTTCGGATCGGATGTCGGGACCTCCCTGACATTCGATCCGTCGTTTTGTGCGCGCCTTGGCCCGTTGGCTGGATGGTCCTCGGCTATAGGCGGCAGCGCAGGCGCTTCCTGCTGGAGGCGGTCAGCTGGCGGCCTTCGGGCAGGGCCGAAGCGATAGCGCGCGAGATTCCAGCCGAACTCGATTATGGCCGAGGGTCTGACGAAAGACGGGCGCCGGTGGTTGATCCCGAAATGTATCGGAATTTCTCCGATTTTCAGCCCAAGCTCTCGTGCCCTTAGCACAAGCTCGGCATCGATGAACCAATCGTCGGATTTGAGGTCCAACAACTCGTACTTGTCGCGGCGGATGATCTTCGGTTTCGAATTGACGTCGCGCACCCCGCCCCCGAACAGGAGCCTGAAGGTCGCGTTGAACGCGGCGGAGATGAAGCGGCGATAAAGACCATCGTGACGAACCACCCGATAGGTCTTCACGAGGTCGAGACCTTCTGTCTCGGCCTTCAGCAAGCAGTCGACAACGGCCTCGGTCGGAAACTGCTCGTCTCCATCGATGCGCCGCATCGAGCCCCATGCGCATGTCCCATCCCATCATCCCTTCCTTCGGCCTGATGACGGCGTGCGTATTGGGCCAGCGCGCGGCTAG
The DNA here is from genome assembly GCA_002383105.1 of Hyphomicrobiaceae bacterium UBA4118. Classification (GTDB taxonomy): domain Bacteria; phylum Pseudomonadota; class Alphaproteobacteria; order Rhizobiales; family Methyloligellaceae; genus Methyloceanibacter. The sequence continues at coordinate 3,984 of DFXC01000083.1, forward strand.
CTCGCCTACGATGCGGGGCGTCTCATCGTCGCTGCCTTCTATGTAGTTTCCAACGAGCACGAGCTCCCAGGAAAATCCGCAGGCGGAGAGCATCTTGCGCGTCTTTTCAACGAGGGGGACCAGGTCGCGTCCGCCGCCGTAACACAAGATGACCAACGAGAGATGGGGATGTGGCACGGCGTGATGGTACAGGTTGGCTTGCTCGAAGTGCAACGTGTCCCCAGGGATCGAACTCGTGGTGCATTTGGCCGGTCTCAGCCACGCCGCGGATCCAACCAAATACTGAGCAGTGCCGGCCTGCATCATGCGATGCGATTCCCCTGCCGATTTGGTGGCCGCGTCGGCCAAAGGGTTGCAATTGCGGCATCGAATGGGCATCTCCGGGTTTCCGCGGGATCAGGTCTCTCGGGCTATCTGCCGGAAGATGTTGGGCGCCTTAAGGAAGGCCGTTTCCGTTCAATCCTCGTAGCCGCCGGGGAGGGACCAAATTCGCCAGGGTGGGTCCGGGATTTGTCGCTATTTCATGGTACTTGACGCGCCAGCCCAAGAAAGGTCACAGGAGGGATCGGAGCGCCGCTTCGATTTCGCTGAAATCCGGCACCTAACCCTTGACGATTTGAGAATCAGCCTGATACAAAGCGCGCACTTTCGCGGCAGGCGGTAGCCCACTTTTTGGTTGCCTTCGGGGTGCGGGTTAAACGCTGCCGAACTAACCGGGATCAAATCGGGGTCATGATCTTGGGGGCTCAAGCCCTCCAAGGTCCTCTGTGTTGAGGCGCTGAAGGGCGCGGGACGCGACCCGCACTTCGGCTCTAGATGATGTGGGCTATTTGCCCGCCAGGACGATTGGATTAAAGGCATCCATGCCGACGATACAACAGCTCATCCGCAAGCCGCGCCGTCAGCCGGGGAAGCGGAATAAGGTCCCGGCCATGCAGGCTTGCCCGCAGAAGCGGGGGGTCTGTACGCGCGTCTACACCACCACGCCGAAGAAGCCGAACTCGGCGCTTCGCAAGGTGGCGCGCGTGCGCCTGACCAATCAGCTCGAGGTGACGAGCTACATCCCCGGCGAGGGCCATAATCTTCAAGAGCACTCGGTGGTGTTGATCAGGGGCGGGCGCGTCAAGGACCTTCCGGGCGTACGCTACCACATCATTCGCGGCGTGCTTGACACCCAAGGCGTAAGCGACCGCCGTCAGCGGCGCTCCAAATATGGAGCCAAACGACCCAAGTAATTGGGTCGTTTCGCGTATAGGAAACGGATCAGACGACATGTCGAGGCGGCGTAAAGCAGATAAGCGCGAGGTCATCCCGGACCCGAAGTTCGGGGACAACGTACTCACCAAATTCATGAACAGCATCATGAAGGAGGGCAAGAAGTCCGTTGCCGAGCGGATCGTCTATGGTGCGCTCGACCAGATGGAGAAGAAGTCCAAGTCGAACCCGATCGAGCTGTTCCACGAGGCGCTGCGCAATGTCATGCCGGCGCTCGAGGTGAGGTCGCGGCGCGTCGGCGGGGCCACCTACCAGGTCCCGGTCGAGGTGCGGCTTGACCGCCGCCAGGCGCTCGCCATCCGCTGGATCATCTCGGCGGCGCGCGGGCGCAACGAGAACACCATGGTCGAGCGTCTTTCGGGCGAGCTGCTCGATGCCGCCAACAACCGTGGGACTGCGGTGAAGAAGCGCGAGGACACCCACCGCATGGCGGAGGCGAATCGCGCCTTCTCGCATTACCGCTGGTAACGAGTGCAAGGATCTGACGATGCCGCGAGCTACCCCCTTAGAGGACTACCGCAATATCGGGATCATGGCGCATATCGACGCCGGCAAGACCACGACTACCGAGCGGGTCCTCTACTACACCGGCAAGAGCCATAAGATCGGCGAGGTGCACGACGGCGCTGCTACCATGGACTGGATGGAGCAGGAGCAGGAGCGCGGCATCACCATCACCTCGGCCGCGACGACCGCTTATTGGAACGGCAAGCGCATCAACATCATCGATACGCCTGGCCACGTGGACTTCACCATCGAGGTAGAGCGCAGCTTGCGCGTGCTCGACGGTGCGGTCGCGCTGCTCGATGCCAACCAGGGCGTCGAGCCGCAGACCGAGACGGTGTGGCGCCAGGCCGACAAATACGGCGTGCCGCGCATGATCTTCGTCAACAAGATGGACAAGA
>DFXC01000083.1:6340-6733 GCA_002383105.1 Hyphomicrobiaceae bacterium UBA4118
CAACAAGATGGACAAGATCGGCGCCGACTTCTTCCTCTCGGTGCAGATGGTCAAGGACCGCCTCGGCGCTAAGCCGATCGTGATCCAGCTCCCGCTCGGCGTGGAGTCGAGCTTCGTCGGCATCATCGATCTCGTCCGCATGAAGGCCGTGGTGTGGAACGACGAGGCGCTCGGCGCTGAATTTCACGACGAGGAAATCCCGGCAGGTCTCCTCGATCAGGCCAAGGAGTATCGCGATCGGCTCGTTGAGCTGGCCTCTGAAGTCGACGAGGCGGCGACGGAAGCCTATCTCGAAGGCAAGGTGCCTGACGAGGCGCAGCTCAAGGCGCTCATTCGCAAAGGGACGGTGAGCAATTTTTTCGTGCCGATCCTGTGCGGCTCGGCCTTCAAGAA
>DFXC01000083.1:6890-8519 GCA_002383105.1 Hyphomicrobiaceae bacterium UBA4118
AACAAGGGCGTGCAGCCGATGCTCGACGCGGTCGTCGATTATCTGCCCTCGCCTCTCGACGTGCCGCCGATGAAGGGCATCGACTTTAAGACCGGCCAGGAGGCGACCCGCGCGCCTTCCGACGCTGCGCCGCTCTCGATGCTCGCCTTCAAGATCATGAACGACCCCTTCGTCGGCTCGCTCACCTTCTGCCGCATCTATTCCGGCAAGGTCGAAACCGGCACGACCCTTCTGAACACGGTGAAGGACAAGAAGGAGCGCATCGGCCGCATGCTGCTCATGCACGCCAATCACCGCGAGGACATCAAGGAGGCCTTCACCGGCGACATCGTGGCGCTGGCGGGCCTCAAGGACGTGACGACCGGCGATACGCTGTGCGATCCGGCCAAGCCCGTGATTCTCGAGCGCATGGAGTTTCCCGAGCCGGTCATCGAGGTCGCCGTGGAACCCAAGACCAAGGGCGACCAGGAGAAGCTCGGGGTCGCGCTGCATCGTCTGGCCCAGGAGGACCCGTCCTTCCGCGTCTCGGTCGACCACGAGTCCGGCCAGACCATCATCAAAGGCATGGGCGAGCTGCATCTCGACATCATCGTCGATCGGATGCGCCGGGAGTTCAAGGTCGAGGCCAATGTCGGCGCGCCGCAGGTGGCCTATCGCGAGACCGTGTCGAAGCGCGCCGATGTCGACTACACCCACAAGAAGCAGACCGGCGGCTCTGGCCAGTTCGCCCGCGTCAAGCTCGTGATCGAGCCGAACGAGCAAGGCAAGGGCTACGAGTTCGAGAACAAGGTGGTCGGCGGCAACGTGCCGAAGGAATATGTCCCGGGCGTGCAGAAGGGCGTCAAGAGCGTCGTCGAAGCCGGCGTGCTCGCGGGCTTTCCCATTCTCGACGTCAAGGTCTCGCTCGTCGACGGCGCCTATCACGACGTCGATTCGAGTGTGATGGCGTTCGAGATCGCCGGCCGCGCCGCCTTCCGTGAAGGCGCCTTGAAGGCTGGGCCGAAGCTGCTGGAGCCCATCATGAAGGTCGAGGTGGTGACGCCTGAGGATTATGTCGGCGGCATCATCGGCGACCTCACCAGCCGCAGGGGCCAGGTGCGCGGCCAGGAGACGCGCGGCAACGCATCGGTGATCAGCGCCATGGTGCCGCTCGCCAACATGTTCGGCTATGTGAACAACCTCCGCTCGATGAGCCAGGGGAGGGCGCAGTTCACCATGCAGTTCGATCATTATGCGCAGGTGCCGAAGGCGCAGGCGGACGAGGTGCAGGCGAAGTTCGCCTGAGAATTAACGGAATAGCCGGCATCGGCCGGACGAAGAACGACTGACTATAGAAGGATGGAGAGCCAGCATGGCTAAGGAAAAATTCCAGCGGACCAAGCCGCATTGCAACATCGGGACCATCGGTCACGTCGATCACGGCAAGACCACGCTGACCGCCGCGATCACCAAGGTGTTGTCGGAGAAGGGCGGCGCCAAGTTCACTGCCTATGACGAGATCGACAAGGCGCCGGAAGAGAAGGCGCGCGGCATCACCATCTCGACCGCCCACGTGGAGTACGAGACCGGCAAGCGGCATTACGCCCATGTCGACTGTCCGGGCCATGCCGACTACGTGAAGAACATGAT
>DFXC01000083.1:8684-9423 GCA_002383105.1 Hyphomicrobiaceae bacterium UBA4118
GTGAAGAACATGATCACGGGCGCCGCCCAGATGGACGGCGGCATTCTCGTGGTCTCGGCGGCCGACGGCCCCATGCCGCAGACCCGCGAGCACATCCTGCTTGCGCGCCAGGTGGGCGTGCCGGCGCTGGTGGTCTATCTCAACAAGGTCGACATGGTCGACGACCCTGAGCTCCTCGATCTCGTCGAGCTCGAGGTCCGCGAGCTTCTCTCCAAATACGAGTTTCCCGGCGACGAGATTCCGATCGTCAAGGGCTCGGCGCTCGCAGCCCTCGAAGGGCGCGATGAGGAGATGGGCAAGAAGTCGATCGAGGCCTTGATGCAGGCGGTCGACGACTACATCCCGCAGCCCGACCGTCCCAAGGACAAGCCGTTCCTCATGCCGATCGAGGACGTGTTCTCGATCTCCGGCCGCGGCACCGTGGTCACCGGCCGCATCGAGCGCGGCGTGATCAAGGTTGGCGAGGAGGTGGAGATCGTCGGCATCAAGCCCACGACCAAGACCGTCGTCACCGGTGTGGAGATGTTCCGTAAGCTGCTCGACCAGGGCGAGGCCGGCGATAATGTCGGCTGCCTGTTGCGTGGCGTGGACCGCGAGGGCGTCGAGCGCGGCCAGGTGCTGTGTAAGCCGGGCTCGGTCAAGCCGCACACCAAGTTCAAGGCCGAGGCCTATATCCTCACCAAGGAGGAGGGCGGGCGCCACACCCCGTTCTTCGGCAACTACCGTCCGCAGTTCTACT
>DFXC01000083.1:9586-31599 GCA_002383105.1 Hyphomicrobiaceae bacterium UBA4118
CGCACCACCGACGTGACCGGCGTCGTGGAATTGCCGGCAGGAACCGAGATGGTGATGCCGGGCGACAATATCGCCATGACGGTCGAGCTGATCGTGCCGATCGCCATGGAGGAGAAACTCCGTTTCGCCATTCGCGAAGGCGGCCGCACCGTGGGCGCCGGCGTGGTGGCGGCGATCATCGAATAAGGGAGGCAAGGGAGCGCGTCGCCGCAAGCGGCGCGCTCCTCAATTTGAGGCCATCGAGATGCAAAGCCAGAACATAAGAATCAGGCTCAAAGCCTTCGACCATCGCATCCTCGATGCGTCGACCAAGGAGATCGTCAACACGGCGAAACGAACCGGCGCGGAAGTGCGCGGACCTATTCCGCTGCCGACCCGCATCGAGAAGTTCACCGTGAACCGTTCGCCCCATATCGACAAGAAGAGCCGCGAGCAGTTCGAGATGCGCACTCACAAGCGTCTGCTCGACATCGTTGACCCCACGCCGCAGACGGTCGATGCGCTGATGAAGCTCGACCTCGCCGCCGGTGTCGACGTCGAGATCAAGCTGTAGACGCGAGACGAGGCAAGGAAGCAAGACCGATGCGATCAGGCGTCATCGCGCAAAAGGTCGGCATGACCAGGATCTTCACCGATGCCGGGGAGCACATCCCGGTGACGGTGCTGCGCCTTGAGCATTGCCAGGTCGTCGGTCAGCGCACGGACGAGAAGAACGGCTATACCGCGCTCCAGCTCGGCGCCGGCAGGCCCAAGGTGAAGCGTCTGTCCCGCGCCGCGCGGGGGCATTTCGCCGTGGCCAATGTCGAGCCCAAGCGCAAGCTCGCCGAGTTCCGCGTGACCCCTGAGAACCTGATCGAGGTGGGCGCGGAGATCACCGCCGACCATTTCGTCGAGGGGCAGTTTGTCGACGTGTCGGGCACGACCATCGGCAAGGGTTTTGCCGGCGTCATGAAGCGCCACGGCTTCCACGGCCTGCGCGCCACCCACGGTGTCTCGGTGAGCCACAGGAGCCACGGCTCGACCGGCCAGCGCCAGGACCCCGGCAAGGTGTTCAAGGGCAAGAAGATGGCCGGCCACATGGGCGACGTGAACGTCACCACCCAGAATCTGCGGGTGGTGAAGACCGACCCCGAGCGTGGGCTGATCATGATCCGCGGCGCGGTGCCGGGCGCCAAGGGCGGCTGGGTGCTGCTGTCTGACGCGGTGAAGCGCACGCTGCCGGAGAGCGCGCCGAAGCCAGGCGCCTTCCGCAAGGCGGCCGGCGGGGCGCCGAAGCAAGAAAAGCAGGCCAAGCCAGAGCAGGCCGAGGCCGGGAGCCAAGAGTGATGCAGGCCGACGTGACCACTCTCGACGCCAAGAAGGCGGGAACCGTCGAGCTCTCGGACCATGTGTTCGGGCTCGAGCCGCGCGCCGACATCCTGCATCGCATGGTGCGCTACCAGCTCGCCAAGCGGCGCGGCGGCACTGTCTCGGTGCAGGGCCGCGCCGAGGTCAATTATACCGGCGCCAAGCTCTACCGCCAGAAGGGCACGGGCCGCGCGCGCCATGGCAGCCGTCGGGCGAATTTGTTCAGAGGCGGCGGCAAGTCGTTCGGGCCGAAGCCGCGCAGCCACGCCATCGATCTGCCGAAGAAGGTGAGGGCACTTGCGCTCAAGCACGCACTCTCGGCCAAGGCCAAGTCGGAGACGCTGTTCGTGATCGACAAATGCGAGCTGAAGGAGGCCAAGACCAAGGACCTCAAGTCCCGCTTCGCCAAGCTCGGCTTCGGCTCGGTGCTGATCATCGACGGCGCTGCGGTGCAGGAGGCCTTCGCGCGGGCCGCGCGCAACCTGCCGCAGGTCGACGTGCTGCCGGTCGCGGGCATCAATGTGTACGACATCCTGAGGCACGACAAGCTCGTGCTGACGAAAGCGGCGCTCGAGGCGCTCGAGGCACGGTTCAAATGAGCGCGCTGTCCGCCTACGACGTGATCCTTTCGCCGGTCATCACCGAGAAGTCGAGTGCCGTCTCCGAGGCCAACCAGGTGGTGTTCAAGGTACGCCGCAACGCCACCAAGCCTGAGATCAAGGCGGCCATCGAGAAACTCTTCGGCGTCAAGGTGCTTGCCGTGAATACCCTGAACCGCAAGGGCAAGACCAAGCGCTTCAAGGGCATCAAGGGCAAGCAGCAGGACGTCAAGAGAGCGATCGTCAAGCTCGCCGAAGGCGACAAGATCGACGTGACGACGAGGATCTGACGAGAATGGCCCTTAAAACCTACAACCCCACCACGCCGAGCCAGCGCGAGCTCGTGCTCGTCGACCGCAGTCATCTGTGGAAGGGCAAGCCGGTCAAGGCGCTCACCGAAGGGCTGACCAAGTCCGGCGGGCGCAACAATCACGGCCGCGTCACCATGTGGCATCGCGGCGGCGGGCATAAGCGCACCTACCGCAAGGTGGACTTCAAGCGCGGCAAGCTCGGTGTCCCGGCAACGGTGGAACGGCTCGAATACGATCCGAACCGCACGGCCTTCATCGCGCTGGTCAAGTACGAGGACGGCGAGCTCTCTTATATTCTTGCGCCGCAGCGTCTGGCGCCCGGCGATACCGTCATTGCCGATACCAAGGTCGATGTGAAGCCCGGCAACGCCATGCCGCTCGCCAACATGCCGATCGGCACCATCATCCACAATGTGGAGATGAAGCAGGGCAAAGGCGGGCAAATCGCGCGCGCCGCGGGCACCTATGTCCAGCTCGTGGGCCGCGATGCGGGCTACGCCATCCTCAAGCTGAACTCGGGCGAGACGCGTATGGTGCCGGCCGAGTGCATGGCGACCGTCGGGGCCGTCTCCAATCCTGATAATTCCAATATCAATTTCGGCAAGGCCGGACGCATGCGCTGGAAGGGGCGCAGGCCCGTCGTGCGCGGCGTGGCCATGAACCCGATCGACCATCCTCATGGCGGCGGCGAGGGCCGCACCTCAGGCGGCCGCCATCCGGTGACCCCGTGGGGCAAGTCGACCAAAGGCAAGAAGACACGCTCCAATAAGGCAAGCGACAAGTTCATCCTGCGCAGCCGCCATCAGAAGAAGAAGGGATAGCTCAAGTGTCACGCTCGGTCTGGAAAGGCCCGTTCGTCGACGGGTATCTCCTCAAGAAGTCGGAGAAGGCGCGTGGCAGCGGCTCCAACGCCGTGGTCAAGATCTGGTCGCGCCGCTCGACGATCCTGCCGCAATTCGTCGGCATCACCTTCGGCGTCCATAACGGCCAGAAGCACATCCCGGTGCTCGTCACCGAGGACATGATCGGCCACAAGTTCGGAGAGTTTGCGCCGACGCGGACCTTCTACGGCCACGCCGCAGACCGCAAGGCTAAGAGGACGAAGGCGTAATTATGGGCAAGCCGCAGCGCGAACGGACGCTGAAAGAGAACGAGGCGAGGGCGGTCACGCGGCTTATGCGCGTGAGCCCGCAAAAGCTCAACCTGCTTGCCCAGCTGATCCGCGGCAAGAAGGTCGACCGCGCACTCGCCGATCTCACCTTCTCGCGCAAGCGCATCGCCAAGGACGTGAAGAAGACGCTCGAATCGGCAATCGCCAATGCCGAGAACAATCATGACCTCGACGTCGATGCCCTCGTCGTGGTCGAGGCCTATGTGGGCAAGAATCTGGTGATGAAGCGGATGCGCGCCCGGGCGCGTGGCCGCGCCGGCCGGATCGAGAAGCCATTTTCGCAGATCACCGTGGTGCTGCGCCAAGTCGAGGAGCCCGCTTGATGGGACAGAAGGTCAATCCGATCGGGCTCAGGCTCGGCATCAACCGCACCTGGGATTCGCGCTGGTACGCGACGCGCGGCGAATATGCGCGGCTGCTGCACGAAGACTTGAAGATGCGCAATCACATCCTCACCTCGCGCAAGCAGGCCGGCATCTCCAAGGTGGTCATCGAGCGCCCGCACAAGAAGTGCCGGGTGACGGTGCATACCGCGCGTCCCGGCATCCTGATCGGCAAGAAGGGCTCCGACATCGAGAAGCTCAGGCGCGAGCTTGCGGCCATGACGGACTCTGAGGTGCATTTAAACATCGTCGAGGTGCGCAAGCCCGAGGTCGACGCCGTGCTGGTGGCCGAGGGAATCGCGCAGCAGCTCGAGCGCCGGGTGGCCTTCCGCCGCGCCATGAAGCGCGCCGTGCAATCGGCGATGCGCATGGGCGCACTCGGCATCCGCATCAATTGCGGCGGCCGGCTCGGCGGGGCGGAGATCGCGCGCATGGAGTGGTACCGCGAGGGGCGGGTGCCGTTGCACACGCTGCGCGCCAATATCGACTACGGCACGGCGCTGGGGCGCACGGCTTACGGAATCATCGGCGTCAAGGTGTGGATCTTCAAGGGCGAGATCATGGAGCACGATCCCATGGCCCAGGAGACCAAGGCGCTCGAGGCCCAGGAAGGCGGCCGCTCGCAAGGGCGCCGCGAGCCCTCTCCGGCCCAGGCGTAAGATCGAAAGGCAAGGCTTAGCGTCATGCTGCAACCGAAGCGTACCAAATACCGCAAGGCCCATAAGGGGCGCATCAAGGGCGCCGCCTCAAGCGCGGTCACGCTCGCCTTCGGCACCTTCGGGCTGAAGGCGCAAGAGCCTGCGCGCATCACGGCGCGGCAGATCGAGGCCGCACGGCGCGCCATGACGCGGCAGATGAAGCGCTCGGGCCGGGTGTGGATCAGGCTCTTTCCCGATGTGCCGGTGTCGAAGAAGCCGACCGAGGTGCGCATGGGCAAGGGCAAGGGCACGCCGGAATTCTGGGTGGCGCGGGTGAAGCCCGGCCGCATCATGTTCGAGATCGACGGCGTCGGCGAGCCGGTGGCGCGCGAGGCGCTCAGGCTGGCTGCGGCCAAGCTTCCGATCAAGACGCGCGTCGTCGCGCGCATTGTTGAGGTCTAAGCCATGAAGGCCGGTCAAGTCCGCGGCATGACGGAGGATCAGCTCAGCGACGAGCTGATCAAGCTGAAGAAGGAGCAGTTCAACCTGCGCTTCCAGGCGGCGTCGGGCCAGCTCGAGAACACGGCGCGAGTGCGCCAGATCAAGCGCGACATCGCGCGCATCCAGACGATTGCGCGGCAGAAAGCCGCCGCCGCGAAGGCGTAAAGGAACCGAGACAATGCCGAAACGAGTTCTGCAAGGGGTCGTGGTGAGCGACAAGAACGACAAGACCGTGGTGGTCCGCGTCGAGCGGCGCTTCACGCATCCGTTGCTGCAGAAGACCGTGCGGCGGAGCAAGAACTACCACGCCCATGACGAGAAGAACGAGTTCAAGGTGGGCGAGATGGTGTGGATCGAGGAATGTCCCCCGGTCTCCAAGCAGAAGCGATGGACGGTATTGCCGCGTGAGCACGCGGCGAGCTGACGGCCAGGATAAGAGTTAAAGGCACGTGCCATGATTCAGATGCAGACCAATCTTGACGTCGCCGACAATTCCGGCGCGCGGCGCGTGCAATGCATCAAGGTGCTGGGCGGCTCGAAGCGGAAATATGCCTCGATCGGCGACACCATCGTGGTGAGCGTGAAGGAGGCGATCCCGCGCGGCCGCGTGAAGAAGGGGCAAATGATGAAGGCCGTGGTGGTGCGCACCGCCAAGGGCGTGCGCCGGCCGGACGGCTCGATCATCCGCTTCGATCGCAACGCCGCGGTGCTGGTCAACCCGCAAGGCGAGCCGATCGGCACGCGCATTTTCGGCCCGGTCACCCGTGAGCTCAGAGCCAAGAAGCACATGAAGATCGTGTCGCTCGCCCCGGAGGTTCTGTGATGCCCAAGCTCAAGATCAAGAAGGGCGACCACGTCGTGGTCATCACCGGCAAGGACAAGGGCAAGAAGGGCGAGGTGCTCAAGGTGATGCCCGAGGAGAACCGCGTCATCGTCAGGGGCGTGGCCATGGTGAGGCGCCATCAGCGCCAGACCACCACGCAAGACGGCGGGATCATCTCCAAGGAGGCCGCGATCCACGTCTCCAATCTCGCGATCGAGGACCCTAAGGACGGGAAGCCGACGCGGGTCGGCTACAAATTTCTGAAGGACGGGCGCAAGGTCCGCTTTGCCAGGCGCTCGGGAGAGGTCATCGATGGCTGATCAGGCCTATACCCCCCGTCTCAAGCAGCACTACCAGGATGTGCTCAGGGACGAGCTCACCAAGGAGTTCGGCTACGCGAACCGGATGCAAGTGCCCCGGCTCGACAAGGTGGTCTTGAACATGGGCGTGGGCGAGGGCATCAACGATTCCAAGAAGGTGACGGTGGCCGCCGCCGATCTCGCCCTGATCGCCGGGCAGAAGCCCGTGATCACGCGGGCGCGCAAATCGATCGCCACCTTCAAGCTCCGCGAGGGCATGCCCATTGGCGCCAAGGTCACCTTGCGCCAGAACCGCATGTACGAGTTCGTCGACCGGCTGGTGAACATCGCTCTGCCGCGGGTCCGGGACTTCCGCGGGCTGAACCCGAAAAGCTTCGATGGCCGAGGCAATTATTCGCTTGGGCTGAAAGAGCACATCATCTTCCCCGAGATCGAATATGACAAGGTCGAGGATGTGCTCGGCATGGACATCATCGTCTGCACGACGGCGCCCACCGACGACGAGGCGCGCGCGTTGCTGGCAGGCTTGAATTTTCCGTTTCGCAGCTAAGGGCCTTAGCCGCGACAGGAGGAAGTGAATGGCAAAGACGAGCATGATCGAGCGCAACAACAAGCGGAAGCGCCTCGCCAAGAAGTTCAAGACGCGGCGGACGCGGCTCAAGGCGATCGCCGCCGACCGCGCGCTGCCGGCCGAGGAGCGCTTCGCCGCGCGGCTCAAGCTGTCGGAGCTGCCGCGCAACTCCTCGCCGACGCGCATCCGCAACCGTTGCGATCTCACGGGCCGCCCCCGCGGCTATTACCGCAAGCTCCACATGTCGCGCATCGCACTGCGTGAGCTCGGAAGCCAGGGGCTGATCCCCGGCATGGTCAAGTCGAGCTGGTAAGGACGATCGATGAGCATTAACGATCCGCTAGGTGACATGCTGGCCCGCATCCGCAACGCGCAGATGCGCTACAAGGCCAAGGTGACGACGCCGGCCTCTAAGCTCAGAGAGCACGTTCTCGACGTGCTTGCCGAGGAGGGCTATATCCGTGGCTATGCGCGCGTCGACTATACCGGCGGGCGAGCCGAGTTCGAGATCGAGCTCAAATATTTCGACGGCGAGCCGGCGATCAAGGACATCAAGCGGGTGTCGACGCCGGGCCGGCGGGTGTATTCATCGGTCAAGGACCTGCCGACGGTCGCCAACGGCCTCGGCGTTGCCATACTCTCGACGCCCAAAGGCGTCATGTCTGACTCCCGTGCGCGCACCGAGAATGTCGGCGGCGAAATTCTCTGCAGCATATTCTAAGCGCAGCACATTCGAACGAAGGTTTGACCCATGTCGCGGATCGGCAAGAAACCAGTGGCAATTCCCGGCGGCGTCACCGCCGCGGTGAACGGCCAAGAGGTCAAGGTGAAAGGTCCCAAGGGCGAGCTCAAGCACGTCCTGGTCGACGACATCATCGCCAAGCTCGACAAGGGCGAGATCGAGATCACGATGCGCGAGGACACCAAGCGGGCGCGCGCCATGTGGGGCATGTCGCGGACGCTGGTCGCCAACCTCATCGCCGGGGTGACCGAAGGCTTCACCAAGAAGCTCGATATTACGGGCGTGGGATATAGGGCCGCCATGCAAGGGTCCAATCTGCAACTGCAGCTTGGCTACAGCCACGACATCTCCTATCCCATTCCGCAAGGCATTCAGGTGGTCTGTCCGAAGCCGACCGAGATCGTGATCACCGGCATCGACAAGCAGAAGGTTGGCCAAGTCGCCGCCGAGATCCGGCACTACAGGCCGCCCGAGCCTTACAAGGGCAAGGGCGTGCGATATGCGGGCGAGTTCATCCTCCGCAAAGAAGGCAAGAAGAAGTAGCGGGACGAGAGAGATGAGCGCGTTAAATGAGAGCTTCCTTCGGCGTTCGCGCCGGGTCCGCCATACGCTGAAGCGTGCGGCGAATGGTCGGGTGCGCCTGTCGGTGTTCCGCTCCTCCAAGCATATTTATGCGCAGGTGATCGACGATTCCGCCGGCAAGACCATGGCGGCGGCTTCGACGCTGGACAAGGACCTCAAAGGCGCGCTCGCCAAGGGCTGCGACCTCGCCGCGGCCCAGGCCGTGGGCAAGCTCGTCGCCGAGAGGGCGCTCAAGGCCGGCGTCAAGGAGGTCGTGTTCGACCGCGGCGGCTATCTCTATCATGGGCGCATCAAGGCGCTCGCCGATGCTGCCCGCGAGGCAGGCTTGAACTTCTAGAGGATCGAGATGATGGATCGCAAAGGGGGCCGAGGCCCGCAGCACGGACGAGACCGCGAGGATCGCGACAGCGAATTCGTCGATAAGCTCGTGCATATCAATCGCGTGGCCAAGGTGGTCAAGGGCGGCCGGCGCTTCGGCTTCGCTGCGCTGGTCGTGGTCGGCGACCAGAAGGGCCGCGTCGGCTTCGGCCATGGCAAGGCGCGCGAGGTGCCCGAGGCCATCCGCAAGGCGACCGAGGCGGCCAAGCGCAACCTGGTCAAGGTGCCGTTGCGCGAGGGCCGCACGCTGCATCACGACGTAACCGGCCATCACGGCGCGGGTCGCGTCGTGCTCCGGGCGGCGCCTCCCGGTACCGGCATCATCGCCGGCGGTCCGATGCGCGCGGTGTTCGAGACGCTCGGCATCCAGGACGTCGTCGCCAAGTCGCTCGGCAGCTCCAATCCCTACAACATGGTGCGCGCCACGTTCGATGCGCTGCGTCACGAGGACAGCCCACGAGGGGTGGCGGCGCGGCGCGGCAAGAAGGTGAGCGAGATCGTCTCACGCCGCAGAGACGGCGCGGGCGACGGCGCGGCCCAGCCCGAAGCCTAAGCGCGAGCTTCGACAAGCAAAGGTATTAGCCAGATGGCCGATGCAGCAAAACGGAAGACGATCGTCGTGGAGCAGATCGGGAGCCCGATCCGGCGCCCCGGCATCCAGCGCGCGACGCTGATCGGACTCGGCCTCAACAAGATGCACAAGCGGCGGACGCTGATCGACAGCCCGCAGGTGCGCGGCATGGTGGCCAAGATCGCTCACCTCGTGCGCATCGTCGACGACAAGGCGGGAGCTTAAGGGAAGAGTCATGCGACTGAATGAGATCAGCGACCGGCCAGGCGCGACTAAGGCCAAGAAGCGGCTCGGCCGCGGCATCGGCTCGGGGCGCGGCAAGACGTCGGGCCGCGGCGTCAAGGGCCAGAAGGCCCGCTCGGGCGTCGCCATCAAGGGCTTCGAAGGCGGACAGATGCCGCTGCATCGGCGCTTGCCGAAGCGCGGCTTCAAGAACATCTTCACCAAGAAGTATAACGAGCTCAATCTCGGCCGCATTCAGGAGTTCGTCGATTCCGGGCGCCTCGACGGCAAGAAGCCGATCACCATCGCGGCGCTGCAGGAAGCGGGTCTGATCCGGCGCGCCAAGGACGGCGTGCGCCTGCTCGGCCATGGCGAACTCACCTCCAAGCTCGCCTTCGAGGTGACCGGTGCCTCGGGGAGCGCGATCAAGGCGGTCGAGGCCAAAGGCGGCACGGTCACGCTGAAATCCATCACCGGCCGGGAAGCTCCTGCCGGCGACGCGATCAAAGCCAAGCGCCGCGCCGACAAGCGCGCGGCGGCATCGGCCAAGCCCGCACCTAAGGCCGGCAAGGCTGCCAAGGTCGAGGGCGAGCAGCCCGTGGAAGGCCAAGAGGGCAAGCCTGCCAAGGCCGAGGCGGACGAGGCCAAGGCCGACAAGCCGAAGCGCGAGGCCAAGGCCGAAAAGAGTGAGGCTGAGCTGAAGAAGGCCAAGGCCGACCAGGGCGAGGCCAAGAAGCCAAAAGCGAAGCCCGCCAAGAAGGACTAGTCCGAGTGACGCGAGGCGGTCTGGGCGCCGCCCTCAGCGATCCTCGATAAGGGATAGAGAGCGCGCCAATGGTCTCTGCCGCGGAACAGCTCGTCTCCAACCTCAACTTCGCGGCCTTTGCTAAGGCCGACGAGCTCAAGAAGCGCATCTGGTTCACCCTCGGCGCGCTCCTTGTCTACCGTCTCGGCACCTATATTCCGATCCCCGGCATCAACCCGCAGGCGCTCGCCGACGTGTTCCGGCAGAACCAGTCCGGCATCCTCGGCATGTTCAACATGTTCTCCGGCGGCGCCGTCGGTCGTATGGCCATCTTCGCGCTCAATATCATGCCGTACATCTCGGCATCGATCATCCTTCAGCTCCTCACCACCGTCTGGCCGCATCTTGAGCAGCTCAAGAAGGAGGGCGAGCAGGGAAGGCGCCAGATCAACCAGTACACGCGCTACGGCACGGTGATGCTTGCCGCGCTGCAAGGCTACGGCATCGCGGTCGGGCTCGAGGGCGCGGGCAATGTGGTGCTCGATCCCGGCTGGTTCTTCCGCATCACCACCGCCATCACGCTGGTCGGCGGCACCGTGTTCCTGATGTGGCTCGGCGAGCAGATCACGGCGCGCGGGGTCGGCAACGGCATCTCGCTCATCATCTTCGCCGGCATCGTCGCGCAACTGCCGCATGCCGTCGTGGGCACGCTCGAGCTCGGCCGGCAAGGCGCGCTGTCGACGACGCTGATCATTCTGCTGCTGATCATGGCGATCGTCGTGATCGCCGTCATCGTCTTTATGGAGAGGGCGCAGCGGCGGCTGCTCGTGCAATATCCGAAGCGCCAGGTCGGCAACCGCATGTTCCAGGGCGACGCCTCGCACCTGCCGCTCAAGCTCAACAGCGCCGGCGTGATCCCGCCGATCTTCGCCTCCTCGCTTCTGCTTCTGCCGATCACGGTGGCGAATTTCTCGGCCGGCCAGGGTCCCGATTGGCTGAACACCGTCACGGCCATGCTCGGACGAGGTCAGCCGCTCCACGTCATCATCTATATAGCGCTGATCATCTTCTTCGCCTTCTTCTACACGGCCGTCGTCTTCAATCCGAAGGACACCGCCGACAACCTGAAGAAATATGGCGGCTTCCTTCCCGGCATCAGGCCCGGCGAGCGCACGGCGGAATATATCGACTATGTGCTGACCAGGATCACGGTGGTGGGGGCGATCTATCTCGCCGCCGTGTGCGTGCTGCCCGAGATCCTCATCTCCTATGCCGGCGTGCCGTTCTATTTCGGCGGCACTTCGCTCCTCATCGTGGTGAGCGTCACCATGGACACCGTCGCACAGATCCAGAGCCATCTGCTCGCCCATCAATATGAGGGCCTGATCAAGCGGTCGCGTCTCAGAGGAGCGAGGCGGCGATGAACCTGGTCCTGCTCGGCCCTCCCGGCGCGGGCAAGGGGACACAGGCCAAACTGCTCGAAGACTCCCGCTCGCTGGTCAAGCTCTCCACCGGGGACATGCTCAGGGCCGCAGTCGCTGCCGGCACCGAGCTCGGCCGCAAGGCGGGCGACATCATGGAGCGTGGCGAGCTCGTGCCTGACGATCTCGTCATCAAGCTGATCGCCGAGCGCATCGACGCCAAAGGTGGCGTCAAGGGCTTCATCCTTGACGGTTTCCCGCGCACCATCGCCCAAGCCGAGGCGCTCGACCGCCTGCTCAAGGAGCGCCACAAGCGGCTCGACCGGGTGATCGTGATGGAGGTTGACGACGATGCGCTGGTCGAGCGGATCGCCGGCCGCTTCGCTTGCGCCGATTGTGGCGAAGGCTATCACGACCTCTACAAGATGCCCAAAGTCCCCGGCGTGTGCGACCGCTGCGGAGGGACCCAGTTCGTGCGGCGGCGGGACGACAACGAGGCGGTGGTGCGCTCGCGACTCAAGGCCTACCATGCCCAGACCGAGCCCCTGATCGACTACTACACGCGGCAGGGAAAGGTGAGAGCGGTGGATGGCATGGCCGATATCGCGACCGTGCAAGAGGAGATCGACCAGGCGCTCGAGAGCGCCGGCGCTTAAGGGCCAAAATCGGGCAAATACCCGCGGTTGACCTTGTCAAGCGGAATCGCTACATAACCCCGACTACACTGAACGATGGACTGACCGGTCCCGGGGGTATTGCCTGCCCGCGGTCGGTTTCGTTGTGTTCCGATTGGTTTATTCCGGCTTAGATTTCAGCACGTTAGCCGTGCGCGAGGAGACGTCTACGTGGCCCGAATTGCAGGTGTGAATATCCCGACCAATAAGCGGGTCGAGGTGGCGCTGACTTATATCCATGGCATTGGCGACACCTTCGCCAGGCAGATTTGCGAGAAAGTCAGCATCCCGCGGGAACGGCGGGTGAGCCAGCTGACGGAATCGGAGGTCAGCCAGATCCGCGAAGTCATCGACCGGGATTATATGGTTGAAGGCGACCTTCGGCGCGAGGTTGCCATGAATATCAAGCGGTTGATGGATCTCGGCTGCTACCGGGGCTTGCGGCATCGCCGCGGTTTGCCGGTGCGCGGACAGAGAACCCATACCAATGCGCGCACGCGCAAAGGCCCGGCCAAACCGATCGCCGGCAAGAAAAAGTAGACGGCTCCAAGCGTGGCCGGGCCGTCGCTTCGGCCGGCGTCAACTCGTAAATGCGGGATTAGAGCATGGCCAAGGACAAAGCGCGGGTTCGTCGCCGCGAGAAGAAGAACATCACCTCGGGCGTCGCCCATGTGCATGCAAGCTTCAACAACACGATGATCACCATCACCGACGCGCAAGGCAACGCCATCTCCTGGTCGTCGTCCGGCGCCATGGGCTTCAAGGGATCGCGCAAGTCGACACCTTATGCCGCCCAGGTGGCGGCCGAGGATGCCGGCAAGAAGGCGATGGAGCACGGCATGAAGAATCTCGAGATCGAAGTGAGGGGACCGGGGTCGGGGCGCGAGTCGGCGCTGCGCGCGCTTCAGGTCACCGGCTTCAACATCATCTCGATCCGCGACGTGACGCCGATCCCCCATAACGGCTGCCGGCCCCGCAAGCGCCGGCGCGTCTAAGAAAGGCAGGGCTGACCCTCACATGTTGCACGAGGATTCTCGGAAGCTGGGGCAGGCAGCCCCGCTCATGGACCAAGAAAGGGCTCACCAGGTGCTGCAGAAGAACTGGCAAGATCTCATCAAGCCCACCAAGCTCAACGTCGCCTCGGGCCGCGACCCGCAGCGTTTCGCCACGGTCGTAGCCGAGCCGCTCGAGCGCGGTTTCGGGCTCACCCTCGGCAATGCGCTCCGCCGCGTGCTGCTGTCGTCGCTGCAGGGCGCCGCCATCACCTCCGTGCATATCGATGGCGTGCTGCACGAGTTCTCCTCGATCCCAGGCGTGCGCGAGGACGTCACCAACATTGTCCTCAACATCAAGGAAATCGCGCTCAGGCAGCATGCCGACGGCGTGAAGCGCATGGTGTTGAAGAAGGAAGGGCCGGGCGTGGCCAAGGCCGGCGATATCGAGGGCGGCGCGGACATCGAGATCCTCAACCCCGACCACGTCATCTGCACGCTGGACCAGGGCGCCGCGATCCGCATGGAGTTCACCAGCTCGACGGGCAAGGGCTATGTGCCGGCCGAGCGCAACCGGCCCGACGACGCACCGATCGGCTTCATTCCGGTCGATTCCCTCTTTAGCCCGGTGCGCAAGGTGTCCTATCGCGTGGAGAACACCCGCGAGGGTCAGATCCTCGACTACGACAAGCTCACCATGGAGATCGAGACCGACGGCTCGGTGCGGCCTGAGGATACCGTGGCGCTCGCCGCGCGCATTGTGCAGGACCAGCTGTCGGTGTTCGTCAATTTCGAGGAGCCGAAGAAGGAGACCACCTTCGAGCGCCAGCCCGAGCTCGTGTTCAATGCCGCGCTGCTCAAGAAAGTCGACGAGCTCGAGCTGTCGGTCCGTTCGGCCAACTGTCTGAAGAACGACAACATCGTCTATATCGGCGACCTCATTCAGAAAACCGAGGCCGAGATGCTGCGGACCCCGAATTTCGGGCGCAAGTCGCTGAACGAGATCAAAGAGGTGCTCGCCTCGATGGGGCTGCATCTCGGCATGGAAGTGCCAGAGTGGCCGCCGGAGAATATCGAGGAGCTCGCCAAGCGCTTCGAGGATCACTATTAGCCAGGGATCGGAAATCGGACGTCAGGCATCAGCGCTTCTGATCTCTGACCGCCGATACCGCCCGGAGGGAACCATGCGTCACCGCAATGCCGGCCGTAAGCTCAATCGCACTGCCACCCATCGCAGCGCGCTGTTCGCGAGCCTCGCCACTGCGCTTATCAAGCACGAGCAGATCGCAACCACGCTGCCCAAGGCGAAGGAGCTCCGGCGCGTCGCCGACCGGCTGATCACGCTGGCCAAGCGGGGCGATCTACATGCGCGCCGTCTCGCCTTGTCCCGCCTCAGGGACGAGGCCATGGTGGCGAAGCTGTTCGGGACGCTCGGGCCGCGTTATGCCGACCGCCCGGGCGGCTATACGCGGGTGCTCAAGGCCGGGTTCCGCTACGGCGACTCGGCCCCCATGGCCGTGATCGAGCTGGTTGATCGCGATCCAGAAGCGCGCGGCCTCGATTCGGGCCCGACGCCGGCTGAGCGTGAAGAGACCGACAAGGCCGCCGCCTAAATAGCGGACAAGGCGTCATTCCGGCGAAAGCCGGAATCCAAAGATCTAAGCTCGGAGATTTGCGCGCCCTAGATACCGGCTTCCGCCGGTATGACGGGTGAGGGCGAGTCTTTTACCTATTTCTTGTCGTCGTTGTCGTCGTCGCTCTCTTTAGCGTCGGGATGCTTAGCGTCATATGCGGTAATGGCCTGCGCTTTGATGCCTTTCACACCATCCTTGAGGATTCCGGTGATGATCTTCGTGGCCTCGTCGTCGCTGGCACCGTTGGCGTCGAAATCCGACTGCCACAAGATGACCGAGCGGTCCGGCTCGTCGTCAACCTCGAGCCAGAGCTTCGACTTGTAGTTCTTTATAGGCAACGGGCTTTCGACGATCTCGTAGGTATAGGCGAGATCCTCGGTGCCGGTCAGCTTCTCCTTGATCTTGCCACCGTCCTTGAGCGTGAGCGTGCGGAAAGTCACGTCGCCCTCTTTGGTCTCCTCGCATTTGGCAACAGCGGGATGCCAATCCTTGATGGCACAAAACTCTCCGACGATCGCCCAGATCTCGGGGGGAAGGCCGGGGGCCTCGGTTCTCTTCTTGACTGTGATTGCGTAGGCCGAGCCGCTGCCGATTAGGAGCGTAAAGCCGGTGACCAGGGCCAGTTTCATCATGCGCATGCGTTTCTCTCCACAGTGTATCGTTGATTTTTGCAAGCACGCCCGGCGGCATCTTAGTAGAACTTCCTAGTCGGGCAAGCTAAGAACGCCCCGGACGAACCCCGCCTAGGCCCTTGTATTTGGCCGCGGGAGAGCCAGTTCCACCGTTGGAGAGCTTGGGCTATAGCCTTGCGCAGAGTAGTTGCTAACCAACCCCAATCGGGGCGAACAATGAGACCTATGACACCGTCACCCTGGATCAGGAGCTTCGCGAGTCTCCTTGGCGGAGCCTTGCTGCTCGCCGGGCTTTGCGCACCGGCCCAGGCTCAGCGCGCGGTGCCCGAGAGCGCGGTCGGGATGAAGCAGTCCTTCGCGCCAGTGGTGAAGCGGGCGGCGCCGGCCGTGGTCAACGTCTATGTGCGCCACCGGGTCGAGCAGATGGTGTCGCCCTTCGTCGACGACCCGTTCTTCGGGCGCCTGTTCGGCGAGCGCTTCGGCATTCCCCAGGAGCGCATCCAGAACTCGCTCGGCTCTGGCGTGCTGGCCGGCACCGACGGGGTCGTAGTCACCAACAACCACGTCATCCAGGGAAGCGGCGAGGCTGAGATCACCGTGGCGCTTGCCGACGGACGTGAGTTTCCGGCCAAGGTCATCCTCAAGGACGAGCAGACCGATCTCGCCGTGCTCCGCCTCGATGCCAAGGGCGTGGAGTTTCCCTCGATCCAGTTCAGCGATTCGGACACCCTCGAAGTGGGCGATCTCGTGCTCGCCATCGGCGATCCCTTCGGCGTGGGGCAGACGGTGACGAGCGGCATCGTCTCGGCGCTGGCGCGCACCCAGGTCGGCATCTCCGACTATCAGTTCTTCATCCAGACCGACGCCGCCATCAACCCCGGCAACTCGGGCGGCGCGCTGGTCGACATGGACGGAAAGCTGGTCGGCATCAACACCGCCATCTTCTCCCGCAGCGGCGGCTCGCACGGCATCGGATTTGCGATTCCTTCCAACATGGTGCGCCTCGTGGTTCAGGCGGCGCTCAAAGGCGGCAAGATGCAGCGGCCCTGGCTCGGCGCCACGCTACAGCCGGTCACCCCCGACATCGCCGATTCGCTCGGCCTCAAGACGCCGTCGGGCGCGCTGGTGGCGAACGTCCACGCCAAGGGGCCGGCGGCAGTGGCCGGCTTGCTTGCGGGCGACGTCGTGGTCAGCGTCGACGACAAGCCGGTCAACGACCCGCAAGCCTTCCACTACCGCTTCGTGACCAAGGGTATCGGCGGGACGATCGAGCTTGGCGTCTTGCGCAAAGGCCAGAAGGTCAAGGCGACCGTTGCGCTGGTGGCGCCGCTCGAGGATCCGCCGCGCGATGGGCGCGATCTCGAAGGCCACCATCCGCTGACCGGCTGCAAGGTCGCCAACCTATCGCCTGCCGTTGCCCAGGAGGTCGGGGTTGACGACGACGGCAGGCAGGGCGTGGTGGTGCTCGAGGTCCAGGACAAGACCCCGGCAGCCCGGCTGGGCGTCAAGCGCGGCGACATCGTGCTCGCCCTCAACAATGAGACGGTGAAGTCGGTGGCGCAGCTTGTCAGCGTCCTCGATAAAGCTGACGGCGGCTGGCGGCTTTCGCTCGAGCGCGGCGGGAAAGTGTTCAACCTCGCCATTCAGGGCTAACGCATGAAGAAGGCCGCGGCCACGCTGTTCGAGGCTGCCGGGCTCGCAGATAGCGCTCCCCGGCCGCTCGCCGACCGCTTGCGCCCCGCCTCTCTCGATGAGGTGATCGGCCAGGATCACCTGTTGGGTGAGCAGGGCATCCTGCGCCGCATGGTCAAGGCCGGGCGGCTGTCCTCGGTGATCTTCTGGGGACCGCCGGGGACGGGAAAGACCACCGTCGCGCGGCTGCTCGCTGAGGTCACCGAGCTTCACTTCGAGCAGCTCTCGGCGATCCATTCCGGCGTCTCGGATTTGCGCAAAGTGTTCGAGGCGGCCCGCGCGCGGCGGGAGGAGGGGCGCGGCACGCTGCTCTTCATCGACGAGATCCACCGCTTCAACCGCTCGCAGCAGGATGCGTTTTTGCCGTACATGGAAGACGGGACCATCGTGCTGGTCGGCGCCACCACGGAGAACCCATCGTTCGAGCTCAATTCGGCGCTGCTTTCGCGGGCGAGCGTCCTGACCTTCAGGCGTCTCGATGAGGCGGCGATCGAAGCGCTATTGCAGCGCGCCGAAGCCCATGAGGGTCGCAAGCTGCCGCTCACCGACGACGCCCGCCTGGCGCTCATCAACATGGCTGATGGCGACGGCCGTGGCGCCATGAACCTTGCCGAGGATGTGTTTCTCACCACGTCTTCGGGGGCCAAGACTCCCCTTGACCGCGAGGCGCTGGTCGCTCTCGTGCAGCGCCGCGCGCCACTCTACGACAAGTCTCAGGACGGCCACTACAATCTGATCAGCGCGCTGCACAAATCGGTGCGTGGCTCAGACCCCGACGCCTCGCTCTATTGGCTCGCCCGCATGCTCGCCGGCGGGGAGGACCCGCTCTATATCGCCCGGCGCCTGGTGCGCATGGCGGTGGAAGACATCGGGCTCGCCGACCCGAATGCTTTGGTGCAGGCCAATGCCGCCAAAGAGGCCTACGACTTTCTGGGGTCGCCGGAGGGGGAGCTGGCGCTGGCGCAGGCCACGGTCTATCTTGCCACCGCGCCCAAATCGAATGCGGCCTACGTTGCGTTCGGGGCGGCGTCTCGCGCGGCGACGGAGAGTGGCTCGCTGCTGCCGCCCAAGCACATCCTCAATGCGCCGACCAAGCTCATGAAGCAGGAGGGCTATGGCAGGGGCTATGCCTACGACCATAGCGAGGACGAGGCGTTCTCAGGACAGAACTACTTCCCCGACGGGATGGAGCGGCAGCAATTCTACGCGCCTACGTCGTATGGCTACGAGGCGGAGGTGAAGTCGCGCCTCGACCGCTGGGCTGCCCTGCGTAAAGCGAAGGGCACCCGGTAATCGTCCCTCGCGGCGTTCAGAAGAGTAGCAATTGCGCGTCGCCGGGGGCGAGCTTGTCCTCCTGTTGACTTTGAATGGTGCCTAATTCCGGAAACTTGGCGCTAAGCTTTTGTGTAAGGTCGGGGACCTTCGAAGCGAAGCTCGGCATGAACCTAAGCTTGACGGTGCCTGGGGCTTGAGCCGCTTTGCCGAGTTCAGTAAAATCGGTGGAGGTCGCTGAGGAGTTGTAGCCCTCATTGAGGAACCAAGACCGAATCTGGTCGGCCAACTGGCCTTTCCCTTCGCCGTAGACGACCAAAATGCTTTCGCGTCGTGGCGGGTTTGCAATCGGTGGTGCCACGCCGCTCTTCCGGCCGGACGCCCTCGGCAACGTTGAACCGCGGCTGCTGGTACGCGCCCTTGGCGTGGCTCAGGATCTGCAGGGGAACCAGGCTCGACTCCGCTGCGCCTCTTGGTCGCTTGACGCAAACGCAATTGTTCACCTAGTTTGCCGACAAAGGGGATGGAGTCCCCCAAAACTGCCCCTTAGGGCTGATGACTCCTGCCGCTATTCGTAGCGGTGGGAGAGGTCTGGTCACCCGCCGCCAGGTGGGTTCGGGTCCTTATCGCTCCCGCCAAGATGAGTTCCGAGCGCGCATTGCACATGCTTTGCGCAGGGGCATTTTGCGTATTGCCGGCACCAGGACCGGCGATGGCTAGAGGACCGCACATGGAAAGTGTCTGGCTGATTTCTGCGCTCTGGATCGGTCTTGCCCTCGTCTCGGCGCTGATCTCGATTCGGGTCGGCATTTCGGTGGCTCTGATCGAGATCATCGTCGGCAGTTTTGGCGGTAATCTTCTCGGGCTCACGCCCAATGATTGGATCAGCTATTTGGCGAGCCTCGGCGCGGTCCTGCTCACGTTCCTCGCCGGCACCGAGCTCGATCCCGTCGTGGTGCGAAAGCATTTGGGCTCCACCCTTTCGATCGGCGCGGTCGGTTTTATCGCCCCCTATCTCGGCGTGCTCGCTTATGCCCATTATGCGCTCGGCTGGCCATGGCCGCAGGCGCAGATCGCCGGCATCGCGCTCTCGACCACCTCGGTCGCGGTCGTCTACGCCGTCATGGTGGAGACCGGCTTGAATCAGACCGAGATTGGCAAGATCATTTTGGCCGGCTGCTTCGTGAACGATGTCGGCACGGTGTTGGCCTTGGGGATCGTCTTCGCCAACTATAATGTGTGGCTCGTACTGTTCGGCGTGGCGACCGCACTCGCCATGTGGTTCACGCCGAAAGTCATGCCCTGGTTCACCAAGAGTTTCGGCGGGCGCGTCAGTGAGCCCGAGGCGAAGCTTTTACTGCTCATCCTGTTCGGGCTGGCCACGCTCGCTGCCATCGCCAAGAGCGAGGCCGTCCTTCCGGCCTATCTCTTGGGGATGACGCTCGCCACCTTCTTCATCAAGGAACGGGCTCTGGCACAGCGTCTCCGCGCCATCACCTTCACCCTGCTCACGCCGTTCTATTTCCTGAAAGCAGGCTCGCTCGTGAAGTTCGACACGATCATGGCGGCGATCGGGCTCATCACCATCTTCCTCGCCGTGAAGATGGCGACGAAGTTCGTGGGCATCCTGCCGCTCACGCGGGTATTCAATTTTGGCTGCCGCGAGGGGATGTATACGACGTTGATGATGTGCACCGGACTGACCTTCGGCACGATCTCGGCCCTGTTCGGACTGACCAATCACATCATCGACCAGGAGCAGTATACGATCCTGGTGACCGCCGTGATCGCCAGTGCCGTGGTGCCGACCCTGATTGCCCAGCGCTGGTTCCAGCCGGCGTTCAAGCCGATTGCCAAGGAGGACGCCCATGTTCAAGAAAATTCTGATCGCTAGCGACGGGTCCGAGGGGGCCTTCAAGGCCCTGGTCGCGGCTTTGAGGCTGGCGCACTCCCATAAGGCGCAGCTGCACATGATCTGCGTCGAGGAAACTCAGTGGATTCCGGGCTCGCGCGAGGAGGTGATTGGCGATAAAGAGCTCGCCGATCGCAAATTTGCCGAGGTGGTGGCAAAGGCAGAGGTCGAGGCAAAGCACCATCGGGTGAAGCTCACAAGCCACATCGTGGTCGGACACCCCGTCCCGGCGATCGTCGATTTCATTGCCCGCGAGGGATTCGACCTCCTCGTCACCGGGTTCATGGGCCATTCGGCGCTTTACAATAGGGTGATCGGCAGCACGACGGACCGGCTCGTCGAACTCGCCCCTTGCACGGTCCTGGTCGTGAAATGACTGGCGCTTGAGGGCAAGTTACGCCAGTTGATGCGGCATGGCAGGAGTTGAAACGAAGACTGTCAGCGCTGCCGAGGACGGCATGCGGCTCGACCGCTGGTTCAAGACCCATTACGCGCGCCTTCCCCACAGCCGGCTGGAGAAGCTGCTGCGCACCGGGCAGGTGAGGGTCGATGGCGGTCGCGCCAAGGCGAGCACGCGGCTTGCCGCAGGCCAGGCAGTGCGTGTGCCGCCGCTCCCCGACGTGACCCCGCCGCCGGGACCGAAACACGCATTGTCGAAGGCCGATCGGGATTTTCTCGCCTCCATCACGCTTTATGAGGATGACGATCTGCTGGTGGTCAACAAGCCGCCAGGGATCGCCGTGCAGGGCGGCACTAAGACCACCCACCATATCGACCGCCTGCTCGAAGGCTTAGGCGACGGGCCGGAGACGCGGCCTCGCCTGGTGCACCGGCTCGACCGCGATACTTCCGGCGTGCTCGTCATCGCCAAGCGGCGGTCGGTCGCGGCGAAGCTCGGGCGCGCCTTCCAGACCCGCTCGGTGCGCAAGATCTATTGGGCGCTGCTGCATGGCGTGCCGCGGCCGCCGCAGGGAAAGGTCGAGGCGGCGCTGGTGAAGGCCTCGGGTCCCGAAGGCGACCGCGTGCGGAAAGCGCGCGCCGGCGAGCAGGACGTTGCCCAGTCCGCAGTGACCCATTATGCCGTCGTCGACCGGGCAGGGCAGCAGGTCGCCTTCGTCTCGCTCAAGCCCGTCACCGGGCGGCAGCACCAGCTCCGCGCCCATATGGCGATCCTCGGCCATCCCATCCTGGGCGATGAGAAATATCACGGCGACAAGGACTTGCCCGAGGGCATCCCCAACAAGCTTCACCTCCACGCGCGGCGCATCAGCTTTCCCCATCCCTCCGGCGAGGGCGTGGTCGATGTCACGGCACCCCTGCCCGAGCATATGGCGCGCACCTTTGCGGATTTCGGCTTCGAGGCGCGTGAGGCCGATGCAGCGGGAGCGGACTAAGCCGATGGGTGCTCAGCAGCACTTCAGCATGCCGTCGCGGATTTTGATCTCATTCTTCATGGCATTCATGCCAGGATTCATCTTGGAGCACCAATCGAAGTAGGCCTGCTTGTCGTCGAGCCAACGCAATCCGGTGAACCCGCATTTGTTGGCGATATTGCTGGCGATCTGCACCATGGTCTGATCGGCGTACCAATGGCAGGTGCAGTCCTGCAATTCGCTGGCGCGGGCGTCGGCCTCAGACTGGGCGAGCGTTTCGTCGACGATCAGACACCAGGCCAGGTGGCCGCTCGTGCCCTTGCCCCAGCGCAAGCCCTGAAAGCCGCATTTGAGCTGCTTGGCGAGTTTGACCGCCTTGTCTGCGTTGTTCGCATATTTGCCGCAGAACACGGGGTCGGCGGCGCGCGCGTAATTGCCGGGGGCGAAGAGTCCAAAGGCGGCGAGCAAGCTTAGAACCAAGGCGCAGCGTCTACCCATCTGACATTT
>DFXC01000083.1:31896-32762 GCA_002383105.1 Hyphomicrobiaceae bacterium UBA4118
AGGCTCGCCCCATGCGCGGTACAAACGGTGAGAGGGAACGCGATGCAAGGGTCAGACAAGGCCGTGCCGGCGAGTGGCAAGGGCAGAGAAAGAAAGACGGCTGTTCCCAAGCGCTTCTATAAAGAGGTGGCGGTCGAGGATCAGGGCGCGGACGGTAGCGCCCTGCTGCTCGACGGCAAGCCCGTGCGGACGCCGGGTAAAGCCCCGCTGGTGCTGCCAGCGCGCGATCTCGCCGAGGCCGTTGCCGAGGAATGGCGCGCGCAAGGGGAGAGCATCGACCCCGAGACCATGCCGCTCACCAAGCTCGCCAACAGCGCCATCGACGGCGTGCGCGGACGCGAGGACGCCGTCATCGATGACATCGTGGCGCACGCTGGCTCGGACCTTCTCTGCTACCGGGCCGGGGGCCCGGAGGGGTTGGTAGCGGCTCAAGGCAAGCATTGGGATCCTGTGCTCGCCTGGGCTACGTCTGCGCTGAACGCGCCTTTGCGGCTCGCCGAAGGGATCGTTCATGTGGCGCAGCCCAAGTCCGCTCTCCAGGGCATCAAGCGGGAGCTTCAGGGTCTCGATGCTTTCCGCCTGGCAGCCGTCCATGTGATGACGCAGCTCACGGGGTCGGCGCTGCTTGCTCTCGCCGTGGCGCAGCAACGGCTCAAGCCGGAAGAGGCGTGGAAGGCTGCCCATGCGGATGAGGACTGGCAGATCAGCCGATGGGGCGAAGACGCGGAAGCCGAGGCGCGCCGCGCGAATCGCTGGCGCGATTTTGCCGCCGCAGCGAGGCTTTTGAAGCTTCTAGATTAACGCGAAACAAAAAGCCGTCATGCCCGGGCGAAGTCCCGGGCACCCACGAATTTCCCATCAAGCAC
>DFXC01000083.1:32996-33359 GCA_002383105.1 Hyphomicrobiaceae bacterium UBA4118
CGGCCATGACTAAGGGTGGATAGGGAAGGGGCCATTTGCGGGACTCGTGGCCCATGCTATTGACCGTCATGGGTGCGTCACATGGGGAGCGGCCATGAAGGAAGTCCTGGAAGAGCTCGAGGTTCGCCGCGACAAGGCCCGCGCCGGCGGCGGCCCCAAGCGCATCGAGGCCCAGCACAGTCGCGGCAAGCTCACCGCGCGCGAGCGCCTCGACCTCCTGCTCGACGAAGGCTCCTTCGAGGAGTTCGACATGTATGTCGAGCACCGCTGCACCGATTTCGGCATGGAGGGGAACAAGGTCCCGGGCGACGGCGTGGTCACCGGCTGGGGCACCATCAACGGCCGCGTCACCTACGTCTTCGC
>DFXC01000098.1 GCA_002383105.1 Hyphomicrobiaceae bacterium UBA4118
TCGTCAAGAAGAACGGCATCATGCTGGTCGATTTCGCCGTGCAGCGTCAGCGCGATGGAATGTCGTCGGAGGCCTCCATCCGCGAAGCCTGCCTGCTCAGGTTCCGACCGATCCTGATGACCACCATGGCTGCCATGCTCGCCGGCGTGCCGCTGATGCTCGGCCACGGCGCGGGCTCGGAGCTCCGCCAGCCGCTCGGCTACGCCATGGTCGGAGGGCTCGCGCTCTCGCAGCTCCTCACCCTCTACACCACACCGATCGTCTATCTCTATCTCGATCGGCTGCAACGGCGGCTCACGGGTAAGACGGAGAAGCGGCGCAAGGGCGCGCTCGCGCCCGCCGAGTAGCGTGTTGCCAGCCCGGAATTTGAAACCTAAAGCTCTTCCCGAGGGATGGGCGATTGCGGCGGATGGCGCGGACGATGGTGATGCCCAAAGGCAAGATGAGCGGGGCAGGCGTCCTTCTGGGGGCCTTGGCCTTGGCGGCATGCGTCACCTCCCTTGCCGCCCCATCGCGCGCGCTTGAGCGCTGCGTACAAGCGCCCGCGTCGCCCCTTGTCGTCAACGTCAAGAGCAAGGGTGCCAAGGGCGACGGCCAGACCGACGATACGGCAGCGATTCAGGCTGCCATCGACGAGGTCGCGGGGAAGGGAGGGACGGTCCTTGTCCCCAACGGCATCTACCTGGTCGATGCCGCGGGCAACAGCCGTCTCGCTCTCAAGAGCGACATGACGCTCAAGCTGTCGAAGGATGCCACGCTCAAGGCGATACCGAACGACTCGGCAAAATATTCCATCCTCACGATTTCGGCCGCGTCCAACGTCACGGTGACCGGTGGGACGCTCGAAGGCGAGCGGGAGGAGCACAAGGGCAAGTCAGGCGCGTGGGGCTTCGGGATACGCATCGGTGGCGACGCGAGCCACATCACCATCAGCGGGCTGACCGCAAAGAAAATGTGGGGCGATGGCTTTTACATCCAAGGCGCCACCGACGTGAAGCTTTGCTCCGTCCTTGCCGACAATAACCGCCGTCAGGGATTGTCCGTCATCGATGCCGAGGGCCTCGTGGTGACCCACTCGGTCTTCAGGAATACGCGGGGGACGCGCCCGGGCGCCGGCATCGATTTCGAGCCGGACGACCCCGATCAGAAGGTCAGCGACGTGCGCATCGAAAACTCGCAGTTTCTCGACAACGAGGGCCCCGGGGTCTCGATTGCCGGGAAGAAGGGCGCCGTCGCCAAGGTTGAGCTCAATCACAATGTGTTCAAGGGAAACCTCCCCATCGTCGTCAAGAACGCTCCCGAGGTTCTGTCCTCGGCGATCTGCAACAACCGGCAGATCACGTCTCAGGTGACGCCCTCGCAAGGCCTCAATGCCTTCGTGGATCCCGTCGATCTCGTCGTGCATCAAAACGATTGCGGGGAAGGCCGGGATCTTCGCTTTGAAGAGCAGAGCAACAAGCCGAAGAAAAAGTCGTCAAAGCGATCGAGGCGAGGCGCCTTGCCTTAGCTTTTGGCGCCGATGATCGTCACATAGGGAGCGCCCGGAAGCTGAAGGTTGCTGCGCAAGACCGGGGCGAGGCCATCGGCCGCAGCTCGCTTGCTGCCACACCAGGCTCAGGGCAGCCAAATCGCCGCAGGATCGAGCTAATAGCCGCAAGGCGACCGCAATCGCCCAATCGAAGGGAGTCTAAAGCGCGCGAGCGCTTTAGACGCCGCCCGCACGGCCTGTGCACGACACTCAAGGACCAGGTCAACGCCGACCTTCTGGCGTTTATCAAGGCTGAGGCCAGGCAAGCCGGCGCCCGCCGCGTGGCATGAGATAGCGCGCCGGAGCACCAAGGGACCTTGCCGGCTCTAGCTCATATGCCAGCCATGGCTGACGCAGATGGACTGGCCGGTCAGAGCATTGGTCTTGAAGGCGGCAAGGAATAGGGCGACCTCGGCCACGTCCTCGACCGTGGTGAATTCCTTGTCCACGGTCTCGGCCAGCAGGACCTCCTTGACCACGCGGTCCTCGCTGATGCCGAGCTCCTTGGCCTGCTCGGGGATCTGCTTCTCGACCAGCGGCGTCAGCACGAAGCCTGGACAGATGACATTGGCGCGGACATTGTGCTTCGCCCCTTCTTTGGCCATCACCCGCGCGAGCCCGAGAAGGCCGTGCTTCGCCGTCACATAGGCCGCCTTTAGGGGCGAGGCCTCGTGGCTGTGCACCGATCCCATATAGATGAGGGCGCCGCCGTTCCGCTTGTACATGTGCTTGACGCAGGCCTTGGTGGTCAGGAACGCGCCGTCGAGATGGATGGCGAGCATCTTCTTCCAATCGGCGAAAGGAAAATCTTCGATGGGATGCACGATCTGGATGCCGGCATTGGACACGAGGATGTCGACTTGGCCGAAGACCTTGACCGTCTGCGCGACGCCGGCATTGACCGCGTCTTCCTTGGAGACGTCCATGCCGATGCCGATAGCCGATTTCGGACCGGCCAGCTCCTTCGCCGCTTTGACCGCACCATCCATGTTCAAGTCGGCGATGGCTACGCGCCCACCCGCCTCGAGATAGCGCTTGGCGATGCCATGGCCGATGCCGCTGGCGGCTCCGGTGATGAGGGCAACCTTGCCGTCGAGCTTCATGGGGGACACTCCTTACGGCTTGAGATAATCGTAGACCACCGTGCCGAGCCCGAGCGTGAGGTCGGCAACGATATGCGTCGCCGAGACGATCTCACGCACCGGGAGCACGGCGACGGGTGCCAGCGCATGCGGGCTCAGGTTGAGCGTCGCCGGCCCCGACCAGGCGCCTTTCATGACGATGTCCTCGAGCCGGTAGTCGACAAGCTCCAAGATGCGCGGGGTTCCATCCACATGCGGGATGATCTTCAGAAGATAATTCGGCTTGATGAGATTCGCATGGACCGCGCCGAGATCGAGCGCATTGTGCTTGAAGCCCATGGTCCCGGTGGCGACGCGCACGGAGCCATAGTCGAGCGTCCCGATCAGCGTATCCTTGTCGACGCTCAAGCAGGGCTGGGCGTATTTCTTGGGGAAGCCCCACAGCTCGCGGCCGCCATAGATGGGCGGGCCGTCATTCAGATACATGGAGTGGCTGTAGCTGCCCTCCTGGCCCTTGAATTTCACCGGGATGACCTGGCCGGACTCCGTGTAGTTGCCGAAGCCGGTCGAGTCCGGCATGCGGATGAACTCGTATTTGACGAGCGGCTCGTCGAAGGTGAGGGGTTCCGGTACCACCCGCTCAAGCGCTGCGGGATCGGTCCGATAGGTGATGATGAGATATTCGCGATCGACGAAGCGATAGGGCCCCGGCGGGAAAGCCGGGCTCGTGAGCGGCATGGCGAAGGCGCGCGCTTTGACTTCGTCGATTTTCATAGGGCTCGTTCCTTTGGGTCGGTGTCGAGGTCGCGCGTCAGGTCGAGCACCTTCACGCCTTCCTCGGGCCGTTTGCGGTTCTTCCAGGCGGGATGGTTGAATGTGCGCTCGACATCGGCCCGTCCGGCTTGCCAGTGCTCCTCCATCGAGTAGCGCGAGAACTCGTAATCGTTCGACTGGGTCCAATAGGCCGCGCGCCGGTGAATGAGCAACACGATGGTGACCGCCGCGTCGCAGCTCACGTCATCGAGGATTTGCCAGTCGGGATTGTCGTCGAACTCCGCCGGCACCTTCTCGCGCAAGTGGCGAATGGCCCGGCGGATGGTCTGCATCTCGCGGAAGATGTCCGTGTTGAGCCGGGTGCGGCTCGAAAAGCGGATCTCCTTCTCCCTCTGCCCGATATCGAACAGGGTCTCCGGCATGCAGCCTTTGGCGCTGAACAGATCGATCTGGAAGATGCACATGTCTTTGCGCGGACCCCCACGCTCGAGGACATATTCGAGGGGTGTGTTGGAGACGAGCCCACCGTCCCAATAGGGCTCGCCTTCGATCTCGATGGGGGGAAAGCCAGGGGGCAGCGCGCCGCTCGCCATGACGTGCTCAGGACCGATGGTTTGTTTGGCCGTGTCGAAATATTTCATGTTGCCGGTAAGCACCTGCACCGCTCCGATGCTTATCCGCACCGCGCCGGAGTTCAAAAGGTCGAAATCGACGAGCTCGAGCAGCGTGGACTTGAGGGGCTCGGTATCGTAGACGCTGATCGCTTGCGGCGTTCCCTGCGGCATGAACACGGCGGGAGGGATGCGCGGCTCAAAAAAGCCGGGCACGCCCCCGACCGCCGCAAGTGTGGCGCTCGTCTCATTGAAAATCCGGCGCGAGTTGTCGTCCCTGGCAAGCGGCGAGGCGAGCAGACGGCTGGAGACGCGCTCCCAGAATGTGCGCAATCTTGCTGCGCGCCTTTCGGGTGGATTGCCGGCGATGATCGCCGCGTTGACGGCGCCGATGGAAATCCCCGCCACCCAACGCGGCATATGTCCGGCCTCGCACAGAGCCTCGTAGGCACCGGCCTGATAGGCCCCGAGCGCCCCGCCGCCTTGCAGGACGAGCACTGTCTTTTCTTCGGCAGGCGTTACCATCTGCCTCGTCCCGCACGGCCGGCGCGCAACAGCCGCGAGGGCCAACGCGCTTGATGCTGAAATATGCCAAGCGTGGCGGCTATCATAGAAGATCGCCGCCACTCTGCGATTCGGTGCTCAACCGCACCGGCTCAATCCCTGTGACCTACGCCCTAGGCAAGAACGGTTCAAGGCTGCAACGGGCAGCACGGGAAAGAGATCGGTTACCAATCGATCAGGGTTTGGCCGCTTCTACTCACAGCTGTTTACGTCGGAGTTAGAGGTGTAGTCGCAGGGCTGCCAGTAGGGGTCGTTGACCGGGTGCTGATCGGGCAACATTTCCCCACTCTTCCAATCAAAGCGGCGCGCCTCGGTCGAGGCAGCGTGGCGATAGTGAAGCGCCGTAGGCTCTTTGCCTAAGTCTGCCAGGGCGGGCGCTGCAGAGGCGGTGACCAAAGCAAACGCGAGAAGAAGCTTGTTCATGGTGGATCTCCGTGACTTGGTTTGGGACAGATAAGTCCAAGCCGGCGGGCAAGAGGGCCGGTTCGAACTCGTCACGGGGGAGATAGGAAGCGGGGTCTGGCGCGACTTGCCCGCTCTTGCTGCGTCTAATCCAAGCTTGCCTTGATCGAGGCTCGATTGAGGCGCTCGCCGTGCTCGGCGATGACCTGAAGGCCAAAGCGCCGCGCCCATTACTTCATTTTAATTTGCGTCTACTGCCCGAACAAATAAGCTCCCCAGGAGACTAGGCATCGAGCCCGAGGAGAATCGCCATTGTCTCAGCTCCGGATCGCATCTGTTCTATCGACGCTTGCCATTCTTGCGGCGCCGCCATACGCCGCAGCCCATGACGTGAAGAACCCGCTCGCCGTGGACCCAAGTGCAAAAGTTGAACTGCAGGTCGACGCGTTACGCAAGAAGATCGCTGCCGCCGAGGCGGCCGGCGTCTCCCCTGAAACGCTTCAGTCGGCGCGCTTTGTGTATTGGGCAGGCATCTCCTGGAAAAACCCGGTCATCACCGTTTGCTTCTGGAACGGGTCGACCGAGCTTCAGAACTTCGTGATGAAAACCACCAAGGTCTGGAGCGACAATTCCGGGGGTTACGTTCTCGTACCAGACCGACGGCCAGAACAACATCTGTCAGAATGCACAGAGCGCCGACATCAGAGTCTCGCTCAATGACGAGGACCAGCGCGATCTCTACGTCAATCAAGAAGAGTCGAGAAAGGGCGATTGGTCCTATCTCGGAGACATCCCGCTTCCGGACTATCTGGTGACGCTAAATCTTCCGGACGTTGTAAGGGACATGACAATCGATCCAACCTGGACGCATCACGCCATTCGCCATGAATTCGGCCACGCCTTGGGATTGATGCATGAGCATCAACGCTCCCTGTGCGATGGGTGGTTCAACGTCGAAGCCATCGCCGAAAATCAGGGTTGGACCGTGGACTTCGCGAAGTCTCAGGTCGGAAGTTTCCCTGACTCGGACTTGGCGGGGGCCCAACCTTTAGTGCCGACTCGGCTTGTTTTCCCTAGTCCCTCCTGCGACGCCGGGGAACCCAAATGCACGCCATGTTTTCAGCTAGAGTCCCTTAGGCCCGTGGAGACATAGCATAGTGTCGTCCTTTCCCGCCATTCGTCTCGCCGCGACCGTCCTTGCGGCGATGCTGTCAGCGCTAAGTCGAGGCAGGACCTGATCGAGGCGGTGGAGAAGACGCTGGGCTGCCCGATGTTGTCAGAGCACGCCTTGCCGTGAGCGCTCGCGCCTTGACCTGGCGCCGATTCTGCATTCATTGCATCGGCTTGGGGCCGATTAAGGCCAAGGGGTGAGGCGCGATGCTGCAATGGTTTCAACGATTGATGCCGCGCCAGGCGAAGTTCTATCCGCAGTTTGAGCGGCATGCGGCGGTCGTGGTAGCGGCGGCCAGGTCGCTCCGCGCGATGCTTATGGGCGGCGAGCAGATCAAGCTTCGCTGCCAGGACGTTCTTGACCTGGAGCACGAGGCAGACGGCATTGCGCGGGAGGTGCTCATCGGCCTGCGCACCACCTTCATCACGCCCTTCGACCGCGCCGACATCCAGAGCCTGATCACGGCGATGGACGATTCCATCGACCAGATGCAGCAAACGGCCAAGGCCATCATGCTTTTCGAGGTGACAACGTTCGACGAGGAGATGCGCGCGATGGCGGATTCGATCGTCGAATGCGCCGAGCTCGTGCAACGGGCGGTGTCGATGCTGCCGGAGCTTGCCAAGAACGCGGCCGAGATCAACGAGATTGGCCTCCACATCAACCGCATCGAAGGCCATGCCGACGATATGCACGATCGCGGCCTCGCACACCTTTATCAGAAGGCGAAGTCCTGTGATCCGATGGAGTTCATCCGCGGCAACGAGATCTACAATCATTTGGAAAACACGGTGGATCGGCTGGAGGACGTTGCCAACGAGATTCAGGGCATCGTCATCGAGCAGGTTTGAGTAGGGAAGGGCGCCTTTCCATGCTGCAAGGCTCGCTCGTCCTTATCGTCGCTCTCGTCGCCGTCGCGTTGGTCTTTGATTTCCTTAATGGCCTGCACGATGCGGCAAACTCCATCGCCACGGTCGTCTCCACGCGCGTGCTCTCGCCGAGCATCGCCGTCGTCTGGGCCGCGTTCTTCAACTTCAT
Organism: Hyphomicrobiaceae bacterium UBA4118; assembly: GCA_002383105.1. Taxonomy (GTDB): domain Bacteria; phylum Pseudomonadota; class Alphaproteobacteria; order Rhizobiales; family Methyloligellaceae; genus Methyloceanibacter. The sequence goes on from DFXC01000098.1 coordinate 7,171, forward strand.
CGCCTTTCTGTTCTTCGGCTTGCATGTGGCGCAGACCATCGGCACCGGCCTCATTGCCCCCGAGGTGGTCGATGCCCGCGTCATCTTCGGCGCTTTGATGGGCGCCATCACCTGGAATCTGTTCACTTGGTGGGGAGCCATCCCGTCGTCGAGCTCGCACGCCCTGATCGGCGGCCTGGTCGGCGCAGGGACGGCCAAGAGCGGTCTCAGCGCCGTCGTGTGGCCAGGCATCATCAAGACCGTGGGCGCGATCGTGTGGTCGCCGCTGCTGGGGTTTGCTCTGGCGCTCCTGTTATGGCTGGCAGTGGCCTGGCTCCTCGTGCGCAGCACCCCGTTTGCCGTCGACAAGAAATTTCGCGTGCTTCAGTTGGGCTCGGCGGCGCTCTATTCCATCGGGCACGGCGCCAACGATGCGCAGAAGACGATGGGCATCATCGCCGGCCTGCTCTATGCGGAAAATCTGCTGGGCTCGGATTTTTACGTGCCGTTCTGGGTCGTTCTGTCGTGCCAGGCGGCGATGGCGCTCGGCACCCTGATCGGCGGCTGGCGCATCGTGCGGACCATGGGCTCACGAATCACGCGCCTCAGACCGGTGCAAGGCTTCTGCGCCGAGACGGCGGGTGCGCTGACGCTCTATTTGGCGACATCGCTCGGCGTGCCGGTCTCGACGACCCACACCATCACGGGCGCCATCGTTGGCGTCGGGGCCGCGCGGAGGGTCTCGGCGGTTCGTTGGGGCATAGCCGGAAGCATTATTGTGGCGTGGGTCATCACGCTCCCTGCCGCCGCGCTGATCGGGGCTGCCTTTTACGCCTTGGCAGCGGCCTTGCCATAGCCTTGATGCGGGGAGCGCTTGGCGCGCGCTCCACTCCGCGCTCAATAGAGCAGATAGGGCTGTCTTGCTTCCGCGAACGCCGTCTCGCCTGGGCGCCAGCTCTCGGCGATCTCCTCAAGCGGGACCTGTTGCTCGATCTGCTCTCTGAGCTGCGGGGAGCCTGCCAGAATGTCGATGGGCATCTTGTCGTGCTCATATTCGTAAGGCGGCTCGCGCCATTTGAATTTCGTCGGGGCGGACCCGAAGCATTCGCGGATCAGCGACACGCCGGCCTTCACGGGCGCAAAATCTACCCGCGACGTCACGTGAATCTGGCACCCGCCGCAGCTGGCGCGCGCATGCTTCTGGAAGGTGGGCTCGAAGGCCACCTCGCGGAAGTAAGCACCTTTGAGGCCGGCGCGATTCATGCGCGCCGCAAGTTGCATGCCGTCGAGCCAGGGCGCTCCAATGAGCTCGAAGGGGCGGGTCGTGCCACGACCTTCCGAGATCATGGTGCCTTCGAACAGCACGGTGCCGGGATAGACGATGGCCGAATCGAGCGTGGGCATGTTCGGCGAGGGCATCACCCAGGGGATGTCTGTATCGTCGAAATACATCTCCCGCGACCAACCCTCCATGGGGACGATCTCGAGCTTGGCGCCGATACCGTGATGCTGGTTGAACAGAAGCGCGAGCTCGGCGACGGTCATGCCGTGCCGCATCGGGATGGGAAACTGCCCGACGAACGACTGGTAGCCCAGCTGCAGCATCGGCCCTTCCACCGCACCGCCGATCGGATTGGGACGGTCGCATACGATGACGGGAAGGCCCGCCCGCGCCGCAGCGCGCAGGCAGTTGGCCATGGTGTAGATAAAGGTGTAGATGCGCGCACCGACATCCTGGAGGTCGATGACGAGGACATCGATGAGATCGAGCATCTCGGGGGTCGGCTCGCGCGTTTCGCTGTAGAGCGAGAAGATCGGCACGTTGCGGCGCGGGTCTTTCCCATGCGGGGTCTCGATCATGTTGTCCTGGAGGTCTGAGCGGAAGCCGTGCTGCGGACCGAAGATCGCGGCGAGCCGCCAGGCCGACGAGGCGCCGAG
>DFXC01000060.1 GCA_002383105.1 Hyphomicrobiaceae bacterium UBA4118
GCCACGCCCGCGCTGCTCCAGGCTCATTTCTGGCCTTGCGCGGTCTCGGTGGTGTCGATCGTCACCGTGGCGCTCGAGCCCGAGCGCAACGGCTTGTCGGGGTCTGGCGTACTCGTGATCCTGATCCGCACCGGGAAGCGCTGGGTGACTTTCACCCAGTTGCCGGTGGCGTTCTCCGGCGGCAGCACGGAGAAGGTGGCGCCTGAGCCCGCGCTGATGCTCTCCACGGCGCCTTCGAGGGTGACTCCGGGATACATGTCGAGGCGGACGGTCGCCTTTTGACCCGCCTCGATGCGGCCGAGATCGGTTTCCTTGAAGTTGGCGTCGACCCACCAGTTTCCATCTTCGATCACGGCGAAGGCCGGCGTGCCGGCCTGCACCACCGTGCCCGGCCTCAAGCTGACATTGGAGACCCAACCGTTGGCAGAGGATGTGACATGGGTCTTCACCCGATCGTGGGTCGCCTTGTCGAGTTGGGCGGAAGCGGCGCGAAGCTGCACCGTCGGCGTCGTCACCGTCAGCTTGTTGTCTTGGGCCTTGGCGAATTCGCCCTCGGCGTCGTCGAACGCCTGCAAGGCGTCATGCCAGGCCTTCAGCGCCGTGCTGAGCTGGTCGGACGGGGGCTGGCCCTCCTTCTCAGCGTCTTTGGCGTCGCGATATTTGCCAAGCGCGTCCTCGAGCGCCACGCGCTTGTCCTCGAGCTTCTGTGCCGCGGCCTTGAGAGCATCAGCCGCGGTGCCGGCCGCCGAAACGGCAGCGTCGAATTGGGCGCGCGCATTGCGGAGCGCCGCGTCGTAAAGCGTGGGGTCGATGTCGAAGAGGGGATCGCCGGTTGCAACCTTATCGTCGTCCTTGACATAGACGCGGACCACCGGTCCGGAGACCTGCGAGGCCACGCGCACGATGTTGGCGCCGGTATAGGCGTTGTCGGTGGACGGGTAGATCTCGGCATGGCGCCAATAAAGCAGCACGCCTCCGACCGTCGCGGCCAGGAGGACGAGGAGCGCAATCCAGCGATACGAGGCGGCGGCGCTTTTCGAGCGCGTCGGCGTGTCGGTCGAAGCGTCCTGATTCACGGGTCTTTTTACCTCGGTTGCGGCGGGGGGAACAGGCCTCGGGGCCCGCAATTCAAGGTGAAGCACGGCAGAATGATGACGAGGCATAAACTGCTTGAGGCGAGCCCGCAAGATTTCCCTTGCCGTTGAGGGGCTAAGCCAATTGCCGCGCCTCGCCCTTTAGCTTGCCGATGCCGCCTGCGGGCCCGGCCATTGCCGTGATCTTTCAGCGGTCTCCCTCCAGCTTGCGTTCCAACGGGTTCGGCTTAACATGAGCGTATTCGAGGGCGCCGGGGGTAAGCCTGGCCACAGAGCGAGTTGGCGCCCTTCGCTTAGATAAAAGTCGATCCTGGTGCGGCGTTGGGACGAACGGCCCCGCCCTGTAGCCTCGTACTTTGGCTGGAGGGCTTGAGGCTGGGCGCTTCTAGAACCGGGAGGGAGAGCAAAATGACCGCATCGAAATATCTCGCGCGACTGATGGGACCGGTGCTGCTGACCATCGGCGTCGGCATGGTCTTCGGCATGCTCTTGGAAGGGGACGCCTATTCGAGCCTGGCGAAGGAGTTCATCGCCAGCCGGGCGCTCATCTTTATTACGGGTGCGCTCGCGCTTACCGCCGGATTGGCCGTCGTCAACGCCCACAACCTCTGGGTGCCTGACTGGCGGGTGGTCGTCACCATCCTCGGCTGGCTCCTCATCGTTCGCGGTATTTCCAACCTGGTGTTTCCGGCGACGGTGCAGACCCTTGGCGGCCGCATGATCGCGAGCCACGCGGGGGTCCTCGCCGGCGCCGCGGTCACCATCGTGATCGGCGTCATCCTCAGCGTCATGGGCTATGAGGACTTATGGAACGGCGCAAAGCCGGCCGCCTCCACCGTGGCAAAGCGACCGCGGCGGAAATAAACCGAAAGCGAACCAGGCGCCGTTTGACACGCGCCCAGCGAGGCCTACATTACATCTGTTTCGAGGGGAGCCCCGGGAAAGGGGCTGAGAGTCCGCTGCTTTGGTGAAGGCCAAGGTCCTGGCGGAGACCCTTAGAACCTGATCCGGGTCATGCCGGCGAAGGGACAGGGAACACGCATGCTGCCCCAACGCCAGCTCCCCCGAGCCACGGGAGTCTGACGATGAACAAGCCGATCTCCGCCAAAGACGTCGCCCCGCCAAAGGTTACGACAGGGCCTTTGCCCGGAAGCCGCAAAGTCTATTCCGCGCCTCAGGGCCACGACGACGTCGCCGTGCCCTTGCGCGAGATCGGCCTCGCCGAAGGCGCCACCTTCCGGGTCTACGACACCTCGGGGCCTTACAGCGATCCCGATGCCTCAATCGACGTGCAGCGCGGACTGCTCCCGTTGCGGACCCCCTGGGTCGAAGCGCGCGGCAGCGTTGAGGTCTATGCGGGGAGGGTGGTCAGGCCGGAGGACAACGGGGCCGTGGCCGCGAGCCATCTCGCGCGGCCTTTCGCCGGCGAGCGCCAGCCCATGCGGGGCATTGCCGGCGCCCCGGTCACCCAGCTTGAGCTTGCCCGCGCCGGCATTGTCACCAAGGAGATGATCTATGTGGCGCACCGCGAGAATGTCGGACGCGAGCGCCAAGGCGAAGAAGCAGAAGCGCGGCTCGCCGACGGGGAGAGCTTCGGCGCGTCGTTGCCTCCGTTCGTGACGCCCGAATTCGTGCGCTCGGAGGTCGCCCGCGGCCGCGCCATCATTCCCGCCAACATCAATCACCCCGAGTCCGAGCCGATGATCATCGGGCGGAACTTCCTCACCAAGATCAACGCCAATATCGGCAACTCCGCCGTGACCTCCTCGGTCGAGGAGGAGGTCGAGAAGATGGTATGGGCGATCCGCTGGGGCGCCGACACCGTCATGGACCTCTCGACGGGACGCAACATCCACGCCACGCGGGAATGGATCATCAGGAACGCGCCGGTGCCGATCGGCACGGTGCCCATCTACCAAGCTCTGGAGAAGATCGGTGGCGACCCCGTCAAGCTCGACTGGGAGGTCTACAAGGACACGCTCATCGAGCAATGCGAGCAGGGCGTGGACTACTTCACCATCCATGCCGGCGTGCGCTTGCGCTACATCCATCTCACGGCCGACCGTGTCACCGGCATCGTGTCGCGCGGCGGCTCGATCATGGCCAAATGGTGCCTCGCCCATCACCGCGAGAGCTTCCTCTACGAGCGCTTCGCGGAGATCTGCGAGATCATGCGGCGTTACGACGTGTCGTTCTCGCTCGGCGATGGACTGCGTCCAGGGTCGATTGCCGACGCCAATGATCGAGCTCAATTCGCCGAGCTCGAGACGCTGGGCGAGCTCACCAAGGTCGCGTGGGATCGCGGCTGCCAAGTGATGATCGAAGGCCCCGGCCACGTGCCCATTCACAAGATCAAGGTCAATGTCGAGAAGCAGCTCAAAGAATGCGGTGAGGCGCCGTTCTACACGCTGGGGCCGCTGGTCACCGACATCGCCCCGGCTTACGACCACATCACGAGCGCCATTGGGGCGGCGATGATCGGCTGGTTCGGCACCGCCATGCTTTGCTACGTGACGCCGAAGGAGCATCTCGGCCTCCCCAACCGCGACGACGTGAAGGCGGGCGTGATCGCCTACAGAATAGCCGCGCATGCCGCAGACCTCGCCAAGGGGCATCCGGGCGCGGTGGCGCGCGACGATGCTCTGTCAAAGGCGCGGTTCGAGTTCCGCTGGGAGGACCAGTTCAACCTGTCGCTCGATCCGGAGACGGCGCGCTCCTATCACGACGAGACGCTGCCCAAGGAGGCGCACAAGCTCGCCCATTTCTGCTCCATGTGCGGGCCGAAATTCTGCTCCATGGAGATCACCCAGCAGGTGCGCGACTACGCCGCCGCGCTAAAAGCGAAAGAGGCCGGCATGGCCGAGATGAGCGATAAATTCCGCAAACTCGACGGGCAGCTTTATGTAGAGAGAGTGGAGGAAGCGTAATAGGGGGCTCGCAGGACTACGAACCGGCAACGTTCCTAGGCCGAGCCTGGCTGCTAGCCGCGCAAGATGAGATCGGCCGGCGTCGGGTGCAGGGCTTTCAGTTCATTTGCCTCCTTTTGCTGCCGGCGGCATCCGTCGCGCTCGAGGCGCTGCTTCATCCGGGCTCCGCCACGCTCACGGCGCTTGTCGGCAAATGGTTCGTGTTCTTC